>JAFGGA010000059.1 GCA_016930835.1 Deltaproteobacteria bacterium
AAAGTCCAGAAATACATCCCTTTGTCATTCCGGCGAAGGCCGGAATCCAGTCTTTTCAGATAGTTACATGGACTCTGGACCCCGGCCGCAGTCTATCCCGTACTGGATACGGGACCGGGGTGACGACTTTTTACGAGATTGTCATTATTATGTTTAAAAATTTTTTCTTTGAAAAGCAGTATAGTCATGCTTTATCCCTATGTCAAATGGGAGCGATTTCACGATATTTTGTACGGTCTATTTGTACTAAATCAAGCTCATGTCCTTCAGCCGTTTTCATACCTCCGCGTCCTTAGCGGTTTCACCCTTTTCTTGAAATCTTTTACAATAGAAATAGTGAAAGTATTTCAAGAAATAAGAATTTAATTACATAAGAATCTAGGGCTTCTGATTTCGTATTTTGTTTGGGTTATGTAACCTTTTTATAATATTAGACAATTTTTTGGGGCCACTATTTTTTTGATTGGTATATTTGGTGCTTGTGTATAGGGAATTGGGAGATTATGGGATTGGGAATTGGGGGATTGGGGATTGGGAATTGGGGAATGATGAAAGGAACGTCGATCATGAAAAAAATAGGAACAGTGATAATGATTCTAATCTTGAGTATCGCATTTGCGGGGTGGTCCGATGCGGCGGGTGTGACCTTGGCATGGGATCCTCCCTCCAGTGGTGGGGTGGTTGAGGGATATAATTTGTCTTACGGAACGTCGAGCAATCATCAAGCCAACAAGGTGGAAAGGATTATGGGCACACAGTATATCGTATCCGGTTTGGATGAGGATAAAGTGTATTACTTTGAGGTAAAGGCCTATAATGACGTGGGTGAAAGCGGGCCATCGAACAAGGTTACTTGGAAATATTCGGATACGACGCCACCACTTCCGCCGGATGGGCTTGAAGTGAAATGAGGGGTTAGCCATCGGCCCGACTTCGCCAAGGCTATAATAGATGGACGTGTCTCTCGCCATCCGCTCACTATGTTCACTTGAGCCTCAAAGGACCTAGAGAGGATTGGTTTTTGTCCGATCGGGGAGATATATCCGATTCGACAAAAACTTTGGCGTGCCTGAGAATGGAGGCCCTTTTTCCCATTGATAAGGAAATGGAATAAACCCTGCTTCATTGGGATTTTTCATTCGACTTATCCGGGTTTATTTCATATAATCAAATCGTTAGGATAGATTATTCAGGCATACGGAGATTCAAAATATGGAAAGGGTTTATCATAAAGCAAAGAATCATCAAGAAGCCGAAGATTGGGACATGGACCAACATTTGCGTATGACTCCGGAAGAAAGGCAGAGTGCGGCAAAGGAGCTTCGTAGGCGTGTCTATGGTGATAAGACAGTAGATGTTAGGGCATCAATTGGACGAAAATGAAAGCATCTCATTTTTCCAGTGATATTCTGGAATTTTTATCTCTTCTTTGCAAATACCAAGTCAAATATCTGATCGTAGGTGGTGAAGCCGTTATTTATTATGGTTATGCGCGGTTAACGGGTGATATTGACATTTTTTTTGAATCAGTACCTGAAAATGTGGAAAAACTATATAAGGCATTGGCAGAGTTTTGGGAAGGCAGGATACCGGGGTTAAAAGGTGCAGAGGAATTGTTAGAGCCGGGTGTTATTATCCAATTCGGTGTTCCACCAAACCGTATTGACCTAATTAATCAGATAGAAAAGGTTTCATTTAGCAACGCATGGAAAGAAAAGACTATTGAGAAAATAGTCTCAGAGGATCAAACAATCTCCATATTTTTTATTGGCATTGAACAATTGGTCATGAATAAGGCTTCGCTGAACAGACCTAAAGATTTAGAGGATTTAAAATACCTTAAAAAAAAGTTGATGGTCTCGTACAAAAACTTAGGCGTGCCTGAGAACGGAAGCCCGTTTTCTATTTGACAAGGAAACATAATGAACCCAGCCTGGTTCCCGCTTTTTATTCAACCTATCCGTGTGTAGCGCATAAGAAAAAGATCGAAAAAGCGGGCAAAGCAGTCTTTTTGGGTAAAAATGTCAATATATCAAGAGGGTGGCGTTTGACAGCGCCGCCCTTTTTTATGGTCTTCTCAATAAACGGTCCAGAATAAGATCGTTTGACTGGATTCTTCATCCGGCCCAGAAATTATTCCAAATTCATACTTGATTTACCTTTGGAAAAATTCTATTTATGTGGACCCGCTTGAAAATGAGCCGGGATCCATTTTGGATCAGATGGCGATTGTTGAATAGGCTGCTCCGTCTGAAGATAGGGAATACAGTAATATGTCGTCCATATTGGTGATATCAGATGAAAGGGATGTAATTCGATCCATCCGTTCGTGTTTTGAGATGGAAACGGGCATTGAGAGCGTATCCGGTAGGGTGGCGGCTATGGATACCTTAAGGAAGAGACACTATGATGCCATTCTTATCGACCTGAAGATCCTGCTGGAATCAAACCGGAACATGACCTACAAAGAGGTGTTACAACCGTTCTGGTCTTTGCACCCATCTATCCAGATCATTATCATGACGTCCAAGGAGATGATCCGAGAGGCTATCGGTATCTTAAAGGCCGGTGCCGCAAATTACCTGACCTATCCCATTGATCCTGAAGAAGTAAAATGTGTCATGGATACTGTTCGAGAATCTCAGATCGTGCTGGGCGAATTGAATTACCTTCGGGATAAGTCCTGGGTCGTGGATTCCTCTGAGTTTATTTATTCCAACAGTTCCGTTATGAAATTACTGTATGAGAAGGTGAAGGCCGTAGCGCCGACAAAGAGCACGGTCCTCCTTATAGGGGAAACGGGAACCGGTAAAGGCGTGCTTTCAAAGCTCTTGCATAAATACAGCAATAGGAAAAATAATCAATTCATCAGTGTCCATTGCGGCGCCATTCCCGATACCCTGTTGGAAAGTGAATTATTCGGGCATGAGAAAGGCGCTTTCACCGGTGCTGTGCGGAGGAAACTCGGTAAGTTTGAGATTGCCGAAGGTGGCACCATTTTTTTAGACGAGATCGGTACCATCACGCCATCCGCGCAAATCAAATTATTGCAGGTTTTGCAGGATGGCACCTTCCAAAGGGTCGGCGGGGAAGGAACCTTGGAGGTCGACGTGCGGGTCATCGCGGCCACCAATGTGGATCTTAAAAAGATGTGTGAAGAAGGGACATTTAGAAAAGATCTGTTTTACCGATTAAATGTTTTCCCCATTGAAATTCCCCCATTGCGAGAGAGAATCGAAGATATTCCTGGTCTGATTGATGGATTTTTGAGGAAGATGAATCGATTCAACACAAAAAATATTTTTGATATAGACTCTCAGGTACTGGAGGCATTTCAGGAATATGCATGGCCAGGGAATATTCGTGAGCTGGAAAATCTCATCGAAAGGGCTTATATCCTTGAGACATCATCCGTCCTGACACCTGAAAGTTTTCCTTCCGAATTGTTTGAGCAGGCCTCCGTGTTGGCGACCTTACCCGTGGATACATCCCTCACCTTGGCGGAGGCCCGGAAAAAGGGTATTGAGAATATTGAAAGAAACTATCTTAAGGATGTGTTAAACCGGAACCGGGGAAAAATAAAGGACTCCGCCCAAGACGCCGCGATTACAACAAGGCAACTCCATAAACTGATGACAAGATACGGCCTCCGTAAAGAAGAATTCAAGTCCTGATGGTCTTCAGGGCAAACCAGAACCCTGAGTTCCGTCGATTAAAATATCGGAACCATAATTTCCTTCTTGTCATTTCCAGAACAATTTCAAGATGTTAATTTCAATCCATTTAAAAACTGAAATAATCGGTTGATTATTTTTATAAGACATCGGATCTTTTAGTTCTTGTTCATTGGTGAGGTCTTGGAATGAAATACAAAGATATCAACGGGTTAGTTAATGGCATATCTATTGCTTTATTCGGGACTATATCTCTGAAATATTTTTGATCACATGGTTTTTTAAGTAAGTTGTTGAGGTGTCGGTCGTGGTTTCCGCAAGTAAGGATATCGTCAAGATACGAGGCATTATTACGCCAGCCAAATGGGATGAAAGGGGTAATGTCATTGGCTTGGCCATCGCTACTTTTGATGAGGATGAATTTTTTATTGAGAGGAACAAGCAAGGAGAAGGCCTTTATTCCTTGATGCGAAAAGAGGTTGAGGTGAGTGGATTGATCAAGGAGATGGATGGGAAAAAGCATATAGAGATAAAGGATTATTCCACAAAAAAGGGTCAGAGGGACCTCAAGTAGGAAACCGCATTCAATAGATCCGTTTTGATAAGTCATTTACTTTCCATACCGGAAGATGTGCTTGTTGAAAAGAACAGCTTCCGGTTTTTTTATTGGTGCTCATCGATTATGGACTGCGTTTTCGATTCGCGCTGTCAGCGAAAGACTTCTTGGATGTACAAAGGATCGCATCAAGGTCGGACGGCGCCGTCGTTCTCCGGGACGGTGTTCTTGATCCAACCGAAAAATCCGGCCTTGGGTTTGATCCGGTGAATATGTTCCGAGTTTTGGCTGGTGGAATCTATTGACATTCAACGAAAGAATATATTATCAATATAAAATGTTCCATGGAAAAAACATTCCTTAGGAGGAAAGCCATGCCCAGCTACGATTTTAAGTGTGAGAAATGTAATAAAAAATTTACGCTTAATCTCACCATCCGGGAATATGAGAACACCAAATTCAGATGTCCAAAATGCAAGAGCACAAAGGTTAAACAACAGATTACGCCGTTTCAAACCGTAACGGGAAAGAAGAGTTGATATGGTTATGCATTGTCCCCATTGTCATAAAGAGATCCCTGGTAAGGAGTGTCCGGGGTGCGGAGCCGTGATTCCGACGGAAAGTCGCTACTGCATGGAATGCGGCGTCCATATCGAAGAGCCTGTAAAGCGGAGCGAGGGTGGTGATGAATTCGACATCGACAACCGCGTCCTTTGTTCGGACGGCACCTGTACAGGCATTATTGTAGATGGTAAATGCACCGAGTGCGGAAAACCAGCGGAATAGCTGTCTCTGCAAACCAAGATTTGAACATTTATGTCAGGTTTTTCATATATACGGGGATTATCACCGTTTTTATCGTGATGCACGATACTGGTCACTGGATGCTGGATAAAAAAGGATTTTTTTGCCTTATCCATCATCAGGCATCTAATCCCGCCGCCAGCGGGATATCGCTTCGTACGGACTATACAAGGATTAAAGACTTCACTCGACGGTTTGAGGTGGAGCTTAATGAAAAATTTCTATGTATGAGTTAAAAATCATATCCCAGTTCGGCGCAGCGCATCAGTTGCGAGATTTCGGTGGAAAATGCGAGAACCTTCACGGTCATAATTGGAGGATCGAGGTCTATGTTACGGGAGATCAACTGGATGAGGTAGGCTTATTGATTGATTTCGGAGTATTGAAGAAAAACACCCAAAAGGTCCTTGAGGCCCTGGATCATCAGTTTCTCAACGAGCTGGAATACTTTAAAGATATTAATCCATCCTCTGAAAATATCGCCCGTTATATCTATGAGGGATTAAAGAGGCACTGGAATAACAGGGGCGTTCAAATTAGCAAAGTCACCGCATGGGAGTCCGATACGGCCTGTGCGACTTATTGGGGTCCCTAACGGGATTATCATTTTTATCATTATCTTGTCATATCTCCTTGAGCAAGGCGTATTTAGTTTTCCGATTGTCGCTTAATTTCTCCAAAAACCTTTAGATGTCGAATATCGAACATCGAATAATAAATGTCGAAGGTTTTCAAGAATGATGATAAAGGGAATACTTCATTTTCACTAAATTGCAAACTTCATCATTCGATATTCCTTGTTACTTATTCGATATTTATTTGGTTTTTTGAAAGAGTTCCCGGAAGCTATAAGAAACTGTATTAATATTCATGAAGATTTTTGCCCTTATACCCGCCAGATACGGTTCCACAAGATTTCCCGGTAAACCCTTGGCCTTGATCGCGGGCAAGCCTATGGTCCAACATGTCCATGAGTGCGCCGTGACCTGCCCTGATATCTCTGATGTATGGATATGCACGGATGATGAACGCATCTTTCGGTGTGTTGGTGATTTTGGCGCAAAGGCCATCATGACGAGTCCTACCCATTGTTCCGGGACGGACCGCATCGCGGAGGCCGCTCAAGGCCTGGAAATTCAAGACAATGATCTTATTGTGAATATCCAAGGGGATCAACCCCTGTTTCATTCATCGGTTATCTCGCATCTCATCGCCCCATTTAAGGAGGATCAGGAACTTCTTATGGGGACCTTGAAATTTCGGATGACACAAATACATGATATCGAGAACCCCAACATTGTGAAGGTCATTACGGACAATAATGGCTTCGCGATCTATTTTTCCCGTCATCCGATTCCTTACCTACGAGATTCCAAAAGTTCGACGGTCTACTTTAAACATATAGGGATCTATGCCTTTCGTAAGGATTTTTTGATACGATTCAGTCGCCTGCCTGAAGGGCGGCTGGAGGCCGCGGAGAAATTGGAACAATTAAGGGCCCTGGAGAACGGATTTAAGATCAAGGTCGTGGAGACCTTGTTCAATTCCATTGAGGTGGATAGGCCAGAGGATGTGGATAAGATTGAAAGGGAAATGAACGAGCGGAGGAAGGAAGATTGAAAAAAAAGCTCTGGAAACTCATGCCGCCTTCTCCAAGATCGGATTCACTTGCAGCCGAACTGGGATTACCGCCTCTCATCGCCCAGCTTTTGATTAACCGCGGAATTATGGATAAACATTCCGCGGAATCCTTTTTCTCTCCCCGGCTTTCCGATCTGATGGACCCCATGCTGTTAAAAAATATGGACAAAGCTATTGAGGTCATCCTGGATGCCGTTGATAACCGTCGACCCATCACTATTTTCGGTGATTATGATGCGGACGGCCTCACGGCCACGGCCCTATTGAAAAATTTTTTTTCCAGCATGGGGATCTCGGTTTTCACTTACGTCCCCAATCGTCTTACCGAGGGATATGGCCTCAATCCCGAAGCCGTTAAGACGATCGCGGATAAAGGCCCCGGGCTGATCATTACGGTGGATTGCGGCATATCCAATATGGATGAGGCAGCCTTGGCCAAACAGCTCGGGATGGATGTGGTGGTGACGGATCACCATCAGATCCCATTGGACTTTCACCCAGTATGCCCGGTGATTAATCCTCACCTGCGGGACTCATTATTCCCGTATAAAGACCTTGCCGGCGTGGGTGTCGCTTTTTATCTGGCCCTGGCCCTTAGACGCGCCTTACGTGATAAAGATCGGTTCAGACATGATCCCGAACCGGACCTTAAGAATTATCTTGATCTTGTGGCCTTGGGGACGGTGGCGGATATGGTCCCCCTTACGGGACAAAACCGAATCCTCGTCCGTACCGGGATCTCGGTCATGAGGAATTCATGCTGGCCTGGCCTTCAGGCCATGCAAAAGGTGTCTGGAGTGGATGTGTCCAATATTTCCTCCTATGACCTGGCCTTTAAGCTGGGCCCTCGTCTGAACGCCTCGGGCAGGATTCATGATCCCGTTATCGGATTGGATGTCCTTACAACGGATGATATATCAGTCGGTATAGAAAAGGCAGAACAACTGGATCAATTAAACAGTGAGCGACAGGCCATTGAATCAAATATTATTGAAGAAATCGAAGAGGCCTTTATCCCCGGGATACAGATGGATCAAAACCGGGTAATGGTTTTTTGTCGAGAGGGGTGGCATCAAGGGGTCCTTGGGATTGTAGCGTCCAAATTATTGGATAGATACTATAGACCCACCATTGTCCTCGCCGTTCAGGATGGAATCGCCGCCGGTTCGGGACGGAGCATAGACGGTTTTGATCTGCACCGGGCCTTCACACGGCTCAGCCATCTTTTTGATCGTTTCGGTGGGCACTATCACGCGGCAGGTCTTGCAATGGCGGTCTCAAATATGGAGGCCTTGAAGGTGGGATTGGAAGAGCTTGCCAGGGAGGAATTGGACCAAGATGCTCTATTCCCTTTTATCACGGTGGATGCTGAATTACATCTGTCGGATCTTTCTATTGAGACGGTCAAGCAGATTCAATCATTGTCGCCCTTTGGGAGGGGGAATCCCGATCCCGTTTTCTGTGCAAATGCCGTGGAGGTCATGTGGTCGGGGATTGTCGGTGAGAAACATCTTAAACTCAAGGTCAAAGAGGGGTCAAAGGTTTTCGATGCCATCGGTTTCGGTCTCGCGGAATATCATCCCTTGGATGGAAGGGTCATTGATATAGCCTTCACACCCGAGGTCGATCAATGGCAGGGATATGAAAAAGTTCAGCTTCGAATAGTTGATCTGGAAACAAAAGTTTTTGATTAAGACCGCAATATTTCGACCCTCATGGGTTAGCGCCAAGGCCAAGCATTCCAAGCAGTCGATTATTCCCCTTGATACCCTTTAAAATATTTTAAAAATTCCGTATCCGTTGAAAGGATCAGGGAACTGTCTTTATTCATGGTTTCTTTATAGATATCCAAGGTCTGCACAAATGAATAAAAATCCGCGTCTTTGCCGAAGGCCTGGGCATAGATCTGGGTCGCTTCAGCGTCGGCCTTACCCTTGATCTCCTGGGCGGTCTTATAGGCTTCGGAGGTGATCTGCTTCAGTTCCTTTTCCATATCCCCTTCAATCTTTCGTGCCTCACCGGCCCCTTCGGATCGATATTTTTCAGCAATTTTTTTTCGTTCGGCAATCATCCTATTGAATACGGATTGCTGCACCCCTTCTTCATAGTTTAAACGCTTTATTTTGATATCAACCAACTGGATACCGAATTTTTCAAGTTTGGGCTGGGCTTCGTCAAGGATACTTTTGGCAATTTTTTGACGACCTATGACGATGTTGCTTAAATTTGTTTTTTCTGTGTCCACTTCCAGGCCGATCTCAGCCGTATCCAATTCCCGATTGGTGTTTCGAACGGTTTCAATAAGTGAATTGGATGTAATGGCATTACGGATGGTCGAGTTTAGAATGCCATCCAGGCTTGCCTGGGCAGCGGGCTCATATTTAACCGTCTCAAAATATTTTAGGGGGTCTACGATCTTCCATCTGGCAAAGGTATCCACCCAGATAAAACGTTTATCCAAGGTCTGAATCTGATCCGGATCACCGTCCCACTCAAGGAGGTTTTTCGGGAAGTAGGTGGCGGTTCGGTAAGGCAGTTTAAATTTTATCCCGGGATCTGTAATGGGTTCGTCGATAGGTCTTCCGAATTGGGTAATCACCACTTGTTCTCTCTCATCCACGGTATATATACAGAAATACAAACCAACGAGGATAATGGCTATGATGATGATGGGTGTTTTCAATTTCACTTTTCTCCTCCTGTCGATTGCCCGAGATTGAGCAGGGGAAGCAGATTTTTTTGATCGGCGTCCACAATGTATTTATCCCCCAGTTTCGGAAGGACATCCTTAATGGCCTCCAAATAGAGCCGCCTACGGGTGACGTCCTCGGCCTTGGCATATTCTTCATATTGGGCAATGAATCTCGCCGCATCTCCCTTGGCCCGGTTGGTGCGGTCCAGGTAATAGCCTTCCGCTTCTTTAATGGTCTTTTCGGCCTGACCACGTGCCTGGGGAATAATGGTGTTATATTTTGCCTTTGCCTGCTCGATCATCTTTTCTTTTTCCTGCTCGGCCTGGTTGACCTCGTTCCATGATGGTTGAACCGGTTCGGGCACGTTGGTTTTTTGCATCTCTATGGTGGTCACATTAATCCCCGTTTCGGCCTCATCCAATTCCTTTTGCAATAATGCCATGGCCTGTCGGGCGATCTCATCTCTTTTGTTAATCACTTCATTAATACTCCTGTCACCGATTACAAGCCGCGTAGTGGATTCGGACAGATCCCTCAGGGTGGTGCTCACGTTTCTGACCTTGAAAAGATATTGGGCGGCATCCTTGATGTTATATTGAACGACCCAGGGGACCACGGCTACATTCAGGTCTCCGGTCAACATCAAGGCTTCCCCGAGGTAAGTGGACTCAGTGGCATATCGGGTCTGGACGCCTGCAGCCATTGTGCGAAAACCAAACTCTTCTTTTTGTACCTTTCTGATCGGTACTTTCGTGAGCTTTTCAATACCGCTTGGCCATTTGATATGAGCGCCCGGATAAGTGGTCCTTGCGTGTTTGCCGAATCGTTGGATAACTCCCACCTCGTCCGGATCAATCTTATAGATCGTATTCCACCCGATGATGATGAGGACAATAATGATAATGATGATCCACGACCCTCCTAATTTACCCCTCATGTCCTTGATTTTTGCCAGTACCTCATCCACCTGAGGAGGGGGACGATCCGGTCTTCCTCTTTTTTGTTGTTGTAATTTATCCCAATCCCAAGCCATAATAATCCCCTAAATAAAATGTGTTTAATCGTGACATCTTAACGATCGACTATTTATTAGTCAAGGGTTAAACCTGAAAACCATTTTCTTTTCCCGAAAGGAAGGCCACGCATGGATGAAAAAAAAGGCCTCATGACACCCCTAAAAGATATTATCGCCAATCTATTCGGGGATTCCAGCCTGCCCTTTAACCCGGATGATGCACGGATTTGGGAGATATGGGACGATGTGGTGGGCCATTCCATTGCGGAGATCGCCCAACCGTCATGGATCAAGAATAAGAGGCTCGTGGTCTATGTTGCGGAATCCATCTGGTTGCAGGAATTGAACTTTACGGGCGAATCCATCAAAGAGGGTTTGAACCGCAGACTCAACAGGGATGCCGTTAAAAAGATCGAATTCAGACTGGGGACGATATGGAAAAAAGACCTTGATCCGTAAGGGGCGGTAGTATATTGAGTCCTTTTTTCCCTCCCAGTACCGCTTCCATCAAAGCCAGCTTGGCCTCCGATGTTATGCTTGGATAGATCATCCGTAACCGCTTCGGCTCCATCCCAAAATCTCTCAACCGGATCATAAGGTCCACCAACCTTTCCACTGGATAGATCATAGCCAGTTTACCCTTGGCGCGCAAGAGATATCGAGCGGCATGCAATATGCCATCCAACGAGACCAATATCTCGTGCCGTGCAATAGCCCTCTGAGGATCCGGATTCATCCGGCCGCTGTCCTTTTTGCGATAGGGGGGATTGCATATCACCACGTCGATGGAGGCCGGGCTAAGGGGGGGAGTTTTGATATCACCGATGAGCACCCCCATTTTTTGAGCGAATCCATTAATCCATACATTTCGAGCCGCCTGGTAAGCAAGATCGGGCTGAATCTCAAGTCCGACCGCATATCCCACCGGTTTTGTTGATAACAGGATCAGCGGAATAATGCCGCAACCCGTTCCAAGGTCAATCACCACATCATTTTTTTTGATGGTCACAAATTGAGCAAGGAGGACGGCATCGATGGAAAACCGGTAGCCGTTTTTGGATTGGATCAATTTAAGGCGGCCATCCATGAATGAATCCATGGATTCGTCCTCGCCAAGGTCAATGTCAGGAGGTGTGGATGATTTCATTGGGATCTATTTTATTAAAGACAAGTCCGGTCAAAACCTTCGGGTAAAAGTAGGTTGATTTCCTGGGCATGATCAGCCCATGGCCGGCCACTTCTTTTACATGATCCATTTTTGTGGGATTCAATAAAAATGTCATCTCATAGGCCCCCGAAGTAACCTCGGAGACTGCCTCGGTCATATTGCTGCTGTAATGAAAGAGAGCCTCATTATCCAGGTCTTCCTTGGTAAATCCCAGGCCTTTTAACAGGACCAGGCGGGATAGAACCATCACATCCAGATTTTTTAATGAAGAGGCCAGTCCATCCCCCATGGTATCCCTTGCGCCGGGTCTTAAGGAAAGGAGGAAAAACAGCTCGCTTTGGCGGTGATAAAATCCCATAGCGGTGGTTGCACGGCCTTTGTCCTCAAGTTTCTTTTTGAAATCGGCGATTTGTTGAGATCGCCCGGATGGTGTATATGGGAATTCTTGAATATCAAAGGCCTTTTTCAATTTATCGAGAAAGCCGCTCAATTTAAAACCGTCACATTTTCTGATCAGACGATGGGACGGCAGGATAGTCAGGCCTGGATCATTCATGTTGGCAAGGTACATGAGAATAAATTCATGAGACCGGTTTTCCGGAATTTTTCCGTACCTGGCCCTCATCAGGTTCCTGAAATTCCGGGCGGTTTCATACCGGTGATGGCCGTCCGCGATAAAAATGGCCTTATCTTTCATGAAACGGGCAACTTTTTTAAAGATGGCTTGATCCAACACCTCCCACATCTCATACTTGGTTTTGTCTTTGAATTCAAAGGAAGCCAAAGGTGGGTCGTAGACGGCCTTTCTCAGACTATCCAGAATCAGGTCATCCGGATCATCATAAAGGCCGAAAATTTGGCTGAGCTGCGTATTGCACGCCCGCATCAATCTCAGCCGGTCATCCTTGTGCGCTGAAAAGGTCTGTTCGTGTGGTAGGATCACACGGGAACCCTCGTCTTCAATTCGCACAACGGCAATGAGCCCCCATCGAACCCTTTTGGTCCCGTCTCCGGGGTCATATTCAAGAGAGGTAAGATACATGGCGGGGTGATCAGATCGGATCAGGGCATCCTCGGATTCCCATCGTTTAAGCGTGTCGGCTGCCCGTGTATAACGATTATCCCAATCAGAGTCACCAGTCTTTTTCTTCGCCAGAATGAGCCGAATCACATTGTAGGGGTGGGTCCGGTAATAGAGGTCTTGTTCTTTTTCGGAGATTACATCATAAGGTGGCGCAACCAGGTTAGAGAGATCATGAAACCTTTGAAAATTGTAGGTTAGGCCTTTGAAAGGTGCTAGAATCGCCATGAATATAAAATTACGCCTCCGTGATTTTTTTGAGAGTTCTATTGTTCATTCCGGTACAGCCTTTCCTGCCCCTTCCCTTGGGCAAGGGGGATAGGGGGCTTAAATATTTACGGATAGGCACGAAATAACAATCCGCTTTTCCTATCAGATTATGGAACCTTGTCAAGAAAATTTGGATTTTCTTGACTCTGTTTGCCGGGTCTTATATCTAACAATCATCAGGATTGATACATAGTCTCAGGCAGACTGCTTGCATCCCTAAAGAGGAAAAACAGATATGACTCATGGACACCCAGACATCATTATTCAAGGGGGGACCCTTGTCACCATGGTCGATGGTCAAGACCCCATTGAAAATGCTACGATATCGATCAAAAAAGATACAATTATTGACATCCGAACATCGGGGGGTAAATCTCCATCCGTTGAAGCGGGTGAAGTCATCGATGCAAAAAACACCATTATCATGCCCGGCCTGATCAATTCCCACTCCCATGCGGCCATGACCCTATTAAGAGGGTATGCGGATGATCTTCCTCTGAATCAATGGCTTTTTGAAAAGATCTTTCCGGCCGAAGCCAAATACCTCAATGAGGAGACGGTTTATTGGGGGGCCCTTTTGGGTTGTTTGGAGATGATCGCCTCCGGAACCACATGCCTCGCGGATGGTTATTTTTTCCAGGGTGCCACCGTGCGAGCCGTGCACCGTGCCGGGCTACGGGGGCTTATTGCCCAAGGTATCATTGATTTTCCCGCGCCGGGTGTGGGTGATCCAAAAAGAAATCTGGAGATCGGCAGGGAATTTATTCAAAGATGGATCGGATTTTCAGACCTTATCACACCCGGGTTGTTCTGTCACAGCCCTGTCACCTGTGGGGCCAAGACCTTATCGGGAGCGCTGGAGATATCCCGGAATTATTCTCTGCCCTTGCAGATTCATCTTTCCGAAACCGTGGATGAGGTGGAGGAGATTCAAACCAGGACAGGCCGACGACCGGTCCAATATCTCGCCGACCTGGGGTTGTTAAACCACCAGCTCATAACGGCTCACTCAGTCCATTTGAATATGGCTGAACTGGATTTATTATTGGACAAAGATGTGAAGGTCGTTCATGTCCCTGAGAGCAATATGAAATTGTCTTCAGGAGTTGCATCCATATCCGATATGATCAAAATCGGACTAAAGATAGGTATTGGAACGGACGGATGCGCATCAAATAATAATTTGGATCTATTTGAGGAGATGGATACCGCCTCAAAATTGGCAAAGGTTTTCACACTCGATCCCACCAGTGCCAATGCGGAGACCGTTCTGAAGATGGCGACTTCGTGGGGGGCGAGGATTATGGGCCTTGAAAGCCTCGTCGGAACCATTGAAAAAGGCAAAAAGGCGGATATCATTATTATCGATCTGGAACGGCCCCATATGGTACCCCTTTACCATCCCATCTCCCAAATCGTCTATTCGGCAAATGGAGCGGATGTGCGGGATGTGATTGTTAATGGTAAAATACTTATGAAAAACCGGGAGTTTCAGACACTTGACGCCCAAGAGATCATGGATAGGGTCAAGCTCATTTGCAGGCGGATGAAGGTCTAATAAAATGATTGCCTTATACTTTGTTTATTGGTATCAATACTATCCTTATCTTCATATTGAAGAACCCGGCTCACTGTGATGATCGGGCTTTATAAAATCGTGATCATCGAATCATGGTGTCTCTTCCCTGGTGATTCAGCCTTGGGGGGTGAGCCCACACGAAGGAGGCGAAATGACATACTGTGATTCCCACGGGGGTAGGAGATCATCTTTGAGGCCTTTATGCCTGTAAGCAAAAAAAATATATACCGTCCTTTGGCCATTGTACCGGTTATCATGATCGTCGGCCTATTGGCCTGGTTACTGTTGGTGATTTTTGAGGGTGAGAAGCCTTTGGTCGCCTTGGAGCCCATGCCTGAATACCTTGCCAAAGAGCAAACATTTACGATCAAGTTACGTGACAGCAAGAGGGGATTAAAGAGGCTTCGGGTCTCTTATAACCAGGGTGGCCGGGATGTGATCCTGCTGGAAAAAGAATTCCCCTTTGATGGACTCTTGAATCGCCAGGGCGTGCATCAATTTGAACAAACCGTTACAATGGATCCCGTATCTCTCCGCCTGGCCCAAGGTCGGGTCGACCTGAATGTCCAAGCATGGGATTATTCCCGTCGGGGCGGCGGCGATGGTAATATGAGTTTGGTGTATCATAAAATGACGGTTGATACCCTGCCTCCTTCCATCCGCACCGTGACCCGAATGCATAATATCAACATCGGTGGAACGGGGTTGGTTGTTTACCGGACTTCATCCGATACCGTAAAAAGCGGTGTTTATGTTGAAGATCTGTTTTTCCCCGGTTTTCCCTTGGATAATGAAAACAGAAAAGGGTTATATGTCACCTATATAGCCGTCCCTTATCATTCCAGCCTAGATCCGAAGATTTATCTCTGGGCTCAGGATGGCGCGGAAAACACCTCCACCTCCACCTTCTATTTCCATGTTCGAAGAAGACTTTTTCAAAATGAAAAAATGACGATTACGGATCGATTCCTGGAACGAATCCTGCCCTATTTTTCGTTCTATGAAACAGATCCCGAACTGACCAATATTGAAAGGTATGTCAAAATTAATAATGATCTTCGGGTCGAAGACGATGAAAGATTTGCCCTGATCTCCAAAGAAACAAGTCCCCAGAGACTTTGGGAGGGGCCATGGATACGGCTTAAAAACGCCGCCACCATGGCCAAATTCGGGAACCAACGCAGTTATTATTATAAAGGTGAAAAGATAGACGAGCAGGTTCATTTGGGTATTGACCTTGCTTCCCTACCCAATTCACCGGTACAGGCGGCAAATAACGGCCGGGTCCTTTTTGCCGAAAGAAACGGCATTTATGGTTTGACCGTAATTATCGACCATGGGCAAGGGCTTTCATCATTATATGGGCATTTGAGCAATATTTCGGTAACGCCTGACCAACATGTTAAGAAAGGAGAAATTATCGGCTCCACGGGGCAGACCGGCCTCGCGGGAGGAGACCATCTTCATTTTGCCGTTATGGTGAATGGTGTTTTCGTTGATCCCATTGAATGGTGGGATAGTCATTGGATAAAGGATAATATCACAAAAAAACTTGAGCTTTTGGATCAGCAATAAGAAATTTTGTAACAATTTAGGTTTTTTTAAATCCAAATGATTGGATTCCGCGATCAAGTCGCGGAATGACCGTGCAAAAACCAGAGGTGATCATTTACTGTCGCGTAACCAAAAACTTAGCTGGTCATTCCGCGACTTGATCGCGGAATCATAGGTTCGCGCCAAGTTTTTCAAAAATCTAAAATGATACGAAATTTTTCACAATGTCCGAATGGTAGAAAGCGTCTTCCATCAGTCATCAATGGAGGTTCATATGACGGATATTCATGTTTCGGTTGTTGGAATTGGCAACTGCGCCAGTTCTTTGATTCAAGGTATCCATTACTATCAAAACGGAAATCCGGATGATACCGTGGGTTTAATGCATTGGGATTTGGGAGGGTATCGACCCGGTGATATCAAAGTCGTGGGCGCCTTTGACATTGATCAACGGAAGGTCGGAAGAGACGTGGGTGAGGCTATTTTTACGCCCCCTAATTGCACAAAGCGCTTTTATCCGGATGTTGGAACGCTGGGTGTCGTCGTTCGAATGGGAAAGATGTTGGACGGTTTTTCGGAACATATGCAAGGGTATCCTGCTGACCAGACCTTCATTCCAGCGGAAACGAGGGAAGCGACCCGACAAGAGATTGTAAATACCTTGAGGGAGACTAAGACCGATATCTTATTAAATTATCTTCCTGTCGGCTCTGAAACGGCTACTCGATTTTATGCGGAGTGCGCATTGGAGGCCGATGTCGCATTCATCAATAACATCCCTGTTTTTCTGGCCAGTGATCCAGAATGGGCAAAACGGTTTGCAAAACAGAATCTCCCCATTGTTGGAGATGATATCAAATCCCAGCTGGGCGCCACGATTGTGCACCGTATCTTGACGGATTTATTTAAGAAACGAGGGGTTAAACTGGAGCGGACCTATCAACTGAATGTCGGCGGGAATACGGACTTTTTAAACATGATGAATCAGACCCGGCTGGTTTCCAAAAGGAAATCAAAAACCGAGGCCGTTCAAGCGGTCGCGGCCAAACGTTTGGAAGATAATAATATTCATATCGGTCCCAGTGATTATATCCCCTGGCAAAAGGACAATAAGATTTGTTTTATACGCATGGAAGGCAAATTGTTCGGTGATGTACCGATGAACCTCGAACTTCGTCTTTCCGTGGAGGATTCCCCCAATTCCGCGGGGGTCGCAATCGATGCCATTCGTTGCGTTAAGTTGGCCCTTGATCGTGGGATCGGTGGGGTTTTGGAAGCTCCATCCGCCTATTTTTGCAAACATCCGGCGCGTCAATACACGGATGATGAGGCCTATCGGATGATTGAGGCATTCATTAATGGTGAGTGGAATGCAACCGAGGGTGGTGTTCAAGCAGCAGTGCATGGATAATGACCTCTACACGTAACAGCCCTCTTACCGTTCATTTTCGGAAAATGCCAACCCGTTCATGAAGAGACGTCCGTTATCAAAGTATCATGCCCGAAGAACGACATTCGTAAAGTCTTATACGCTTTTCTTGCCATCATCAAAATAACCATTCAATGAAAAGAGATTGAAATATGACGACCACCATAATGTTAATTAATGCTGTTGAATCCGAAGAGTATCGGATTGCTTTTATCAAAAACAATTTGTTAGACGGGTTTCATATCGATACCATCACATCCGAGCAGAAAGAAGGCAATATCTATAAAGGCGTTGTGGAACGGATAGAGCCCACGCTCCAGGCATGTTTCGTAAATTTTGGAGCCGATAAAAACGGCTTTTTGTCGATTGATGGTATCCACCCTGAATATTTTAATGAGGATGATGAGACCTCAAAGAATAAGACTTATCCGCCTATTGAAAAGGTCCTTAACAAAGGGCAAGAGTTACTGGTTGAGGTGGTCAAAGATATGCCCGGCCGTAAAGGGGCGCAGCTGACCACATATATTTCATTGGCCGGTCGGTATTTGGTTCTTACACCAGGGAAGACCATCAACGGCGTATCCCGAAAGATTGAAGATGAAGCTGAGAGGGAAAGGTTGAAATCCACTATGGAGCAGTTTACGCTCCCCGATGGTGTCGGATATATTGTGCGAACCGTGGCTGCGGGGCACAACAAACGAGAGTTATCAAAGGATCTGAATCGTCTGCTCAGGATGTGGAAGGATATACGGAAGAGGGTGGTGAAGGCCCCCGCCTTGTCATTGATCCACAAGGAACAGGATCTTTGCCTGAGAACCATACGGGATTACTATACGAGTGATGTGTCCGAAGTGGTGGTGGATGATAAGGAGACCTATTTAAAGACTAAAGAGTACATGAAGATCATTTCTCCGCGGGACGTCAACAAGGTCAAGCTTTACAAGGAAAAACAACCGCTTTTCGATCATTACGGGATTGAAAAACAGATCGAATCCATTTACAGCAGTCGCATATCCCTGAAATCCGGCGGCTCCATCGTCTTGAATAGCACCGAAGCCCTCATCTCTATTGATGTGAATTCAGGCCGCGGTAAAACCGGCCAGAAAAATGAAAACATGATCTTCAAGACTAACCGTGACGCAGCCGTCGAGATTGCCAGACAGCTTCGCTTGCGCGATCTGGGTGGACTGGTTGTTATTGATTTTATTGATATGAGGGATCGTAATCATATCCGCGAAGTTGAGAAGGCCCTCCGTGAAGAACTTAAAAAAGATCGAGCCAAGACCGATACTTCCCATATCTCCAAATTTGGTCTCATGGAACTTTCAAGACAAAGGCTCAGACCGTCCATTGAGTCCAAGAGTTATCAATTGTGTCAATACTGTCAAGGAAGGGGAACGGTCATGTCCGTTGAGGCGGCTTCCGCCTCATTGATGCGAAGGATCTGGATGGGTTTGTCAAAGGGTGATATCTCAACGGTGCATGGAATCTTCTCAATGGATGTGGCCAATTATATACTCAATCGCAAGAGGAAGGAGTTGACCTCTCTTGAAGATCGGTATGGTGTCCATATTGTGATTGAAGGGGATCATGCCGTCTCACCGGGGAATGGAAAAATCGATTTTGTGAAGCGGGAGGCATAAATCGGTGTACGGTGTACGGTATACGGTATAAGGGTCTTATTTCCAAGTCTTTTGTTTTTGATCTGATTCTAACCATAAACCCTGAACCCTGAACCCTGAACCTTTTTTTTCGAGATTCCATGTTTAACAATATCCTCTATTTTCTCATTGTCCTGCTTATCTTTAATATCAGTTATCCGGATACGACACAGGATAAATCACTCGTTTATAGTCTGGGAATGATCTTCTGGTGCTGGTTTCTTTTCGCTTTTTATTGTCACATGGCCGCCAAGCGGCTTTTGGTTCGTAAAGGAAAAGGTGAGATCGGTCGATTGACCGCCGAATACCATGGCCTGGTGCTCCGGCTCTCGATCTTGGCCATCTTTCTTTTTACCTTGGATATTTATCTGTTCGACCTAAAATATTGGCTTCAATTTATCCCCGGTATCAAACCATTGTCATTTATGCATGGCCTCCTGGCAATCGCCCTGTTCATCTTTTATCTGGCGACTATATGGTATTGGGTCCAACCCCTTTACGAGGAGGCATTCCAGGCCGTACTCACCAAACGATCCTTTATTATCTCCAATATCAAATTGAACATGCCAATCGTGTTTCCATACCTGATCCTCACGTTCGCCGTGGATTTGATCGACCTCAGTCCATGGCAAAGCGTGAAAGATATCATGGAAAGATCCGAAGGGCAAATCATCTTTTTTACGTTTTTTATTGGTATCTTGGTTGTGTTCATCCCCTCGTTGATCCAATACTGGTGGGGGTGCAGACCTTATGAAATGTCGGACCGCGTCAAGGCCCTTAAGTCCTTTCTCCAAGAATTGCGTTTTAAATACCGTGAGCTTCTGAACTGGCCCATTTTTGAAGGTCGCATGATGACGGCGGGCATTATGGGCATTGTCCCGCGGTATCGCTATATCCTGGTGACCGACTCATTGATGGAAGTTCTGAACATGGAAGAACTCAAGGCCGTCATGGCCCATGAGGTGGGTCATGCGAAGCACCATCACTTGATTTTTTATGTGCTGTTTTTTTTGGGATTTGTCGTCTCCATTATGGGCTTGTTTGATTTTGAATACTATGCCGAGATGATTGCTTATTTTTTGAATGAATATTTAAAAAGCATTTCATCCCCCAACCTTTTTTTCGCCCTTTATTCCATTCCCATCATGCTGGCGATGCTGATCTATTTTCGGTTTGTAATGGGGTTTTTCATGCGCAATTTTGAAAGACAAGCCGATCTATATTCCGCCGTGGTGATGAGGAGCCCCACACCAGCCATGAATGCATTGGAAAAAATCGCCATTCTGAGCGGCAAGAGCAGAAACCTACCCAGCTGGCATCACTACAGTATAGCCGAGAGGGTGGATTGTCTCTCCCGAACCTTGAATGATCCCGGTTTGATCAAGAGACACAATCGATTCGTCCGCATGAGCACGCTGGTCTTTTTCATCTTTATGATCATCGCCGGGTATGCCTTTAATTTCGGAACCCTGAAACAAGATCTTTATTATTATACGATTGGTGGTCATGTTCAGGGCAAACTGGTCACCGAACCGGACAATATCAAACTGCTGGATCAATTCGGGAATATCTGCATCAAGACTGAACGGTTTCAAAAGGCCATTGAGATCTACGAAGATATACTGCGGGTAGATCCTTATCAGGCCACGGCATTAAACAATCTGGCTTGGATACTGGTCACGGCAACCGATGAGAATCTCAGGGATCCTGTGAGGGCAATTGCTTTGGCTCGAGAAGCCGTCGCCCTTGAAAGAATTCCGGTATTCCTGGATACCTTGGCCGAGGCCTACTGGGTCAGTGGCCTGGACCAAAAAGCCATTGAGACCATTAATGAGGCCATACAACTGGAAAAGGTAGATGATCGTTATTTTGAAAAGCAGCTTAAGAAGTTTAAGACCTCTAAACCAAGCATTTAAAAAAGCGAAAGGGGAATACTCTCATTTCCTATCGTCCTTCAATTCCTTGCGGGTCACCCTGACAGGCATGGTCTTCGCTGAAATACTTCAGGGCATGAGGTCCCCACGGGAAGCACGGCTTGTCAGGAGCAAGCTGGAGTCTCTTCCCTTTGCAGAGGTCGATACAAGAACCGGGCAACATGCAGGGGAAATGTCAGCTACTCTCCGCAAAAAAGGGTTTGCTATCCCACTCTCTGATATCATCATTGCATGTGTCGCCATCATCGAAGGATATGAGATTTTACAATAGATCCCCACTTTGAAAAAATTCCCGGTCTAATATTACACAAGCCGACTTATTCATAAGACCCCATTATATTATTCCATAAAGGAACCTGTGATCCGGAATTCAAAGAGGTTGAGCATCTCGCAGGACTCCATTGGCTGCTTTGATTTGATCTATTTCAATTCCTTTTTGTTTGATCTCGTGGATCAATGGGACCCACGTATCTTTATTGAATGCTTCGGATGATATTGTTATCGGGCTGAGCCGGGGATCAATTTGCCATGCTATTTTGAAGAGAACTTTCCCTAACATAACCAAAAGAAAATGCACACTGAAAAAGCAATTCATACCACATGATTCCTCCGACCATGCCGCTTGAGGTGTTGCTGGGCCTGGTACATGAAGGTCCGGATGGCGGATTCGCGTCCTGGCTGGAAGCTGGAATCATAAGGGGTATCGATATAGGGAATGCCCATCTTATTCATGATGGGCTTGATGATGGCCGAAGTGACCGTACTGGGCATGCAGGTGAAGGGATAGACATTTACGAGGCCATTATATCCGTCTTTGGCGTATTCCAGGAGACCTGAAATGCTGAGGCAGGCCTCTGTTCCGATATCAAAGTTAAAAACACCGCTTTCTTTCAACGTGTTTTCCAAATGGGCTACCTTATGGTCCTTTGGTAAATGGATACGTGAGGCGATGCGTTTATAAACCTGTTTTTGTCTGAATTCCTGATAAAAAAGCTCACCGCTGTACTTGGCCATCTTCTTGAGGTTTTCCCACACCTTGCCCATGCGAAACGTTTTCAAGCCCAACCGGAACCCGGTCCTGGCGTCTCGAAATCGCTGATAACTGGTAAAGTTGACCCATTCCGTTATGGATGCATTGACCACCTCGGCCCCGTGTCTTTCCAAGACCTTGATGAGATCCTGATTAGAATGGACTTGTGTTCGCATATAAATCTCACCCACCATTCCAATCAGGGGTTTGGGCGGAATGGATGGGTCGATAACGGTTTTTCCTTGCTCAATGATTTCATCCAATTTATCCAGGATCTTTGCGAAGACCTTTTTCTTTCCGAAAGCCTCAAAGGTATCGGCCATGTCCTGCATGGCCTTCTCCATGAAGGCATCGGCAAGCCCGGGTTCTTTTTCATAGGGCCGTATCCTCCACAGTAGACGATCCATGATGTCGGCCACCACAACGGAAAAAAAAGACGATTTTCTGAGATCCGAGACCAAGGTCTTATCAATAATCCCTTCCAGAGAGTAGCCATTATCCGTGGTCAGGGCACCGATCTTGAGGTTTCTTAAATGGGGAAAAGAGTCCAACACGATTCGCTGTAATTTATTATACATTCCGAACCGGCACGGCCCGCTTGCCTCTGGCATGAAATAGATATAGTCTCTCGGGTCAAACGCCTCTCCGAGCCGCTCTTTCTCCTGGTTCATATGGTAAAGAATGTCTCCCAAGGTGACCTGGCAGGGGTAGCATTCTTTCCCTGAGGTGTATTCCATGCCCAAATCAAGACCTTTATACGTATCCATCACCAAGGCATTGATGCTGAAACTCCTGAATGCACCGGCCATCACGTGGCAACCGATACGATTCATCTCCGGGATCAGAAATGTTTTACCTTTGAGATCAAATGAGCCTACGTTTTCAGATAATGAACGGAATGTTTTTTTTGTCGGTTCCATGTTATCAATCGTCTATTTGCAGGATAGCTTTCATATTACGGTTTCCGATTTATTCTATTGGGCTTTTAGCGATCAGCATTCAGTAGAAAATGTCTAAGCTGGAGGCTAATCGTTGAAAGTTCCATCCAGGTTTTTTCTCAAATCCCCTCCCCCTAACCCCCTCCCGCGAAGGGAGGGGGAGGTTTGAATGTCCCTCCCAAGAAGGGATGGGGTTGCCATGGATGTAGCTTTCAATTGGAAGCTTTCAGATCTTGATACAATGCTCGATTGAATCTGAGCATGCTGTTTTCAATCACATTTTTAAACGCCTCCAGCCGGGTCATGACGCCGGCCACGGCGCTGTGTTCATCCAATTCCAGGATCAGATAGGGAGTGTCATCCATGATGTATTTATAAAAATGTTCTAAAAAAGAATCCGCACCGCAACTAAAATTGGTGATATGGAGGCCGAAAAAATTGGGATGTTCTTTAATGTACTTGGCGGTTTTGAGGATTTGAGCACCGAGCCCCCAATACATGTTGGGAAAGTCGGAAAGATCCACTGAATCCGGATCAATAAAATCCATGGGCACTGCCGTTATCCCAATCTTGGCCATGTTCTGTCCAAGCCTCAGGTTCAATCGTTCATCGTACAGGTTGTAGGGTCGACCGGTGACGATAACCAGCGGTTTTCCCGGATCATGATTTTTCACGATCTCTTTTCCCTTCCGATGCATTTCATCCGAAAAATGATTATGCCGTTCGAGGGCATAAGATAATGCCTTTTTGATATCCCGCTTATTCCTGTTGAGTTTTTCAGCGAGTTGATCCCCGAGGTCGGCGGCAAGGGAGGGAAGGTTGTATTTTAAATGAACGGTGGGGTTGAGTACGGCATCTTGGTCAATGTCAAGGGCCATACGCACCATGTACGTATTGGATTGAACCAAGGGGCAGTAAAATCCCTTCTCGTTGGGTTGGTAGGTAGGCATATCAATGATCGTGGGGAGGAATAGATATCGCGTCTTGCCCAGTAATTCCTTGATATGCCCATGTGAGACCTTAATGGGGAAACATGTTTCAGCGATCACGGCCTCGATACCTTTCTCCGATATATGGTTGTTGGTGGGGGGGGTAAGCACGAGGCGGTATCCCAATTGGTCAAAAAAGTGGGCCCACAATACGCCGGTTTGCAGGGTGTAAAGGGAACGTTGCATCCCCACTGTGGGTCTTTTATCCACTTCCATGATCGGTTGATCGTTCAACTCCTCAACCAAACCGGACATATATGTTTGCCAGATGGTCTCACGCAAATCAAAAAGATTTTCTTTCTTTTGTCCCATGTTTCTGGTCAGATCGTATCGACCGCATTCCCCGCCCCAGACGCTTTTCCTACCGTCGAAATCATAGATCTTGAGTTTGCATTGGTTGTGGCAGTTTTTATCGGCATGGCAGATTTTTTCCGTGAATCGCATGTGGTCATCAATGGCGCTTTTAAGACCCCTAAACGTGCTTTGTGTTTTGTTTTCGACGGCCATTTTTTCCTGGACACTGAGGGCGGCCCCATACGCGCCCAGTACCTCCCTGTGTTTCGGTACCACCAGACCTCGGCCCAGGATGTTTTCAAAGGCCGCCACGACCCCCTTATTGAGGGATGGGCCTCCTAAAAACATGACTCGTTGCCCGACCTTTCGCTTCCCTACCACCCGGTTGAGATAATTATGGGCAATGGCATAACACAGCCCGGCCATAAGATCCTGTTTTTTAGCCCCTTTTTGGTGGAAGGAGACCAGATCCGACTCCATGAATACCGTGCATCTTTCAGCTAATTTAATGGGTGTCTGGGATGATAAGGCGACCTCCTGGAATTCATTGACGATATTGATGCCGTATTTGTTGGCCAGCTCGTGAAGAAAACTGCCGGTTCCCGCGGCGCAGACCTTGTTCATGTCAAAATCAAGGGGGTAGGTGTTGACGATGGCGATGTATTTGGAATCCTGCCCTCCGATTTCAAAGATGGTGTCGATATGGGGGTCTATTTCAACGGCCCCCCGCGCATGGGCCGATATCTCGTCGATAATCAAGTCGGCGTTCAGAAAGTCTCCCACCACGTTTCTGCCGGACCCGGTTGTAGCGGTCCCTTTGATGCGGATCTTTTTCCCGACGTCGTCCTGGATTTTTTTTAATAGCCGCTGTGTGACTTCAATGGGTTTCCCTTGGGTGTGGACATAGTGTTTATGGATGATCTCTTTATCTTCATTTATCAATGCGTATTTGGTTGTGGTGGAACCGATATCGATTCCGAGATAGACCGGTGTCTCTCTGTGAAGGACCTTTTGGGGGATTTCATTTTCTTCCGAAAAGCGGGTTTTTTTGATTTCCAGTTTAGGAGCAATGGGTAGTCCGGTTGCCATTTTTTCCCACTCGACCGGGGTATGATCATCCAAATGTAAATGGTTGGTGATATTGTTTTCAAGGGCTTGTATGGCAACGCCCAAGGCGCCTAAGGAGGTATTGTGGGCCGGAACAACTAGATTGGGGAAATAGGTTTTGAAGGCACGGACTTGGAGGTCATTCATTGAAAGCCCCCCGATAAAAAGGATGGGTTCTTTCAATATACAGCTAGATACAATGGTGCTCATATAATTCCGGGCATTCCCCAGGTGAAGGCCATAGATGATATCCTCCAGTTGCTCCCCTTTGTTCTGAAGATGGATCATATCCGATTTGGTGAAGACCGTGCAACGGCAGGCTACATTGGCGGGGCGTTTACTCTTAAGGCCCAGTTGGATAAAGTCTTGAAGTATGCCGTCCATCCGCTTCTGGGAAATATCCACGTCTTTTGCATAAATAGCCGTTGCCAGCCGCTGGGCCTGTTGGTCGATAAACGATCCTGTACCGGACGCGCAAGGCCCGTTCGTGTTGAAGTGTTCCAACTCCCAATGGTTGCCTTCTTGATGGATCTGAAAAAGTGCGGTCTCCTGTCCGCCCATACTGATGATGGATCTGCTGTCCGGCCTCACGGCAAGGGTTCCAACAACCTGGCTGATGTTTTCAAATTCATAAAATCCACCCAGAAGCGTGCTCATTTTCTGTCCATGATTACCGGTAAAAGCAACGGCCCTGATGTTTTGAGCACCCCATTGTTTGAACAATTGTTGAATCAGTTCAATAATCGCCTGTTCCACCTTTCCCATATGGCGCATGTAGGGGTGCTCGTACAGGATCTCTTTGGCTTGATTGATCACCACACAATTCAGACTGACAGATCCCGCGTCTATGCCGATAAAATAAGTCATCTTTTTGTTAAAATCCTTTATTCTTTCCATTATAAGATAGGGCCGCCTCCGGTTACGGCCGGTTTTTTACGGTCATAAAAAACCACTCTCCGCCGTGTTCCTGTCTCTGAATGGCCCCTTTGATAAGCAATCCTTTCAAGAGTCTTTCAATCTCCTCCGGGGATTTATTCAAAATATGGGCGATATCGATCACCCGGACAGGCCTTCGTTTTGCCATTTCCAGGAGAGTTTCGGACGGGGAAGAGGCCGGTCCTTTTCCCTGTTTTAGAGGAACATGGGCGATGATCTCCGCTTTATCCCCAAAAAATACTTTTATATCCTCCAGTTGTCCCATGTCAAGCGCCTTGGCCTTTGAATCGGACGGGGGGCGCACTACGGTGTTTATTTGTATCTTGTCGGGTGAGATTTCATGTAATATCGCCCGGAGTCCTTCAATTTCATGGCTTGTGTCATTGATCCCGGCCAAAAAAACCACCTCCATATGGATACGACCTTGAAAAGAGGAACGGAGTTCCTTCATCCCATTGATGATCATCAGAAGTTCCAGTTTCTCATGGGGCCGGTGGATGGCACGGAATGTATTTTCAAAAACAGTTGTCATCGTGGGCATAATGATGTCGGCATCCGCAACACGTTCCCTAACGTCTTCTCTCCAGAGAAGGGCACCATTGGTCAGTATAGCAACCGGAATAGCAGTGATCTTTTTAATGCCTGAAATTACTTGACCTAATTGCACATCTAAGGTGGGCTCCCCGGTTCCGGCCAGTGTTATAGTATCGGGTTGGGTGTTGTCGAGACACTGTTTGAGTTCGTCCACAATGTCTTGAACGGGTGTATAGGATTTGGGTTCTGTTATTTTATAGGTGGTTTGGCCGACCTGACAGTATAGACAGTCATAAGTGCAGGTCTTTCCGGGTATCAGGTCCACTCCCAATGAAAGACCCAGCCGCCTGGACGGCACCGGCCCGAAAATATTCGGCATCAGTGGACATCCCTTGAAAATAAGTTGTTTTTTTTTAACCACTACCCATCCGGAAATACCCTAAATCCCCTCCCACGCATGGAGGGGAGATTTATTCATGGGCATAGACTATGGGTACGAGATATATCTCATTCAAGGCTTGAAGGATAAATAAAAAGATCAGGATAAACAAGGAAAAAAAGAGGAGGGACGATTCACGTTCAAAAGATAATTATCCGTTTTAGCTATTCTATTGATTATTCTTTTGGCATCTTACGTTGATTCAGTCCCGAATATTCATGAAGGTCTTTGGAAGATTACATGCAACACCAAAAGAGGTGAGAAGGAGGGAACAGGAGAGATCATTATACAGTGGAGACACTTTTCAAGGTTTAAAGGTGGTGACCACGGCTCAAGCGGGATGGAAATGCCCAATACCATGAATGGACTCAGGTTAGGGTAAAGTAGATGAGCATGGGAGGGAGCAAAACATGGAATCCTTGGATATCCCCCAGCTTTTCCACCCCCATCCTAACCCTCTCACGTCAAGGGGGAGGGGATTTGGGGGTATTTATGAATAATCTATTATTTTGAATGTTCGGGTTTTAGCATCACCACGGTTGCAGACCTGCCGGTTGTCCCCTCAGCCCGGTAAGAAAAAAAGAGGTCGGTGTTACATTTCGAGCAGATCCCGGCCACTCTGATGTTGTCCTCCTCTAGTCCGGCCTCCGCCAATTGAACCCGGCTCATTTCCCATAGGTCAAAATAGGTCGGGTGTATCATATGACGACGAAGATCTTGATCGAATATATCTTCATATGTCACAAATTCGGCACAACACGGTCCCAGTGAAGGGCTGATACATGCGATTAGATCAGATCCTCTGCAGTTGAACACCGTTCTCATCCTTTGAACAACAGCCCCCAGGATGTTGAGGACATTCCCTCTCCAGCCGCAGTGTACGTTCGAGATAACTTTCTTGACCGGATCAAATAGGATAACAGCCTGGCAATCCGCTTGTTTAACCATCAAACCCAAATAAGGAATGTCGGTTATCATGGCATCCGCATGAACACCACTTCGGATTTCAGGGCCTTTTTCACGCTGCAACACAAGAATATCCCGACCATGGAGCTGATTCATGAATATGAGTTTCTCGGCCCCCACGACCTCCCTTAAGATGTCTAAATTATTTTCCACATCTTTGGGATGATCCCCCACATTAAATGCCATATTGAATGAATCATAAGGGCGTCTACTCACCCCTCCATGGCGGGTAAAAACACCATGGAAGATTCGATCTTGCCTTGCTAAAAACGGAAATCGATAATAGGGAACCTCGGACCCTTTAGAGGTTGTATAATTGTCTAAGATCATGGGACTATCCTTGATAGGTCCTGGGATATCGCCCGTACTGAGCAATGGGATATTGACATAATGGAGTCAGCATCAAAATAATCTTATTTTTAAGGAGTTTATTCAAAATGTGAAGGGGATTTCGATTTGTAAGACGGATATGGGAAAGATTGATTGAGGGTAAAGCCTTGGTCGTGCATCCCTATTCGGTCCGTCAACGAACTGTCATAATCAGCTTGAGCATCCAGTAGATGTAAACACGACACAGACTGCTTTATTTACCGCTGCTTCCTTCCGGACCTGACGGGGTTCATAACCGTCCGTCACGTGTGGTCCACTTTCGCTCGAAGATGGTCAGCGGACAATGCGAAGTACGGATCTCATAAAGGCCTTTCGATCCCGCGTGAGCGGATTTCGGGTCACAGGGCACCGCTAGCTCCCCATCTAGCACGACCAAGGCCGATCATCACCTTATACAATATCAACTCTCTCCTTGAGCTCCTTGCCTACCTTAAAAAACGGGAGCTTTTTGGGTGACACATTAATGATCTCACCGGTTTTGGGGTTTCTTCCCTGATAGCCGTCATACTTTTTTATCTTGAAACTGCCGAAACCTCTGATCTCAACTCTTTCTCCTCGAATGAGGGCTTTTTCCATATCTCGAAAAACCGTGTTGACGATCTCTTCGGCCTTTTTTAGGGCCAGGTTCTCCTCTTTGGCAAGGGCTTCAATGAGTTGTGATTTGTTCATGGATCTCCTGTTTTTAAAGGTGATATGGATCGAGGGTCCTGTAACCGATGAAAAAATAGGGTTAACGTGCCCAAGGCACTAATTAATTGATAAAATATATTAAGTCAAGTCTTATCTGGTATGAAACACATGTCCATGGGTGTTGTTGTATTTTAACGAGGGACCTATCCCTACATGACAGGTCAATCTATCGATGTTTCGGATTGGCATACTTCATGGGATATCTCGTATCAAAATATCCATTTTACTCAATAGCATAGATGCCTTCCATAGGTCAAGTCCATTTTTCATACGTTAAACCCTTGCTATTTATAAGGCTATGATATAAAAGCCGGAGCTATAACTCGATGTTTTCCCGAACAAAACGGTTTTTGTTTGCAAGGTGTGACATTATTACCTTATGAAGCTAAGTCGTGCTCCGGTCATCGCGTCATTTACGAAAAGTGTAAGCTATTGAAAGAGGATGAGATGAAGAGATTGACACATGAAGGAATTGAAAAATTGATACCCTATCCACCGGGAAAACCCATTGAGGAACTGGAGAGAGAAATGGGTATATTCGGTTCGATCAAATTGGCTTCAAATGAGAACCCCCTCGGGCCATCGCCGCTAGCGGTCCAAGCCATTCAAGAAGCCCTCCACTCCTTACATCGTTACCCGGATGGGAGCGGTTTTTATCTCAAGGAAAAATTGGCAGGCATGTTCGGTTTGCCGCGGAATAGGATCATCATCGGCAATGGCTCAAATGAGTTGATTGAATTGATTATCCGCACTTTTTTGGCCCCCGGTGAGGAAGTGATCCAGGCCTTTCCCACATTCCTGGTATATGAAAAAATGGTGACGAGCGCCGGCGCAAAGATGGTTTCGATTCCCCTATTGGATT
>JAFGGA010000060.1 GCA_016930835.1 Deltaproteobacteria bacterium
ACCTCATCCATTGCGGGCATCATCATTCCACCGAGTCATAATATGATTATCTATGCCGTGGCGGCGGGTGGCAGTCTTTCCATTTCCAATCTTTTTCTCGCAGGGATTGTCCCCGGTGTTCTGATGTGCGTGTGTCTTGCCGCAGCTGCCTACATGGTTGCGGTAAAAAGGAATTATACTTCCGAGGCCTTTCCCGGTTTTGTCGTCTTACTCAAGGATCTTATAGCGGCGCTTCCGGGATTGATGACCGCCATAATCATAGTCGGCGGCGTCCTCAGTGGCATTTTCACGGTTACGGAATCAGGCGCATTTGGAGCCATCTATGCCTTTGTGGTAACCATTATTGTTTATCGGTCTCTGACATGGAATAAATTCAAACTGGCTGTGACCAATTCCGTCCGGACCACCTCCATGGTCATGATCCTGATTGCCTGTTCGGGCGCATTCGCATACCTGTTAACATTCTACCAGGTGCCGGAAAAAATGTCGTATTTCCTGACGAATATCTCGAGTAATCCGGTTATCATTTTATTGATGATCAACTTGATGCTGCTCCTACTGGGTATGATCATGGATATGGCCGCCCTGATTCTTATTTGTACACCGATATTCTTACCCTTAGCCGTTTCCATCGGCATGGACCCCTATCAGTTCGGAATCATATTGATGATGAATCTCGGGCTGGGGCTCTGCACACCTCCAGTGGGATCATGTCTATTTGTCGGCTGTGCTATCGGTAATGTTCGATTGGAGCAAGCGGTGAAAACCATGTGGCCGTTTTATCTTGCCATATTGGTCGCATTAATGCTTGTTGCATTCATTCCCTCAATATCACTTACGATACCCAATTTTTTTGGTTAGGGTGATGATGTTTTCCCATCGGCTACCCGGATTGGATTGGATCGATCATGCAACAGCTTTTGCTAAAAAGCCTGGAAGCCGAGGTGCTTGCGCCCGCCTTTTCCGATGATATCGCCCATCGTTTGGCGCAGACCGTCCTGAGCCCCATGGCCGGTATTAGCGTCTATCCACGTTCCATCTCCGCTGCTGATCACCGATTATACTTTTTGGGCCGGCGGGAAAATGAAAAATATGTGGGCATCATCACCAAGAACGAGAGATCAGGTCCCGCTTTGATCTCATTCAACCCCGTTCAAGTATCAAATACCGCCCTTCAAATGGCCGTGATCCCGGCTGACGCTAAAGCCTCCGACTTCCTGAAAACAGCTTTGCCCTTTCTAAGGCCGCGAATCGTGGGAAAAGACCCGTCCATTGGTTGTGGTGATCGATTGGGATTGGCCACGCCGGGACATGTCTGCGCTCTAGTGAAAACCCAATTGGGGGCCGTGCTTTGCCAGCAATCGGTTCGCGAAAACAGCCGCACCGGGCGCAGTCCACGCCAGGTGCTGGACGATGCCATGTGGGGCGCCTGGCAGGAGGGTTGGCGCAAGGGATACGGCGCCGATGCGGATCATTTGAAAACCGCGTCTCAGATCGATACCTTTGTAGAATCCGGGTATACATTTTTTACCGCGGATGTTGGCGATCACTTGGATAACAAAGTCGATAGAGCCGATACCGCCACTGTGGAAGCCAAGGTGGCGGCACTGCCATGGGATCGGCTTCAGAGCACGGCATCAGACCTTATCCATCGGCTCACACGTCGGCCTGTGGAGTTGGACGGGTCAACGGTTGATTTGACTCGTGCCGATATCTTGCGTGCCGCCGCGAAGCATGGGGCCGCCGTTGCCCAAGCATATGAGATGTATCAGCATCTTTGCCATGTCATGGGGCAGGGGGCCTTTGAGTTCGAGATCAGTATTGATGAGACCGAGACGGCCACCACCCTGGCCGAGCATATTTATATGGCCGATGAGCTGACGCGGCTGGGTGTTGTGTGCGCCAGCCTGGCGCCGCGCTTTGTGGGGACGTTTGAAAAAGGTGTTGATTATATCGGCGATGTGAATACCTTTATTTAAAAGCCTATGAAGATAATCTGGAGCGCCATTTTGATCGTCACTGCGCTCCATTTCTCTAGCCGGACGTTGAGTGCACGAAAACAGCCTCGATCATAGTCCCCCGGCTGTTTGTAATGCAAGACAGCCTCAACTTTTTTGTTATTCACATAGGAGAAACGCCGTGACTTATCTGGATGAAATGTTCGGTTTGGCCAATCGTACAACGATCGTGGCCGGCGGTGCCGGGGCCATTGGTTCGGCAATGTCCGAAGCCCTGTTAAAGGCTGGTGCCAAAGTGGTCATCTGGAGCCGCTCTGATGATTCTCTGAGAATTGTACAAGCGAATTTGAGGGAGATCGAGAACAGCCGGGATCGCATTTTTACATACCGCGTCGACACCAACAGTGAGCCGCAAGTGACCAAGGCGCTTGAACAGTGTAAAAAAGAAGTGGGTGATGCTGAGATCCTGATCAATGCCGTTGGCGGCAATATGGGCAAGTCGAACCTCGTTGAAACCGATTTAGGACTTTTTCCCAGGATCATAGAGCTTAATCTCATGGCCGGATTGATGGTGCCCACCAAAGTGATAGCAGCCCATTGGATCAAACATTCGATCAAGGGCACGATTATTAATCTCGCATCCATGGCCTCATATAATCCACTATCAGGTGTTTGGGCTTATGATGCGGCCAAGGCCGCGGTGCTCAATTTGACCAAGGCCACGGCCAACGAACTCGCACGCCATGGGATAAGGGTCAACGCCATTGCCCCTGGTTTCTTTTTGGGCAAACAGAACCGGGCATTGCTGGTGGATCAGAAAACCAACGAACTGACCGAAAGAGGCCGCGCTGTCATTGCTCATACACCATGGGGTCGTTTCGGCGATATCAACGAGTTGGCCGGTGTGACGTTATTTTTGGCTAGTGATAAGGCGTCCGGGTTCGTTACTGGTGTATGCATTCCGGTGGATGGAGGCTATTTGGCATATAATATTTGATTGAATTTAATATTCCATTGCCTACGATAGCATTTCCGTTAGTTCCCTCTCTAAGATTAGGAAGAGGGGACTCCTAGATTGAACCCAACAGGAAAATCCCTCCCCTCCCTTGGTGGGAGGGGATAGAGGAGAGGGGGAAATAGGTCTTTTTGATGAGAAGTTTCATACGAAAAAGGCAGAACAATTTTAAGTCAAAAACTTATGTATCGCCATTCATTCCAAGGAGCATGCCATGAGATCTTTTATTCATGAAGACTTTCTGCTTCACAGCGATGCGGCAAAAAGGCTCTACCATGAATACGCCAAACCGATGCCAGTCTTTGATTATCATTGCCATTTGCCGGTGCAAGATATCAGCGAAGACACACGTTTTTCCAACTTGACGCATATCTGGTTGTACGGCGATCACTATAAATGGCGGGCCATGCGTACCAACGGCATTGACGAGTATTTCATAACCGGCAATGCTTCGGATTTTGAGAAATTTCAGGCCTGGGCCCGGACCGTTCCCAAGACCCTTAGAAACCCGCTGTATCATTGGACTCACCTGGAGCTGAAACGTCACTTCGGGGTTGATCAATTACTTGATGAGCATTCGGCGGGGAACATTTTTCATACTTGCAGCGAGATGCTTCAAACCAGCGATCTCAGCGTGCGGGGGATCTTGAAAAAGATGAATGTGCAGGTGATCTGCACCACCGATGATCCCACTGATGACCTGACGCATCACATGGCGATCGCTCGGGATAACAGCCTTGATGTTCGGGTGGTTCCGGCCTTTCGACCAGACGCGGCCCTGATGGTGGATCAACCCCGTGTATTCAATGCCTGGATCAAACGCCTGGAAGCAGCCAGCAATATGGACGTGGATCATTACAGTCGTTTTTTAGATGCATTGGAACATCGCCATGCCTTTTTCCATTCCATCGGATGCCGAATCTCCGATCATGGCCTGGAACAACCCTATGCCGAGTCTTTTACACTGGATGAGATCGAGCGGATATTTGATGACGCCCGGCACTCAAGGCCGATTGATAGACTTGATACTTTGAAATTCAAGTCGGCGGTGTTGTTGACCCTGGCCGAGATGGATGCCGGCCGGAATTGGGCCCAGCAATATCATTTTGGCGCCATGCGTAATATCAATTCAAGCGCTTTTAAGAAACTAGGCCCGGATACGGGTTATGACACCATCGGTGATTTCGAGATTGCCAAGCCCCTAGCGCGTTTTTTGGACCGCCTTAATGTTCGCGGCAAATTGGCGAAAACCATTTTGTACGTATTGAATCCAAGAGATAACGATATGATTGCCACCATGTGCGGTAATTTCCAGGACGGGACCATCCCTGGCAAGATCCAGTTCGGCAGCGCCTGGTGGTTTAACGATCAGAAAGACGGTATCGAACGTCAGATCAATGCATTGTCCAATATGGGCCTGTTGAGTCGTTTCGTGGGTATGCTTACCGACTCGCGCAGCTTTCTCTCCTATCCGCGGCATGAATATTTCCGCCGTGTGTTATGTAATCTCCTGGGTGAGGACATTTACAAAGGCGAGCTCCCGGATGATTTTGATCTTATCGGCAAGATGGTGGAGGATATCTGCTACCATAATGCCGTCAATTATTTTGGCATCGGCTAAGGAGAGTTCTCAAGATTCAGGTAATCACAGTCTCATCATGGAATTGACATCGTGTTTGCACGAAAATTCATGATATCTGGACCCTGTCTTTTGCCGGGATGACGGATGGTGAGGCAATCTTTTTTGCCACTCTGGCCTTCGCCGGAATGACAAAAAAGGCTTATATGCGGAATAAGCGAATTATGGATTCCTTGAAGTTTTATACGAGAACTTTGTGTTTATTCGATTTTGAGACCCTTTATTTCTTCGGAAAACCAGGCGGCCGGGACAATCGCCTTACGAAAAACATCCATTCTCCTCCCCTCGCGGGAGGGGTTAGGGGAGGGGGTGCTGAGTGAGAAATGATCGTTCTATGAAAGACAAGTGCCACTATCCCTTTGAGAGGAATAAGAATTTAACAGATGAAACAAAACCATAGAATAGGCAAGGCAGGATGAAACTCTCCCTTCGCTGGTACGGCCCTCATGATCCCGTACCTTTGCCACACATCCGTCAGATCCCAGGTGTTGTGGGTGTTGTCAGCGCATTGCACGACATTGCGCCGGGCGAGGTATGGCCACGTGAATCTATAGATGCCATGGTGGATGACATCGAACAACACAATCTGAAACTGACGGCGGTGGAAAGCCTGCCGGTCCATGAAGGCATCAAGCTCGGCCTTTCCTCGAGAGACCGCTATATCGACCATTACATCGCAAGCCTCGAAAACCTGGCGTCAGCGGGCATCACCACCATTTGCTACAATTTTATGCCCGTCTTTGATTGGATGCGTACGGATCTGGCCTATCCGCTTGCCGACGGTGCCGCTAGTCTGCGATACAACCATGCCGACCTTGCTCGAATCGATCTTTCCCACGGAACACGTGATCTGCCCGGATGGAGTGCGGCCTTTGACGCAGGGGAGTTGGAAAGATTGAGGCATCTCTATATGGGTATTCATACCGAGATGCTCTGGGATCATTTAGCGTATTTTTTAGGAAAGGTGGTTCCGGTGGCCGAAGGTTTAGGTATCCGTCTGGGGATTCACCCGGATGATCCGCCATGGCCCATATTCGATCTTCCTCGGATCATCGTGGACGGCGACGCCATGAGGCGGTTGATTAAGATCATGGACAGCCCATCCAACGGTCTCAGCCTCTGCACCGGATCACTCGGGGCATTGCCATCCAATGATCTGCCGGCGTTGGTGGATGAATTTGCACATCTGGATCGTATCGTGTTCATGCACGTTCGCAATATTCATATTGAAGGTGACAAATCATTTTACGAAACCGCCCATCCCACCCATTGCGGCGATCTGAATATCTTAGACATTCTCAAGGCACTTCACCGAAATGGGTTTAAAGGGCCGCTGAGACCGGACCACGGTCGTATGATCTGGGGGGAGACCGGCAAGCCGGGTTATGGTCTCTTTGATCGCGCCTTGGGGGCGGCCTATATCAACGGGATGTGGGAGGCCCTAGAAAATGGCTTCACCATTTAATAAAACGCGCCGCTTGCGAAACGCTTGGCTAAACGACGTTTTTCTTGAGGTCCGTGACCCTTGGCGTACCATGGGTGCGGAAAATCAGGGGGACTGGGCAGACCAACCCTGCGAAAGACGACATTTCATTCCCCTCCCCTCGTGGAAGGGGCTACGCTCGTCCACCGTGATCGATCACCGTTCAATAGCTTCCCCTCTCCTCGCGGGAGGGGCTAGGGGAGGGGGTTGTTTTTCGTAAGGTGGGTGTACTTGCCGACCGGAATGTCATATCATTTGGAAAAAAAGGAGATGGAAACACGATGAGTATCGTAAAACAGTCTGAAACAACCAAGCAGACCATTGCTGAAGGCCGAACACGCTATCTGGCCCATACGGATCAGCTCATGATGGCAGTGATCGATCTTAACGACGGCCCCACCGAAGCGCCTGATCCGCCTCATTCACACCCCCACGAGCAGATTACCTACGTGGCGGAGGGTGAAATCTATTTTATCTTGGGGGAACAAAAGCATCATTTGAAGGCCGGCGATCTGTTTACCGTGGCAGGCAATGTGCCCCACAGCGTTCAATTACTGACTAAAAAAGTACGCCTGGTGGACACATTCACGCCCATTCGGGAAGAATTTCTCTAGACGTCGTGTCTATTATTCGAGGTTAAAAAATAATTATTGTGCAGGCCGACAGGAAAAAGCCCCGTCCTCGGGATAGGGCTTTTTACTGGGTTTCAAAACAAGGGTAGGGTCTTCGGGGGTGCCGTAAAGGAATAAAGCGTCGCCACGGCCTCCGTGAAGTACAAGGTGACGAAGTTGTCATCGTCAACGCCTTTTTTATACATCTTCAAAAGATTAGGCGATTCTTCAAATGCCTGGGCCTTTGATTCACGACTATCATCAAAGGAGATCTTCCCCCTGATCCTCAGCCATGTGCCGTCTGTCCCCACACTTGAAATCTCAATATTGGGATTCTGAACCATCTGCTTGTAAACTTCTTTTGCTTTGCCCGTGCAAAAATAGAGGGCATTGTTCCTTTTCATTTTAAAGCCGAAAGGACGTACCCGCGCCTGATCACCATCAACCGTTGCAATATGAAAGATCCGATTTTCCTTTAAAAACTCGAAAGCGCTGTTCATCATAACCTCCTCGTGTGGATTAATAGGAATAGACCGGACGCCATTGTATAGAAGGCATATTTGAAAAGTCAACAACCAATTATATATACATAGCCTCATTTTATGAAGTTCGCGACCAAACATGCCTTTCCGCCATGACCTAAAACCGCTTGACCAATGGATATATAAGGAATAATCTCTCTTATTCCCTGAATCGTGCACCAATTATCGTAGCGAGGCGCCGAAAGCCTGACTGTAAAGCGAAGTTGGAGAGATTTTGACCCGCAGGCACATTGCCGATATGGTGAGGATCAAAATCACGAAACAAGCTTTATAGGCAAGGCGCTTCAAGCCGCAGTAGATGATTGGTGCAAGATTCAGGTATTCATAAACGGGACCACATTCAATGGGAACGGCCCCTGATAAAAGAAGGAGTACCGCAGTGCTGAAATGATAGAAAATATTCGTCCCGATCTTTACCGTATAGAGATCCCTCTTCCCAACAGCCCGCTTAAATACCTCAATGCTTATGTTATTCGATCCGAAGAACGTCATTTGATTGTGGATACCGGTCTAAACCGTAAGGAATGCCTGGAAGCCATGCAGGCCGGATTGGACGAGTTGGATATAGACCTTGCCAAAACAGATTTCTTTATCACCCATCTGCATGCCGACCATTTCGGGCTGGTAGGCAAGCTGGTAAGCAGTACAAGTAAAATATTCTTCAATCGGCCGGAAACCGAGTTGATCGAGGCAAGGACCGGTTGGGATTCCATGGTGGCTTATGCAGGGAAGAATGGTTTTCCCAAAGAGGAACTCCGCCTGGCGATTGAATCCCATCCAGGATTCAGGTTCGACTCGGAATGGATACCCGGTATCAATATCCTGAGCGACGGAGATGAAATGAAGGTCGGTAAATACAAGTTCCGATGCGTCTTCACACCCGGGCATAGTATGGGCCATATGTGCCTGTATGAGCCCACCCAAAAGATCTTGATCGCAGGCGATCATATCTTGATTGATATCACTCCCAATATTCAATGCTGGTCGTCAGATATTAATCCTCTAAAAAATTACCTTTTAAGTCTGGATAAGGTCAGTCGATTAAAAATTGATTTGACGCTGCCAGGCCACCGTCGCATGATCAAAGACCATATAAGCCGGATCAAAGAACTCAAAGATCATCATGGCAGGCGTTTGGATGAGGTAGTTTCTATTTTAGGGAATGGGCCTCAAAATGCATATCAAGTTGCCTCCCAGATGACGTGGGACCTTAAGGCCGATTCCTGGGAAGATTTCCCACGTGCGCAAAAATGGTTCGCCTGCGGAGAGGCCCTGGCACATTTGAGGTACCTAGAAGAAGAGGGCGCCATTCATCGGAAAGATGACGCCATAACACGATTCGCCATTTAGAATAAAAAGAATATCATATTTCATTCAAGCGGCTTGCTATATTTGAGCGCTTATTCCAAACCATTTTTATTTTTTTTCGGATCGGATCGGCCCCGATCGCCGTGATCAAGAAGCGGCGACCCCATAAGCCACCTACTTTAATCGCAGACACCGCCGTTATGGCCACCTATGATCAGTATCTTTAGACGATACGGGAACAGCCATGGTGCCGTCCCCGTATAAAACCATCTTAATCAAAGGCCATATCCGTTTTCCACACTTCCCAGACCTTGCCGACAAGGTCGGGGCCTGGCTTCAGGGTCATTTTCCCAGGTCTCCATCCGGAAGGTGTCGCTTCAGTACCCTTGCTTTTCCTAACAAGCTGAAATGCCTGAATCTGCCTTAAACTTTCATTTACGTTTCTTCCCACGGGAGGAGTGAGCACCTCATATCCCTGCACCACACCATCGGGATCGATTATGAATCTGCCTCTGGTTTCCACTCCGCCGGCTTCATCGTATACCCCATATACCGTACCGACTTTTCCCCCGGCGTCCGACAGCATGGGAAAGGGAACACCTCCTGAAACCATTTTTGAAAGCTCGTAATCATTCCACATCTTGTGGACAAATACACTGTCAATGCTCATGGACAATATTTCCACACCAAGTTTTTGAAACTCGGGAAATTTTTCAGCAACTGCTGAAATTTCGGTCGCTCAGACAAAAGTAAAATCACCCGGATAAAAACACAAGACGACCCATTTCCCCAGATACTCCGATAATTTTATATTCAAAAACTTCCCCTTTTGATATGCGGGCGCAGTGAAATCAGGCGCCTTTGTTCCCACTTTGATCATGGATCTGACCTCCTTTGTGATAACCTCTTTTTGTTTTACACCCTCATCCTTTTTCTCAGGCTCTCCTACCGGTCCACCGGTCGGTCTTGCGCAACCTACTTTAAATTCTTCGCCCATAGGCATACCTCCTTTTTTTTGATACGTTGAACTGTCTGTAATACCTTTACTTGTTCGATTCATGGCGGCTTTATCACGCTTCCATCATAATGCCGCACTCTTCATTCAGGGTTCAGACCGTCCCGGAACCCCATTCACTTCATTGGTGGGCCGGGACGGTATTCGTAACGATCAGTCACCCTTCACTGCCTTGGCGATGCGGTCTCCGATCTCCTTGTCGATATTGCGCCAGTATTCGAACGCACGCTTCAGCACGGGCTCGGATACGCCGCTTTTCAGGCTTCCCACCACGTTGGACACCAATCGGTCGCGCTGGGCATCGTCCATGACCTTGCG
>JAFGGA010000061.1 GCA_016930835.1 Deltaproteobacteria bacterium
CACCACCGGAGATCCCAAAGGTGTCATGCACACCCACAACACCCGATGTCGATCCGCTCTCGGGACCATCAACGGGACCAGGCTAACTCATGAGGACACCTATCTTATTATGGTCCCCCTTTCTCACACCACCGCCCTGGTTAATGCCTTCTATGCCTCTGTAATCAGAGGGTCCTGTGGTGTGCTCCTGGAGACATGGAATGTGGAAGAGGCATTCAAAGAGATCGAACGCAACCGGGCGACCATCCCTATCGGGGTCCCCACTATGCCGATTATGATGCTTCAACATCCCGACATGAATACGTACGACCTTTCCTCCCTCAGAACCATGGCCCTTGCCGGCGCCCCTCTTCCCGTGGAGGTGGCACACCAGATCATTGAGAAGATGGGCTGTTATATGACATCGGCCTATGGAATGACCGAAACAGCCATCAGCAACATTACCTCGCTGGATGACCCTGTTGAAATTGTTTGCAGCACTGTGGGGAAACCTCAACCGGGCATGGAGCACAAGGTAGTGGATAAAAAGGGAAGAATTGTGCCCATCGGTCAGGAAGGCGATGCCTGTGCACGAGGGCAAAACGTTTGTATAGGGTATTTTAAGGATCCGAAGCGAACAGCGGAGGTGATCGATGATCGAGGTTGGATTCACAGCGGTGACCTGGCAAAGATAGATGAGCATGGGAATCTGATTATTGTGGGACGGATCAAGGACGTGATCGTTCGTGGAGGAGAAAATATCTCCCCAACCGAAATTGAAGATATTTTGTATACCTATGACATGGTAGAACAGGTGGCCGTGGTCGGCATCCCGGATGATCGTCTGGGGGAAGGGACCTGCGCCTGTATCATCCCAAAAAAGGGAAAAACCTTCACCTACGATGAGATGAAAGCCCATTTTAAGGACAAGGTTGCGAGATTCAAAATCCCCGATCGAATCGAATTTATGGATGAATTTCCCACGACGCCGAGCGGGAAGATTCGAAAGGTGGAGCTAAGAGAAATTATGGCGGAAAAAATTATATCCGAGAAGGACGCCTAATATATAATGCCGCGTGGAGGACAATGCGATGAATGAACTCAAAATGAGCTATTGCCACCGGTTTGGACCGGACATGGAAAAGGGGATGACTTTTGGTGAGATGTTAGAAAGCAGCGCTGCACGTCATGCGGGCAATATTGCGCTATGGTTTGGCGAGACACAGTATACGTATCGCCAGCTGAAGGAAACGGTCGATCGATTGGCCGCATCGCTCTTGAAACTGGGCCTGAAAAGGGAGGACCGCGTGGGGATCCTTTTCCCTGATTGGCCCGCGTACACAATTGCACTTTATGCATGTGCGACAATCGGTGTCGTGATATCGCCCATGAATCCCCTTTACAGAAAGGTGGAACTGACAACAATCCTGAATCATTTGGAGGCCAAGGCCTTTTTTATGCCCAGCGAATGGCGGGGATTCTCGTTTGTGGACCTCATGGACCAGATTCGTCCCGACTTCCCTCATCTGGAACAGGTCATCGTGAAGGGTGAGAAGAAGCATCCCTGGATGGTGGATTTTGATGACCTGATTAAAGAGGATTCACCTCAGGGCTCTGTAGAGGATGCCCTGAACGCGTACCTCAAAACCAACCACGTCGAGGCTGATGATCTTCTGGAAATCGCCTACACATCGGGAACCACCGGTACGCCCAAGGGAGCGGTCCAGACCCACAACACACGTATGCTCCATTCAAAGGGGCTTGCCAAGCGAATGGGGATTACCTCGGATGATGTCTGGCTTTGTATGACGCCCCTGTTTCATACGACAGGCAATTGCGTTGTTCAGCATACAGTGCTCCTGACCGGCGGAACGCTGGTGATCATGGGTCGTTATTCGGTTAGTGTTTCATTAAAAGAAATCGAGCGGACCAAGTCGACCGTTGCCATTGGCGTGCCGACCATGTACATCGACCTCATGAACCATCCTGAATTTGAAAAGACGGATGTATCATCCTTGCGATACGCTATTTTCACTGGGGCCCCCATGCCGCCCGAAGTTGCCCTGGAGATTGTTGATCGGTTTGGCTGCGGTATACTTCAAGGTGACGGGACCACCGAGTGCGGCAGTAATGTGTTGAGTCTTCCTGATTCCCCCATTGAATTGATCGCGGAAAGTCCCGGTCCTCCCTTGGCCGTGGGTAATGAAGTGAAGATTGTTGACCCCACAAGCGGACGCATCGTTCCGGTGAATACGTTAGGTGAGATCTGCCACAGGGGCCCCACGAACTTTTTGGGTTATTACAAGAATCCTGAGAAAACAGCGGAGTCAGTGGATGAATTGGGCTGGTTCCATGCCGGAGATTTGGGGACAATGGACGAGGGAGGGAATATCCGGCTGAAAGGAAGAATCAAGGACATGATCGTTCGAGGGGGAGAAAACATCTATGCAACGGATATGGAAGGCATTGTTTACACTTATCCTAAGATAAGGGAGTGCCAGGTTGTGGGATACCCTGATGAACGCCTCGGCGAGAAAACCGTGGCTTGTGTTATCCCCAAAGCGTCCACGGAAGAGATTACAAGGGAAGAACTTGTCGGTTTTTTGTCGGATCAGACGGTGAAATATCTTATTCCAGACATGGTCATTAATTTTGATGACTTTCCCCGAACTGCCAGCGGAAAGGTTCAGAAGTTTAAATTGAAAGAGCTTGTTATGGAGAAGCAAACCGGTTTAGGCAAAAAGGAATGAGAAAGCAGCTCCGTTTTTGATTTGAATATTTTTTATCAAGATGTTAAAGGGGAACATATATGGGCAAATTAAGGATTCGCCCCGTAACCTTGTGCCGTGTTCAGGCAGACAAGAGCGTTATGACCTACCTGACCTTTTACGGAGAAAAGATCTGGCGGCCATACATCTTTTGGATTATAGAGGGGGCCGGACAAAACATCCTGGTGGATACGGTGATTCACGCACATCAGTATCAGGGTTATCACCCGGGATTCGAGGCCTTGCCATTTGAGCCGTTGTCTACCTTTGAAGAGGTCCTCGATAAGGTTTCTCTGCGACCCGAAGACATCGATTTCGGGATCCAGACCCATCTTCATTTCGATCATTGCTTTAATACCGCCAGATGCAAAAACGCCAGAATTCTCGTCCAAGAAAATGAGCTTGAATTCGCTAGGGACCCCCATCCTGCCTTTTCCATTCTATACTCCCAGTCCTTACTAAATGGCATCAATTTTGAGACAATCCGAGGGCACAAGGAGATTCTACCTGGCATAGAGGTCATCCCGGTTCCAGGCCATTCACCCGGATGCCAAGCCGTCTCTATTGATACAGAGGCCGGCCGCGCCGTTATTACGGGATTTTGTTGCATCAAGGAGAATTTCTTCCCGGCAGAGGACATCAAGGAGAAGGTCTCACCATTTGCCGGATACCCGGTCATCATCCCCGGTATCCAGCTCAATGCCATTAGCGCCTATGAAAGTATCCTAAAGGTAAAGGAGATTGCCGACATTGTTATCCCCATGCACGAGCCCGGGCTCATGAACATTGAAACGATTCCGTGATCTTTCAATGATCTTCTCGTGCCCTGTCCATGGTGGGTCAAGGTTTAACTCTTTCTGATTTGTCATGAAAACCGAGAAACCAAGGAACAGAGTCGCTAATTATGAACAAATGAAATGCTCGGATTTACCATCATAAGGACCGGGGTCTGTAAAGGAAACCTGTTCCACGGAAATGATTGGCTGGCAAGGGAACCTATAGATAACTAACGTTTAACAGAATCGGAGACCAGATATGCCCATTATTAAGCGTATTTTTACAAGAAAGATTTTTGACAGCAGAGGTGTAGAGACCCTTGAGGTCGATGTTATCACGGAAAATGGTTTTGGGAGAGTCGCTGCGCCATTTGGCGCCCCGGGAAGCAGGGGTGAATTTGAGGCCCCTGCTTACTCCCCGGAAGGACTCGACACATCAATAGCCATTGTTGAAAAAGAAATTCAACCGAAAATAGTAGGGCTGTCTTCAAGCGATCAAGGACAGATCGACGGGATTTTAAAGGACATTGACGGTACCGAGAATTTTGAAAGAATCGGCGGAAACACCTCTTCGACAATATCCCTGGCCGTGGCAAAAGCAGCGGCCTCGGCGCTAAACGTGCCTTTATACAAACACCTTGCCCTTGATGGGTCCTTTAGATACCCCTATCCGCTGGGCAACATGATTGGCGGTGGCGCTCACAGCATGGGATCAGCGCCTGATATGCAAGAACATCTTGTTGTTTCTATTGGTGCCAGGGATGTTAAAGAAGCAATCATGCTCAACCTCGAGGTGCATGGAAAAATAGGTGACGTTTTGGAAGGCAGAGACCCTGGTTTTGCAGGCGGCATGGATGATGAACGAGCCTGGGTAGCCAATCTAACGGATGTTGAGGCTTTTGATATTATCTACGATGTTTGCCTCAAAATAAAAGAAAAGACGGGAATGACATTTGGAATCGGACTTGATCTGGCTGCCGATCGGCTCTGGAATCCCGACACAAAGGAATACGAGTATCATCGTGAGGGAAAAAGCAGAACCACCAATGAACAGATAGGGTTTTTATCGTCATTGATCGAAAAGTATAATCTGGTTTATGTGGAGGATGCATTTCACAGTAATGATTATGCATCTTTTGCCGTATTAAACGAGAAATACGGCCATCGCTGTTTTATTTGTGCAGACGACATCTATGCCAGTAATCCAGAAAGAACCGGTCATGGCATAGAACTCAACTCGGCAAATGCTATGATTCTGAAACCTAATCAAGTTGGGACAGTTACAGGCGCATTGGAAACATGTAAACTTGCTCAAAAAAATAAAGTGAGAGTTATCGTTTCGCATCGTTCAGGAGAAACAGATGATGCATCGATTGCTCATCTTGCTATAGGCTGGCATTTGCCCATGATAAAGACAGGCGTCTTGGGTGGAGAAAGATTGGCGAAACTAAATGAGCTGCTCAGGGTCAATGTGGATTATCCTATGGCTGATCTATCTTTCTAAGAGAGGATATCATTCAAGTGATGAAAGAATGGAAACTCAGTGAACAGTTGGCTCGGGTTGTTGTTGATTTTTCTTACGACGACTTGTCGCACCAAGCACGTAAACATGCTGCCAACTTGGTCTTAGACCTCCTGGGGTCCATGATTGGTTCCAGGGAAGTAGAATCGAGTCGAATTGCTGCTCAGTTGGTTTTACAGTTGGGCGGTCCGGAAGAGGGCCATGTTATTGGTTACAAACGCAAGGTGTCATCTCCCAATGCCGCTTTTGCAAATGCCATACAAGGATACGCGTTTGATTTCGCCGATGATCACAACGAGTCCAATAGCCATCCGAGCGTAGCCACGATTCCTGTGGCTTTAGCCCTCGGGCAGAAATTACATGCCACAGGCAAAGAGGTCATGGGGGCCGTCGCTTTAGGTAACGAGGTTGTCTGTCGATTAGGCGCCGCCTTCTTGGGAAAGACCTATTATCAGGGGTTTCATCCCACAAGTACGTGCGGTGTATTCGGGGCGGCGATTACGGCTGCGAAGCTTCTTGATTTGGATTTCAAAAAAACGGTATGGAGCCTGGGAATTGCCGGGAGCCAGGCTGCCGGCCTTATGGAATGGAATGCGGAAGGTTCCTATACCAAAAGACTTCAAGCCGGTCATCCGGCTATGTGTGGCCTGATCTCTGCTTTGCTCGCTGAAAAAGGGTTTAATGGTCCCAGCACAATATTTGAAGGCGAAGCCGGTTTCTTAAATGCCTATTCCCTTAACAGAGAATATGAAAAGCGCTATGTTGTCGAGGGTTTTGGCAATACATGGAATTTTTCCAATTCGAGCATTAAGGTCTACCCTTGCTGTAGGTATTCAGGGGGGCATTTAGATGCGTGCTTGGATATCGTTCAGAAGTATCATCCCGACCCGAAAAAGATCCATAAGATTTCCATTCGCTCTTCAAAGTACACGATCAAGCTTCTGACCCTGCCTTTGGAAAGAAAACTGAGACCTCAAACATCAGTAGATGCCCAATTTAGCATGCCATTCCAGGCTGCCGCTGCGTTAACGCGAGGAAAGATCGATATCAAAACATTTACTCAAGAAAATTTTTGCGACCCCCAGATCCTTGATTTGATTCCCAGGATTGAATGGAGAGAAGACGAGGAATTCGAACGACGCTATCCAGCTGCCTATTCTTGTGCCGTCACAGTCATAATGGAAAACGGGCAGGAATTTACCTCGGTCATTGACAACCCGAAAGGGGATCACCGGAATCCTATGACTCAGGTGGAGATCGAGCAAAAATTTACTGACTTAGCTAAAATCGAAATCCCTGATGAAGGTAAAATTAGAGATATCATCGCTTTCATTAATGAATTGGAAAAAGCAGACGACATTAATACCCTTTTTTCTTTGTTTGAATCTTAATAGCCAACGGATCTGGAGTGTGCCTTTTTTCAATGCCTGCAATGGACTTAGACGCGACAGATACAACGATTAACTTGAGGCTGCCAAGATGGTCTATGACGAACCGATTTTTCGCATTGGTGGTGACTCCTTTTTAACCATTGAATTGGGTGACGATGGAAGTTTGTTTCTTAACCTATATATCCTGACTCTGGAGAAAATGATATGGGAGTCCAAATTTCCCTTCCTGATTGATACGACTGCCCTCCGTACCACCATCATGATTCACTACGATCCTTTCATGATCCAGGCCGATCAACTTATCCGGCAATTGGGGGACTTCATATCGGGTGGGGTAAATGTGCCCAAGAGGTTCCCCTCAAGGCTGATTTCTTTACCCGTTTATTACAATGACCCGTGGAGCAAAGAATGCGCCAAGGTCTTTGAAATGCTGCCCAATCTTGAGATCGTTGCCAAAGAAAACAATATTTCCGTGGACAAAGTCATAGAAATTCATTCTAAACCCACATATTTTGTAAGCTACACATCTTTTATGTACGGTAGTTTTGGAGCATTTCCAATTGAACCTTTTACAGTTTTGAAGAACTCAAAATATAAGACACCAAGAAAATGGACCCCACCCGGAACCCTTGGAATAGGAGGTACCACCACAACGTATTACTCCATAACCTCCCCGGGAGGCCTTATGATGCTAGGCAATATTCCTGTCAAGACGTTTGATATAG
>JAFGGA010000062.1 GCA_016930835.1 Deltaproteobacteria bacterium
GCCTGCGGGTCAAAATCACTCCAACTTCGCTTTACAGTCAGGCTTTCGGCGCCTCGCTACGATAATGGGTGCAAGATTCAGGTATTAGTCTTCTCATAATTGAATTCACCACCGTCATTCATGCGAGTGCAGGAAGCCAGTCGTTTTTTCAGATGGATTATGTGACTGCTATTATGAGGCTGTTAATAAAATATTTATGTCTATTTCATAGAGAACTTTAAGAGAGGAGAATGATTTTCAGATGAAATCAGAAATGACCAGGATAAGGACCTTGCTGATAATATTTTCCGTATTGATGATTGTTCTAAACAATGGATGCGCCACCAAAGAAGAGAAGATAGAAAAATATCAAAAGCGTGCGGAAGCGTTTATCAAAAAAGGGGAACTGGACAAGGCCACGATTGAACTCAGAAACGTTATCAAGCTCGACCCTAAGAATGATACGGCATACTATGAGCTGGGAGAGGTCTATTTGAAGCTGAAAAAGGGTGGAGATGCATTTCAGGCCTTTGCAAGGGCCGTTGCCATCAACCCGAAAAATATGAACGCACAATTAAAGATAGGCCAGATTTTGCTATTGGCGAAAAAGACCGATGAGGCAAAGGAAAAAGCGGACTTCATTTTGGAACAATCCCCTGAGGACATCGAGGCCCTGGCCCTTCTATCCGGCATCCAGGTACAGGAAAAAGATTTGGATGCCGCCATCGAGACCCTGAAAAAGGCCATTGATCTGGATCCTAGGAATTTTAAAATCCATCTCTCTCTCGCCCGTCTTTATGTCTTAAAGAGCGATCTCATCCAGGCGGAAAAGGTCTATCTCGAGACCATATCCTTAGATCCGTCGGAACGTGTTTCCTATTTTGAATTATCGCGCGTTTACGGCAGCAAGGGACAATGGGATCGAGCGGAGAATATATTAAAGGGGATGGTACAAGCCTCCGGGGCCGATTCCCCGAATCTCATTATTCTCGGCCGTTTTTATGAAAGTCGTAAAAACTGGGATCAAGCCGAAAAACATTATCAGGATGCGGTGGATCGCGCGCTGAGTCAGGATGTCGAACCGTTGATGATTTTAGGGGGGTATTATGCGCGGCAAAAATCTTATGAAAAGGCCATCCACACCATGCAACAGGCCTTGGAGATCAAAAAGGACGACGCCAATATACTCCTTACCATTGCCAGGGTTTATATGGATAATAGACAGATCAAAGAGGCTGAGAGCACCGTTGATAAGGTGTTGGCAGAAGACAAGAATCATTTGGATGCGAATCTTTTTAAGACAAGGTTCTATTTGTTGAGGAGAGATTTTATCAACGCCATGGCGCGGGTGGATTTTGTGCTCGGTGAGAGACCGGATGATTCGGAGGCCCATTTTCTAAAAGGTTTATCGTTTGCGGGAAGAGGGGAGAGCACGTTATCCAAACAGGAATTTTTAAAAACGATTGAGCTGAATCCCAACAAACTTGAGGCAAGGCAATACCTGGCGGAATATTATCTTCGTGATGGTGAAAAAACACTCGCAAAAGCACAGATAGAAAGCATTCTCAAGCAAGCGCCCCAAGATATCAGGTCCCTTATGCTGCTGGGGAATCTAAAGATTTTAGAAAAAGACACAAAGGGCGCACTGGATGTATTTCACCAAGTCATTCGCCTTAACCCGGATTTTCCCCCGGCCTATATCCAGTTGGGAGTTCTATATAATATCAGTAAACAACGGGATAACGCATTGAGATTTTTCAACAAGGCCCTTGATCTTAATCCATTACAGATGAATGCCTTAAGATCTATTGTTGAAATTTATCTGCGAGAGAGAAATTTCAACCAAGCGTTAAAGATCTGTGAAGAGCATAAGCCCAAGGTGGCGAACGATGAATCCAGCCTTGCCTTTATTGAATATTTGAAAGGGAATATTCATTTGGGAAAAGGGGATCAAAAATCGGCAGAAGGTTATTATGAAGCGGCCGTTGAGATTGATCCGAATTTTATGGCACCCTATGCGGTGCTTGCCAAATTGTATTTACGGGAAGCACGAACCGATGAGGCCATTGCCAAATATGAGGCCATCCTTCAAAAGAATCCGCAGTACCTTCCGGGATATATGGCCCTGGGAACGATCTATGATGGTCAAGGTAATGGAGAGAAGGCCGAATTTTATTATCGCAAGGCATTGGAACAAAGTCCGAATTTTTCTCCCGCCGCAAACAACCTTGCGTGGAATTTGGCAGACAGAGGAAAGAACATTGATGAGGCGCTTGGGTTTGCGCAAACAGCCAAAGAACATTCCCCAAACAACCCTTATGTAATGGATACATTAGGGTGGATCTATTACTTAAAGGGCAGTTATCTGAGTTCTCTCGCGGAATTGAGCAATGCCCAGGCAGCGGAGCCAGATCATCCGATCATTAATTATCATTTGGGTATGACCTATTATAAAAATAACAAACCGGATATGGCCAAAACATTTCTGGAGAGGGCTCTTGATCTGAGCCGGACATTTGACGGAGCAGAAGAGGCCCGCGCGACTTTAGAGCGTATTGAGAACATGAAATAGGATGCAATACGGTCTTTTTAAGGAAGGCTCCCAATCTTTAATAGAAAAGGAGCAAGGATGAAGTCATTTCCCTTTAGAATATTATTTCTTTGTATTTTTTTACCTCCTATTTTCTATTTGGTGACGATCATTATTTTGGAAGGGTATCTGCAACAGCGGGAGACATCCAAGTTAAACCATCTGATCATACAAGATCATGAAGCACTTTATGAGGGTCGTTATACGGTTAAGGAAGAAATCAAACGGAATCTCGAAGCGTACCTGACGCAGAGCCTGATATATCGCTTAGGGGTGAGTATGAACATTCTGGTCAAAACGAGCGATGATCGCATCCTCTACCCCGCCCAATTCAGGAATGAATATAGTGAATCCAATACGAGTGAAGGATTTTCAACCCTTCCGACCCATGAATTGCATTATACCGAGATAGCGGTAGAGAATTATGAGATCCTGAATAAAGGACTGCTCGTTTTACTGGATATTCAAATCAAACATAATAGTTGGATTTCAAACAGCATATTGGTTTTGTATATCTTTGCGGCCGCCCTGGTCCTTCAGAGGATTATCAAAAATCGCATTCAAGAAGCTGAAAAGGAGGAAGAAGATCAAAAAAGGATTATCCATCGTCTTTCCGTGGAATTGGCCGGAGCCGAGGCCAAACTCCAGGACGAGGAGGATAAAGAAAAGAGATTCAAACAAAAGATCCATGAACTGAATAGAGACAAAAACGGTTTAACAACCGATATTGATGAGCTTCTGGAGGAGATGGAAAAGATGGAAAAAGGTCTGGAAGCTCATATGGAAGATAAAAGACGGACGGAACAAGAAATAGCAAGATTAAAAGAAGAAATTGATTTATTACGGGATAAGGTTCAAAGGCCTAATAAAAGAAAAGGGAAAACAAGTTCCTTTGAGAAACGTTTTCGGATCTTATACAAAAATTTGGAATTTACCGATCGCGCCATCGAAGGGTTTACGGCCCTTCCGGACTCGTTTCAGCTCAAAGCCGAGGAAATTATCTTTAGGCTCAATGAGAATCATTCCATGATTCCGGTTAAACGGAAGGTCTTTGGCAAAGGTGGTAAGATGAATATCTTAGAGGTGGACTTTTCCTATTCAGGCAGGTTATATTTCCAAAAAGATACACAGTCGAAGACACGAATAATGGCGATTGGGACGAAGAATACGCAAAATCAAGATCTGGCTTTCTTGGTGCATGAATAATCGGGGAGTGAATGAGTGGTTCAAATGTTCTGAAGTATCCATTCGGATTTGATCAGATAACCCATGTTGGCTCTTGGGTGGTGGACTTAAAAAGAGATCCCCGTACTCCGTTTTTGGGCAGGTATGAGATGCGAAACAAAACAATAATTCCCCGGTGCATTGTCCTTCATTTTCCATATTAACGTTCATAAAGGTTGTAGCAATATGAATAATAAAGCGAAAAAAACGATCTTGGTTATTGAGGATGACTTGGATGTCCTTTCCATGCTCATTAAACATCTGAAGTATCTGGGTTATGAGGTGGTTATCGCCACGGATGGAATGGAAGGGCTGAAGAGAATTGAATCAGGAGGTTATGATCTTGTGATCACGGATATTGTGATGCCCTTCGTAAGCGGTGTCGGTGTTGTGACGGCGCTTAAGGGCAAATTTCCTCATATCCCTGTAATCGCCATTACGGGCTATGGCAAAGAACCTGAATCGGCGGCAATGGAAAAAAAGGCCGATTTGGTGCTTGCAAAACCCGTTAAAATGTCCGATTTAAAAAAATATATTTCAGATCTTTTAACATAAGAGTCAATATTTATGACTAAATTATTCATCATGAATGGACCTGAAAAAGGTACAACCTATGTCCTGGATAATGATACCATCACTTTAGGCAGGGTCTCCAGCAATGATATCCAGATAAAGGAAAAGTCTATCTCACGTCACCATCTTGAAATAATCAGGAAAGGGGATCATTATTTTATCAAAGATCTCGATAGCATGAACGGTACCTTTATTGAAGGCCAGTTGATCAGACCCGGTAATGAGTATCTGGTAGATGAAGGAGTACCCATATCGATTGGAAAAATTGTTTTTTCCATCGGCAAGGAATGCTCGGAAGAAATATTTTCCATTCAAGAATTGGGTGATCTGTCTGATGAATTTTCCAATACGGCGATGGTCACCGCTTATAAAGATAGGCCCATGACGGAACCTAAAAATCTGTCTTTAATATATAAAGTATCCAATGTACTGATGCAGTCGAGAAACATTCACGAAATTTTAGAAAAAATGTTGGATTATATATTTGAATTGCTCACGAGGATCGACAGGGGTGTGATTATTTTGGCGGCTCAGGATACCGGGGAAATAACGGAGGTCATTTCACGCGCACCAAAAAAAACACATAATCAGAAGAAGATATTTAGCAGCAGCATCGTCAATCGGGTTATCCAGGATGGGAAAGCGATCATTATTTTGGATACATTCGGGCAGGATGAAGCGGATCTCTCCATCAGCATGGAGATGATGAAAGTCCGTTCCGTCATGTGCGTGCCGTTGACCAGCCGATCAAAGATCTGGGGTGCTATTTATGTTGATTCTTTAAATATCCCGTATGGGTTTCGAAAAGAAGACCTTGCCCTGCTCACATCACTGAGCGGACCTGCCGCCATTGCCATTGAGAACGCTACGTTGTACGCGAATCTAGAAAAAATCGTTGAAGAAAGGACCGATAACTTATTAAAAACCGAAAAAAAACTCCGCGAAGGTGAGGATCGCTTTAAGGCCATGTTTAACAACATGAGCAGTGGCGTAATCATATGTGAGTCAATAGATGACGGCCGAGATTACATGATTCTTAACGTGAACCGGGCTTGTCAGAAAATAGAAAAAATTGAACAAGAGCAGGTATTGGGTAAGACGTTTCTGGATGTCTTCCCGGAAATAAGGGATACCAAAATAATACAAGCCCTTAACAGTGTATGGAAAACAGGCAGGCCGGAACAGTTTAAGGTCACGATATTAAAAGACGACAATTTGGAAAGCTGGAGAGAATACTATATATATAAATTGCCAACAGGCGAGATCGTGGCTATCTTTGATGATATTACGGACAAGAAAAAGGCTGAAGAGGAACAAAAAGCTTTACAAGAGCAGCTTTTTGCTTCCCAGAAGATGGAAACCATCGGGGCATTTGCCGGAGGTACGGCACATAATTTCAGAAATATCCTCCAGGCCATATCCGGAAACATCGAGTATCTCGAGACGATATATTGTGACGCCCCCGGGGTAAAAGAACTTGCCAAAAATATATATGATTCTGTGGAAAAAGGGGTGGACCTTATCAACAATCTCCTGCATTTTTCCAAACGGGGTGGCGAACCAGATCTAATCGATTTGGATCTATCGGAGGTTATTATCGGAACCCATGGTATTATTGAAAAAGTATTTAGTAAAGATATCCAGATTACACTGGACCTGGAGAAAGATCTTTTTGTGAAAGGCAACCGGTCATTGTTGAGCCAGGTCTTTATGAATCTATTCAGCAACGCAAAGGATGCCATGCCGAACGGTGGAAAAATAATGATCACCGCAAAGCGACAAAACAGCAATGTGACCGCCACCGTTATGGATACAGGGCATGGCATGGATAAAGAGACGCTGGACAAGATATTTGATCCGTTTTTTACTCTCAAAGAGGTGGGAAAAGGGACCGGATTGGGTCTTTCCACAAGTTTGGGCATCATCGAAGGGCATAAAGGGACCATCGCTGTTTCATCAGAGCCGGAAAGGGGGACTGAGTTTAAGATATGCCTGCCTTATATAAAAATGAAAAAGGTGCACACCCCGACCATAAGAAAGACTATCATAACCGGGGCGGGACAAAAGATTTTGATTGTTGATGATGAACGGTCTGTTTTAGATTCTTTAACCAAGTTGACGAAAAGTTTAGGATATGAGCCCATTTCCACGGATAAGTCCATCGAGGCTATCAAAAATTATGATTCCTGGGCACCGGACGTTGTGCTCATGGATAGAAGCATGCCGGAAGTGGATGGTATCACATGTATTCGAGAAATAAGAAAGATTGATCCGGATGCCAAAATCGTCATTGTTTCCGGTTATGAACAATCCGGGGCAAATGGAATAGAGGAAGATATCAAGGATATGATTAAAGGTTATTTGATAAAACCATGCGGAGCGGAAGAATTAAGCTTGATGCTTTCGCATGTCTTGGAGGTGTGAAAAAAGGACGATCTCGTAAAAAATCGTCACCCCGGTCCCGTATCAATTAGGGGATAGACTGCGGCCGGGGTCCAGAGCTCATGTAACTGTCTCAAGAGACTGGATTCCGGCCCTCGCCGGAATGACAAAAACGCATGTTCTCCCACTTTTTACCAGATTGTCAAAAAATAAATATTCAAAATATATGAATAGTCTCATAAAAGCATTCATATCACTTTTTTGTATGAGCGACTGTATCGCCGTATACCCGAAAACCGTTTTTGGAAAAGCATGATTTCAAACTTGACAGTCTCGTAAAAAGTCGTCACCCCGGCGAAAGCCGGGGTCCAGAGTCCCTGTAACTATTTGAAAAGACTGGATTCCGGTCTTCACCGGA
>JAFGGA010000063.1 GCA_016930835.1 Deltaproteobacteria bacterium
CTCTGCCTCTCTTTACTCATCGTCAGCGTGACATTTTTGGCCATCAGTCTTGAAAAGGTCCTGGATCCCCGACTCAGGGACATGATGAGCAGGAGGACCCCATGAGCCTGCAAATAAAAAACCTGAGCGTGCTCTATCGTGATGGCAACCATGCTCTGCAGGCCTTGGAGGATGTCAGCCTGAGCCTGGCCTCCGGCCAATGTATAGCGCTGGTGGGTGAGTCCGGTTCCGGAAAAACCACGCTGGGCATGGCCTGTCTGGGATTGCTTCCCGAAAACGCCGACATGAAAGGGACCTTCACCCTGAACGGCACCCTTATGGACACCCTGAATGAATCAAGCATGAATCAGACAAGGTGGCGGGAACTGGCCATGGTCTTTCAAAACGGAGCCGCGAGCCTGAATCCCGTTCATCGGGTCATCGATCAGGTGGCTGAGCCCCTGGTTCAAGGAGGATTTGCGGATCGTAGAGAGGCCAAAACCAGGGCTGGTGAGGCATTGATACGCATGGGATTGGCAAAGGAGCATCACGCGTCTTATCCTCATCAACTCAGCGGGGGTCAGGCCCAAAGGGTCCTTTTGGCCATGAGCCTTATTCTTGATCCGAATGTGATTATCATGGATGAACCCACCGCTTCCCTGGATGCCATCCATAAGGCGGTGGTCTCTGATGTAATCCTCCGGGCCAAATCTACAGGCAAGGCCGTGCTTCTCATCACCCATGATCTGGAATTCGCCATGCACAACTCGGATCAGATCGCGGTTTTATATCTGGGGCAGATTATGGAAATACTCCCGGCCATGGACCTGTTGACACGACCCTTTCATCCTTATACCCTGGCCCTGGGCCGCTCATTTCCTTCCATGGATGCCGTAAGGGATTTGGGAGGAATCAAAGGCGATGCCTTTTATCGGATGATCCACCAGCACGGTCATGGAGACAAGGACATTTACCGCCACAGTCATATCCAGACCCCGAAGTCCGCGCATAAGAACGGGCATGCGCCGCCGGAAGGGTGTCTGTTCCATGATCGTTGCACCCAGGCCATTGAGACCTGCAGGCACCATCCTGTCTCCCTTGAAACGGTGGGCAACCATGAGGTACGGTGCCTTCGCCATGGAATAGCGGATCGCCTGAAATTACAAGGTGTCCAAAAGACCTACGACAATACCGTTGCCTTGCATCCAACGGGCCTCTTACTTCGATGCGGAGAGATATTGAGTGTTGTGGGAGAAACTGGTTCGGGAAAAACCACCCTGGCCATGATCGCGGCGGGTGCATTGCATCCGGATCACGGTATGAGAATTTTCGATGATCAGGATATGGATCAATGGATAAAAAGGGATCGTCGCTCTCTTGCCCATGAAATCGGAATTGTTTACCAGAATCCGGCGGAGTCCGTGAGCCACCGTTTTACCGTTCAAGAGATTGTGGCTGAGCCTTTGAGAATCCACGAGCCGTCCTTGGGCAAGACCGATGTCAGATCTCGGGTTATTCAGGTCATGGAGGATGTTCACCTTGCGACGGATGAGGCCTTTCTGAATCGATATCCCCATGAACTGAACATGGGGGCCATCCAGAGGGCCTGCATAGCCAGGGCCCTGATCCTGAATCCGTCGCTTTTGGTTGCGGACGAACCCACCAGTTCACTGGATCCCAGTGTTCAAGCCAAGGTACTCAAACTCCTGTTGGACATCCAGATTGAGCGCGGTTTGACCATGCTCTTTGTGACACATAATATTGGTTTGGCCCGAAAAGTCAGTGATCGAATCGTGGTCATGCTCAAGGGTCGAGTCGTGGAGATGGGCCCGGCAGCGCAGGTGATGAAGCGTCCGGCCCACCCTTATACCAGGCTCTTGATCGACAGTGCCACGGGATTGAGCAGAGGAGAGACGGTTCAACCAAGTGAATCCATAGATCTTAAAGGATGCCCGTTTGTCGGGCGATGTTCGCGCCAACAAGACATATGCAAAGGCTCCATGCCGTCCTTGCGGGAATATGATCATGCCCGAGTGGCCTGTCATTTCCCTTATGCTTTTTCAGACTGAACAATCGACCGGTATTAGCATAGGGCGGGTTCTTCGGTTCGGCCAATGACCTCGTCTTGTATTGGTTTTCCCAACTGGACAAAATAAGCACTATATCCTGCCACCCTTACAATCAAGTCGGGATAGTTGTCGGGTTGGACTTGCGCATCCAGTAATGTCTCTTTCCCCACGATATTGAATTGAATATGCTTTCCGCCGTTATCAAAGTACGTCCGGATCAAGGCGGCAAGTTTTTTTTGATCCTCAATGGTCTGGAGTGAGGAGGGATGAAATTTCATGTTTAGGAGTGTAGCCTGATAAGGCTGCTGGTCAATACGTAATGCGCTTTTAATAACCGCCGTGGGACCACGGGTATCTCGGCCTCGCATGGGTGACATGGAACCATCCGCCAGAACCTCGCCAGCATTTCTGCCGTCGGGCGTGGCACCAGTAAATGCCCCACCGGGCCATTGGGCAGAGATGGAAATCCCCGAAGCCTTGAAGGTGCCGCCCAGACAGGAATGATATTTTTCGGATATTTCTGCGAAAATTCGGTAAAGTTCTCCCGCGATATCATCCACATACCGGTCATCATTGCCGAATTTCGGTGCGGACAAGAATTTTTTTCGCATTTCATCATAGCCATTACCCTGCCAATTTGCCGCAAGGGCCTTCTTTAATTGCTTCATGGTGTACATCTTTTCATCAAAAATAAGCTTTTTGACGGCTGCCAGAGAATCAGCTATGTTGATGACACCTACGGGATTAATAGCAGTTCCGTTTTCAAACGGCATGGTACGGTTAAAAATATCCTTGCCCACTTTGAGCCCATCAACCATGAAAGAGGATTCAATGGGTTGGGGATATAATTCTGTGAAGGTGCGAAAGGTGCAATTTTGATATTCCACATGGATGTCCAGGAAATAGGCAAGTTGTTCTTTGAAGGCCGCAATTATCTCGTCAATGGATGTGAAGGTTTCAAGACCCCCTGTTATAGGTCCGACTTGTTTGCCGGTTTGCGGGTCTACACCGTTATTCAAGGCAAACTCAAAGATTCGAGTCGCAATAAACATGGGGAAATAAGTCCGGGTTCGGGAAGCCAACTGCACGTCCAAACATCCGGCAATAGTATAATCCCGAGCCAGTTCAATGGGCACCCCTTGACCGACAAGGAACGCGATATAGGATTTGTCCCCCACAAACGCGGGCATGCCGATTCCCGTTTTCACCACTTCCAATGCCTTCATCATCAATTCATGCGGGGTTCCTTCATGTACCCTTAATGTTACGGTGTGATGCGGTGTGGGACAATCCTTGGCCGCTTCCAGAATCAGATAAGACAACTCGTTGCTTGCATCTTTGCCTTCGGGTGTCTGTCCGCCGATAATCATATTATGCCATTTGGCATAACCGGACCACTTATCTCGGTTGACCCTACCGCCGGTACTATACAATTGCATATCTTTAATGCGCAGGCATTCCAGCAACTCGATCACCTCTCCGTCACTTATTTTCCCTTCTTCAATGTCTTTTTTATAAAAGGGATACATGTACTGGTCAAATCTTCCGAAGGAAACGGACATGGCGGGATTTAATACCAAAAAAAGAAACCACAAAAACTGTATGGCCTCATAAAAATCCCTGGCGCCATTGGCCGGAATCCATTGGCATGTTGCCACGATACGCTCCAGTTCCCTCTTCCGTACAAGGTCTTCTTCTTTTGCCGCCATTTCACCAGCCAGGATCGCAAATCGATTTGCGAAACGGATTACGGCATTATGGGCAATGATTACGGCTCGCAAAAAATAGATTTTTTCAACGGCGTCCGCGCTGCTTATCCTCGTATTCAGCAACTCCTTTTCCGCATCTTGGATGATTTCTTTAAGGCCATTATGGATGATCTTGCCGTAATCAAAGACGAGTATACCCGGTTCAGGACGAACACTATAGCCACCTCCTACCCATCCTCCTCCGGCCCATTCATGGTTTCCCCACCTCGGAAGCACGATCCCCAACTGGACATAGGGCCAGAGTCGATCATCGTCGAAGAGTTGACCCATTCTCTCCCTGAAGGTCTTTCCTTTCCAATAACTGTTCATCTCCCTGATCTTGGACAGATCTTCCTCAGAGGTGGTAATGCCTTCCTCCGTGAGTCCGTCTATTTCTTCTTCCGGCCATGGCGCATAGATAGGAAAAATTTCCGCCCCCATGGGTTTGCTTGCCGGATTTCCAACGATCAACTCATCGTCCTCTATAAAAATGGTTATATTATCGAGAATTTTTTCGAGGGCCTTGGCATTTCGGATGACCTCAGGTTGGCGTTCGCTCTCTTGAAATGATTCCGTTATAAGTATCCCTTTTTCCGTACATATGGGATATCGCTCCACGTGCAGTCGATCCTTTAATTTCATGATTCTCTTGTTCATCCTTGCCTCCCGAGGTGTTTGTTTTTAAATGTGGTAACAGTAGATCAAAAAATATTAGCCCAGCTTCATCTACCCTAAAACCAATGTGCCCAGCCTTTCAGCAAAGCTAATAGTAAACATTGTTGACTGATGTCAAGGGAAAAAATTATTCTGGATTTTATCTTAAATATTGGCTTGACATTTGTCAATATTGTTTACTATAAACTTTGTTGACTGAAAAGTGATCGACATTTAAGAATATTTTAAAGCATTCAAATAAGTCACGCACTATCAGTTTGATATTGGAATAATCCTCAAGGCAAGGTTTCGAGAAACTCCTCATACTTAACTTGAAAGGAAAATCAATGGCGAAGATAATCCCTGCCGCGGTTGAAATCGAAAAGATGGGAGATGAAATTCTCTTAAATTCATTTCCAAGGCTTGTCATTTTTTCGGACGTTGTGAACAGGTTTGTGGGCATTGCTTTGAAGGACCGCATTAATTGGCTCAAGATAGAAGCGCTCATTCAATTAACGGTCATTGGCAAAGGCAGCCTTACGCATAGCGAGATGGCCAGGAATATGTTGCGGTCCAAGCAGCAAATTACCAAACTCGCAAATGATCTTGAAAAAAACGGACTTATTAAAAGAATTTCAGACAAGGAAAATCGCAGGATAACACGTATTTTGATAACAAATAAAGGATTAACCCATATCCGGAAGTCTTTAAGAGATATCGTAATTTTTGAGAACATCGTGCAGGGTTGTATTAATGAGGCCGAGAGCAAAATCCTTGGAGATCTTATACGCAAACTTAGACGGGCATTTATCCGTGAACTCCAAAACATAACCATGCGATAGCTTTTAACCAGGCAGAGGATTCCACATACGTTTTACATGATCAACAAAGAGGGCCCGCAAGGGAGGATTAAGTGAATAACAGAATAACCAAATTATGGAATAGTATTCAAATCGATCAGTATCCGGTCAGTACTGAAAAAGGTCGCCTGGCCACTCAGGCATATAAGGAAACGGAAAGGCAACCGGAAGTATTGAGAAGTACTATCGCTGCGGCCAGGGTCCTAGATAAAATGTCCATATTTATCGGAGAAGGCGAATTGATAGTTGGGAATCCTTCAAGTAAACCCATGGGTCTTGAACTGACGTGTCTGACCGCGCCATGGCCGGAAGAAGAGGTGGAAAAGCTCAAGAATGCTGACTTTATATTGACTGACGAAAATGTCGCGGACATAAGATGGATGAACGAATATTGGCAGGGTAAAACCTTAAGGGACCGGATGAGCCAGATGTTTGATAAAGACAGAATGATCCCTTATGTGTCATTAGGTGTCTACCTTCCAGTGTGGGATGTCGATGGGAAATGGATTGGCGGCGGTGCCCTCGGGAGCGGGCCGGGTGTGCATATTGATTGGGGCGGACCCATGTTTGCCGTGGATTATGAGAAGGTCATGAAATGGGGGTTAAATCGATTCATATCAGAGGCTGAGGATGAATTAGCCAATACAAGGCTCTTAAACGCTGATTCGGTGAAGAAGGCGGATTTTCTAAAATCGGTAATTATTGTCCATAAAGCCATTATCCGCTTCGCAAGACGATTCTCTACATTAGCGACGGAACTGGCGACAAAAGAGAAAGACCCCCTCCGAAAGAAAGAGCTGGAAAGAATCGCCATAACCTGCCGACAGGTTCCCGCAAACCGCGCCAGGGATTTTTATGAGGCCATGCAATCTTTCTGGTTTATGCTCCTAGCCATCAATCCTGTTATGTCCACTTCATTGGGCCGATTTGATCAGATCATATACCCATATTATCTCAAGGATATTCAATCCGGGAAAATAACTGACAACGAGGTTTTGGAACTTCTGGAATGCCTGCGCATCAAAGATATGCAAATCAATATGACCGGCAGCGTAGGAGAAAGGGAAAAATGGGCTGGCATGGCCAAGTGGCACAACATGGTCATCGGGGGTCAAACACCTGATGGGAAAGATGCCACGAATGAATTGACCTACCTCATACTTGAAGCCGCGAAGGATTGTCCCACACCGCATCACACCGTCACATTAAGAGTACATGAAGGAACCCCTGATGATTTGATGATGAAGGCCCTGGAATTGGTGAAGACCGGAATAGGCATGCCGGCATTTGTTGGGGATCATTCTTACATCAAATATCTGCTTAATATGGGGGTTCCCATTGAAACAGCCCGAAATTATGCGATCACGGGATGCGTTGATGTAGCGTTGCCCGGCCAAACCCGGATCTTTTATCCCATGTTCGTCACGACCCGAATCTTTGAAATTTTCTTGAACAACGGTGTAGATCCTCGAACAGGGAAACAGGTTGGTCCCAAGACCGGTGAGCCGGAGAACTTTACATCCTTTGATCAATTTTTGGATGCATTTAAAAGGCAGGCGAAACATTTTTTTGAAATGCAGTGTGAATACCAAAATATCACCTATCGGGTATTTACCGAATTATATCCGGAAGTGCTTGAATCTTCCTTGATGACGGACGGGATAAAGGTGGGCAAGGATCTCTTTGACCGAACCATGCCTTTTGAGAACGGTGCGGCCATAAACCCCGTTGGAACCATTAACGTGGCGGATTCCCTGGCTGCCATAAAAAAACTGGTATTTGAAGAAAATAAAGTCTCCATGAAAGAACTGAAATCGGCCTTGGACGATAACTGGCAAGGGAGCGGGCATGAAGAAATGAGACGCATGTTTTTGTCGGCACCCAAATATGGAAACGGTGACCGTTATGTGGATGACATTGCCAAAGAGCTTTACCGATTCTGGGCCGAATCGGCGGCCAAGCTTCCAAGCTGTTTAGGGGGAACCTTCAAGCCGTCAGGCGTATCCATCACGGCCCATTGGCCGGGAGGCGCCCTGACCGGTGCCACACCCGACGGCCGTTTCGCTGGTGAACCCTTGGCGGATGGAACCATGTCCGCAATGAGAGGCAAAGATTCCAACGGCCCCACGGCATTACTGAGAAGCGCCATGACCATCGACCAGATCGCCTATCAATCCACCCTGCTGAACATGAAATTTCACCCATCAGCCTTAAACTCGAATGATGATTTAACAAAATTGTCCGACTTGATTAAAACCTATTTCAGCTGTGGGGGGAAACATATCCAATTCAATGTCGTCAGCAAGGATACGCTAATGGAGGCCCAAAGGCATCCCGAAAACCATAAAGATCTGATCGTAAGAGTGGCGGGCTATAGTGCCTATTTCATCCAACTAAGCAATGTCATCCAAAATGATGTTATCGACAGAATGGAATACCACCAGGCAGCATAAACAAATAATAGAATCAAAGGAGGTGATGCTCATATTTTACATGATTCGTCGTGTATCTCCATTCACAAATAGGAGCGAATCTGTGGAAGTCATTAGGCCTTAACGAATAAAGACACGCAATGAGGAGGAAAAAATGAAGGTTTTTAAAATAGCGACAACTGTTTTTTTGGGGATACTGTTATTAACCAATCCCCTTTCTACCGTATTTGCTAAATCTGATACGGTCACGCTGAAGTACGGTGCGGCAATGGGTTCCGCCCATCCTTTTTCAATGGCGGATCAGGCATGGATACAAAAGATTGAAAAAGAAACCAAGGGAAAAGTGCGTATTCAACCTTTCTGGGGGAGTATCTTAATCAAACAAAACGAAGCCATTGAGCAGGTTAAAAAAGGAGTCTGCGATATTGCCTTTATCGTTCCGGGATATGCCCCTGCCGGATTTCCGGTCGCCAAATCCATGATGGGATTGTTTTACGGGGTTGAAAACAATGATGCTTCTCTCGAAATCTATCAAAAGGTCTATGATCAATTTTCCGATGTTTCCGGCGAATTCGCTGATATTAAAGTATTGGCAATCTGCGCCGCGGCACCATACCAGCTTCTTACCGGTAAAAAGCCTGTCCGCACTTTGGCTGATTTAAAAGGTCTTCGGATCAAGTGTCCGTCTGCCTTTACCAAAGCCTTTCAAGAATTAGGTGTCGAAGGGGTATTGATGCCCATGTCGGAGGCATATGTTTCTTTGGAGAAGGGTTTAATAGACGGCGTTTTTGCACCTTATGAAACGCTAAAGTCTATGCGGTTCGCGGAAGTTGCAAAATATGTAACCTATGACATCGGATGTATATCAGCGCCTTTCCCGAAAAGGGCCATGAACCTAAAAGTCTGGAATAGCCTACCAGCGGATATCCAAAAGGTTTTTGAGGCAAACATTAAATGGTGGGGCCTGGAGGAACTCAGGCAAGTCAATGCATCCGAACAGGCCGGTATTGACCTTGGCAAGCAACACGGTGTGGAGTTCATTCAGCTTCCAAAACAGGAGTTGAAAAAGCTTATGGACATTATGGAAAAGCAGGCCATTGAAGAGGCACAAAAACTGGATGCCAAGGGCATTAAAGGAACGCAGATATTCAATGGAATCCGTAGCCTCGTCCAATAACTTTTGATTCATCATCCTTCAATAATTTATTAAGGCTGAGTCAGTGAAAGTCGTCTGACTGGCTCAGTCATCTGAATCAACCTATTTGCAAAATATCAGGATGAAAATGGAACGATTTCGTAATGTAATAGACCACATTGGGTTAATCGGAACCATTGTGGGGGCATGTGTTATGGCGGGAATCATGTTCCTCATTGTAACGAACGTGATTGTTCGCTTTTTTGGCCCTACCATTATAGGCGCTTACCAATTAGTGGAACTTGCCATCGTCGTTACCGTATCACTTGCCTTACCTTATACCGCGTTAAACAAAGCCCACACTTCTGTAAAAGTAATTGTCTCAAATCTTTCAAAGCGCAAACAGGCGCTTTGTGAAGTCATTACATCTTTTCTGGGCATCATCACGTGGGGAGCAATAGCCTGGGCGAGTGCCTCACTTATGATTGAACGTGGGCTGACGGAGCGAACCGATCTGCTTGAAATTCCTTATCTTCCTTCCAAACTGGTTTGGGTATTCGGCCTGACGCTGTCTTGCGTCGTGCTTTTGAGTGATCTGATCATTGCTTTAAGGAGGATGGTTAAAAAATGAGCCCGATTATCGTTGGGATTGTGGGTCTGATTATACTGTTTGCGCTTTTAGCCATCGGGTTGCCGATCAGCGTGGGAATGGCCCTGGTCGGTTTTGCAGGGTATTGGTACCTCGTCTCATTTGGGGCAGGTTTTTCCATCATGTCCATCGTGCCGTTTGACGCGGTATTTAATTATACCATCGCCACCCTTCCTCTTTTTCTGATTATGGCACAGGTCACATTTGTCACGGGGATAAGCAAGGACCTTTACAACCTGGCAAATAAATGGTTGGGACATTTCCCTGGTGGTATCGCCATGGCCTCCGTCGGGGCATGCGCGGGGTTTGCCGCGGTAAGCGCCTCCAGTCTGGCCACGGCGGCCACAATGGGTTTGGTGGCTTTGCCTGAAATGAAACGATTAAAGTACGACCCCATGTTGAGTACAGGCGCCATTGCCGCAGGGGGGACCATCGGCATACTGATCCCTCCCAGCGGCATGCTGATCATCTACGGTGTGCTGACCGAACAATCTATCGGCAAGCTCTTCATGGCCGGTATCATCCCCGGAATCATGGAAGCCCTTTTCTACATCATTACCATCTATATTCTGTGCAGTTGGAATCCCACCCTCGGACCCCGTGGCCCTCGATCAACCTGGAGGGAAAAATTTGCGGCTTTTAAAAACGGCGGAGAGATATTGGGATTGATCATCCTTGTTTTAGGAGGGCTCATCATCGGTTGGTTTACGCCCACGGAAGCCGGGGCCATTGGTGCGTTTGGAGCCATTCTTTTTCCATTGCTTAGAAAAAGACTCACATGGAAAAAACTCGCGGAATCGTTTCTCCAAGCCATGAAAACCACGGGTATGATCTATGGCATTCTGATCGGTGCCTTTGTTTTCAACTACTTTATCGCCGTAAGTCAAATTCCGACCGCTCTTGCGGATTACATTGGAGCACTTCCTTTATCTCCTTTAGTGATAATGATCGTCATATTAGCAGTATATTTAGTCCTCGGATGTTTTCTCGACGCAGCAGCAATGATTTTTCTTACCATCCCGGTTTTCTTTCCCCTGGCCGTGAAACTGGGCTTCAACCCCATATGGTTCGGGATCATATTGACCCGTGTCATGGAGATGGCCATGATTACGCCACCTATCGGGATGAGTGTATATGTCATTGCCGGCGTGGCACCGGAGGTTGAGATGTCAACCATATTCAAAGGGATATTCCCTTTTCTAATTGCTGACATCGTGCATGTATCGCTTTTATTATTTTTCCCGGCTATGGCACTGTTTCTGCCGAACCTGGTAGGATAGGACGTTCGATGATCCTTACCCACTCATTGGCGGGATTTGTATTATTAAAGAAGATCGATAATCTTGCATTTACACATTCACGGGAAGAATGACCCGAAACTCCAATCCCTTCCCTGTATTTCGGGCCTCGATGGCCCCGCCGTGCTTTTCAACAATCTTTTTGGCGATGGCCAAGCCCAACCCTGAACCAGAAGCCTTGGCCTTTTTTGCCCGGTGAAATGGATCAAAGATCTTTGTAAGCTCCTGTTCCGGGATCGGCTCATGGGTGTTTGTGATGCGGAGGTAAAGCATGTCAGGCCCCGACTCCATTTGAATCGTGATCTCGCCATTTTCTTGCGTATACTTTACCGCATTATCCAGAATATTTAACAAGGCCGTCCCAATGGCCTCCTTGTCGCCCATGAAAGGAGGCTGGAATGACAGGTCCGTGCTTATCTTTAGGGCCTTTTGCTCAATGATCGGTTGGAGCTTTCTCAGCAGCGCATAAATGGCTTCCGACAGATCAAATGAAGAGAACGTAAAAGGCGTTTCCTGGATATCCAGTTTGGACAACTCCAGGATGCGCCCGATCAGGGTATCCAGTTCTGATATATCTTCACGTATCCCATCCAGGTGTCTTTTCCAATCCTCTATGTTTTCCTTCTCCAATTTTTCCCTGAGTATCTCTTCAGTCACGCGGATCCGCGTAAGGGGTGTGCGGAGCTCATGGGAAAGATTCGCAGTCAGCTCTTTACTGCTGATAAGCATATTCTCTGATTTTTCCGCCATTCGATTAAAGGCCCGGGCCAGATCCCCGATCTCATCCTTGCCTCGGACAGCGGCTCGATGCGATAGATTCCCCTCTGCAATGTATGAAGCCGATTGACGAAGTTGTTTAAGCCGGTTGGTAATAAGCTTGGATACGGGAATAAACAATAGGGCGGCCATGAAACCGATAATAAAAAGACCCAGGGCAAAACCCTTTACCGGATGAGGCGGTCCCTCCTGCCTGTCAAACAAGACATGGATTTGCCCCGTTTCACCACCCGGCAGTGCAAGGGGGATAATGGCATAAAAATCCAGGTCTCTCCGGTGGTAAATAGTTATATTCCCATAAGCGATGGCCGGCCTTTTCTTGAGTCTGACAATGACCATTGGGATTTCACCTGTGAAAGACTTCAGTGGTATTGTCCCATCCGGTTTTTGAAGCCAGATCTTGCCCCCCAGAATCTCCCCGAATTCAGAAACAAAATCTTTCAGAGGTTCGTTTTCCGATAAATCCTTCGTGGGGGCGGATTGGATCTTGCCCTCGACAATTTCCCGGATCATGAGCGCCCTGGTGTTGGCATACTGTTCCAGGCGGGTGGTAAAGTGCTTACTGGGTAGGGCAATAAAGAGAATAAAAACCACAATCAATGTGGTGAAAAGGATGAAAAGGAAAGATATGAGGATCTTGATATATAATTTGCCCGGGTTCATGGCGTATCCACAAACATATAGCCACTCCCCCAGATGGTCTTGATTCGTTGGGGCGAGCGGGGATCGGATTCCAGTTTTGCGCGCAGCTTGCTGATATGCACGTCAATACTCCGGTCAAATGCCATGAAATCCCTTCCTCTTGCAAGGGTCATGAGTTGATCGCGGCTCAGGACGGTGTTGGGGTGCTTCATCAATACCTCCAGGATCTGATATTCGGCGGATGAAAGCTCCAATTCCTCATGTTCCGTTGAGATGGTTTGTTTTGCCTTGTTCAGGGTCAACCCACTGGCCCTGATAAATAAATCCTTATTCTGTGCGGTTTCATCCCTGCCATCTGAAACCGCCCGTCTTAAAACGGCCTTCATCCGGGCCAGCAACTCCCTCGGGTTAAACGGTTTGGGCAGATAATCATCCGCTCCCAATTCAAGCCCTACAATGCGATCCGTATCCTCCCCCTTGGCCGTGAGCATGATCACGGGAACGGTGTAATCCCTCCGGATATCCTTCAGCACCTCCAGGCCATCCTTACCCGGCAGCATGATGTCCAGGATGATGATGTCCGGGGATTCGGTTTGGACCGTTCTCCTCGCATCGAAACCATCGAACAGGGCGTGAACCTGAAAGCCGTTATCCTTCAGATATTCCTTCAGGAGCTTTTGAAGCTTTTCATCATCGTCTATGATTAAAACCCGGTTCCCCACGCTTGTCACCTCTTTTTACCTTCTTTTACATTTATTTAACAAATTTTTACAAGTTCAAAAAACATTCTTTACACTTATTGGTTAGACTGCCCCTAACGTTTTATCATATTTTATCAATCTCAAACAATGAAAGGAGTCAAACAATGAAAACCAGAAACAAGATTTTTATCGGCAGCGGTGTGGTTCTTTTGATAATGCTTATTGCAGGATACGGTATGGTATCTGCATCCGGGCCCTGGGGTGATCCGGGAAGAGGATTCTCTCCACGATTCCATGAGCGTGGATTTCACTCCAAATTCCCCAATAAGGATATCTCGGATTTCATCCTTTGGCGGATGGATAAAAAAGCCGAGGACCTGAATCTCACGGAGGCCCAAAAGGCGAAATATGAAGAGATTAAGGAAAATATGAAGACCCAGTTTTCCGAAGGCATGGGTGATCGTCAAAGATTGATGGAACAATTTCATGAGGAAATGGACAAGGAAAACCCGGATGTGAGGTATATGGTCCAAACCATCAAGGCCAAGCTGAATGAGATGTCCGGCTTTGCCAATAAAAACCTGGACCTGCTGGTGGATTTCTATGAGTCCTTAGATAGCACCCAAAAGCGTATGATCATGGATGAGATCCGGGATAGGATGGAATATCACCAATCATAATTGTGGTCTCTCCTTGGATTGAGAATTCCGGGGTGGTTTGGTACTTGGAATGCAAACATTTGTAGTGATCATCATTTGTTGCCACAATTCAAATCCCCTCCCCTCGTGGGAGGGGATAAGGGATTTCACCACGAAGGACACGAAGAAGCATGACCCCTTCCTTCACGGAAGGGGACAAAAAGGTCAGAGATCATGATGGCTGCTGCCTAATCTTCCCCTCCCCTCGCGGGAGGGGATAAAGGGGAGGAGGACAAAATGGAAAAGATAACGCGAAGACAATTTATTGTGAAAAGTTCAATGATCGCAGGAGGAACGATAGGAAGCATGGCTTTTGGAAGTGAGTTGCTATACCCCCAAAAGGCCCGGGCCTCAGAAGTGGCTTTCCCTGAATCGAGCTGCGGTCCCCAAAAAAGTTCCAATAAGAAAATTTTGATTGCCTACGCCAGTTTCTGTGGGACAACCGGTGGCGTGGCCGAGGCCATCGGTCAAGTCCTATGCGAGAAGGGCGCTGCGGTGGATGTTCGACTTGTAAAAAATATCCATGATATATCCATATATGATGCGGCCGTAATAGGCAGTGCCGTTCGCAGCTCATCCTGGTGGCCAGAGGCTGTTGAATTTGTAAAAAGGAATCAGGAGACATTTCACCGGATTCCGGTCGCCTATTTCCTCACATGCCTGGCCCTCTATAACCATAACGAGGGAAGTAGAAAGGTAGCGAGGAGTTATATGGACCCAGTTCTTAAAGCGGCTCCCTCAGTGCAACCGGTTGATATGGGATTATTCTGTGGTGTGTTGGATTACAGCAAATTGAGTTTCATGTACCGAACGGTCATGAAATCCAAGATGAAAAAACAAGGCGTGCCGGAAGGCGATTTTCGTGATTGGAATGCCATCCGTGCCTGGGCAAAGAATCTTCAAGCACCGCTAATCGGCAGTTCAGAACGAGAACGATGATGCTGATCGACGAAATCAATAACCAATCAAGGAGTAAAGCCATGGCTTCAGAAAAAATATATCGATCGACAAAGGTTATTCGTCTCATCATCCTTTGCGGTCTTGTGCTTTTGATCGGTGTGGTGGGAATGTCCGCGTTGGCCAGGATGAGGCAACCGCCGGTGAAGGCCGTCACCAAGGAGCGCCCCCTGAGCGTTGAGGTCCAAAAGGCCGAATTAGAGAATGTACCGGTCGTTATCACCGGATATGGGGAAGTCAAGGCCCTTGATGTGGTGGCTATCGCACCGGAGATTTCCGGCAAGGTCATCTATATTCATCCCCGGCTTGAAGCCGGAGAGGTGATTCCCCAAGGAGAGGTCCTTTTCCGGATCGATCCCAGTGATTATGAGGCCACATTAAAAGGGGCACTGGCCATAATCGAACAACTAAACGCCACCATCTTACGATTGAACAAGCAGCATAAAATGGATCAAGAGCGTCTGAAGACCCTTGAGCGCAACCGGGATCTAACCAAGGCCCAATATGATCGGATTCAAAGGCTATTTAAGGAGGAAAATGTTGGAACATTGGCAGGGGTTGAACAGGCTGAACAGGCATTCAATGTGACACAGGATCAAGTTGTACAACTTACGCGTACGATTGAGCTTTACCCCATTCAGGTCGAAGAGGCTGAGGCCAATCTTGCCTCAGCCGAGGCAAAGCAAGAATCAGCCAAAATCCGGCTCCGTCAATGTATGGTTCGATCGCCGTTTGATGCCAGGATTAAGGAAGTAAACTTGGAGACCGAGCAATATGTCACACCCGGTCTTAAAGTACTGAGTCTTGCTGATGATAGCGTCCTGGAGATCCGGGTTCCGCTGGATAGTCGCGATGCCGGTCAATGGCTTCAATTCAAAGGCAAACGGGGCCGGGACCAAACAGCCTGGTTTAATGGTCTTGAAAAGTTGCCATGCACGATCCAATGGACCGAATCGAAGGCTGATATCACTTGGCAAGGGATACTGCATAGGGTCGTCAAATTTGACCAACAGACTCGAACCCTTACAGTCGCCGTACGGATAGCGGGACCAAATATTTTGAATAAAAACTCAGAGGTTATGCCTCTGGTGGAGGGAATGTTTTGTTCTGTCAAGATTCCAGGTCGGACATTAAATAATGTGATCAGGCTGCCCAGATGGGCTGTGAGTTTTGAAAATACGGTTTATCTTGCCAATGATCACAGGCTGAAGACCGTTCCAGTGAAGGTGGCTAGGATAGACGGTGAGGAAACTTTTGTGTCTTCGGGCATTAAGCCCGGTGAAAATGTTATCATTACCCGGTTGGTGGATCCATTGGAGAATGCGTTGGTTATCATAAATTAGTTCTATCAGCCATCAGCATTCAGCAAAAGGCATGGAACATGATTAACTGATTGCTGGTAACCAAACGCTGATAGCTAAACGAAATAGAGGAATTTTGATCATGAAAAAACTACTAACCGCTTTTGCCGGCAACAGGGTTTTCGCCAATATCCTTCTTATTTTGATTCTTTTGTCAGGTTGGATCGCCTCGCAATCCATGATCCGTGAATCCATGCCAGAAATGGCCTTGGATATGATCCAAATATCCGTAACCTATCCAGGCTCCCACCCGGAGGAGATCGAAGAGGGGATCAGCCTGAAGATCGAGGAATCCCTTGATGGGTTAGAAGGGATTAAACAACTCACGACCTATTCAAGTGAGACCAGAAGTACAACGATTATCGAGGTGGCCCAGGGCTACGATGCCAATGAGGTCATGGATCGGATACGTAGTCAGGTGGATGCCATCTCCTCTTTTCCCCTGGATGCCGAAAGGCCCATCATCAATGAGTTGACGGTCCATCGGCAGGTGATGTCCCTTACCCTTACCTCGGATATGCCAGAACACCGGTTAAAGGTGTGGGCCGAACAAATCAAGCAAGAGATTCAGGCCTTGCCCGAAATTACCCAGGTTTCACTTTTCGGAACGCGAGATTATGAGATCCATATAGAGGTTTCGGAAGAACGGTTAAGAGAATATGGGCTGACTTTCTCACAGGTCATTAATGCGATTCGACAGAGTAATCTGAATATGGCCGGGGGCACCATTCGTACACAAGAAGAGGAGATCAGAATTCTTACCATTGGCCGCAAATATACAGGGGAAGATCTTTCATCCATCATCGTTATGGCGAGACCGGAAGGAGAAGTCATCACCCTTGACCGTCTAGCAACTATTAAGGATGGCTTTGTTGAATATTTCACCAGTAACCTGGTAGATGGTCAACGAGCCATTACGCTAAATATATACAATACTCCCGATGAAGATGCCCTCACTATTTCACGGGCCGTAAAAAATTATCTTCAAGTTAAAGAGGCGCTATTACCGGAGGGAACTTCCATTGAGATACTTTATGATAGCACCGACATGCTTCGCTCGCGTATAGACTTGCTTATTAAAAACGGACTCATCGGACTCGTAGTGGTCTTTCTGCTTTTATGGGTTTTTATGGATACGCGTGTAGCCTTTTGGACGGGAATGGGGATACCCCTATCCATTGCAGGCGCTATGGTGGTTCTCTGGGCCATAGACGGAACCATTAATATGCTTTCGCTTTTTGCGTTTATTATGGTTTTGGGTATCGTTGTGGATGATGCCATTGTGGTGGGAGAAGCCATCTTTGTACATAGGGAAAAAGGCCTGCCGCCGCTTAAGGCCGCTGTGAACGGCGTCTCTGAAGTTGGGATGCCGGTTATCGCGGCGGTTATTACAACTATAGTGGCCTTTTTACCTCTTACCATGACCGGTGGCATTTTAGGTAAATTTATTTTCATCCTTCCGGTTGTGGTCATCGCATGCTTAGCGGTTTCTTTGCTGGAGAGCCTTCTGCTTTTACCGGCACACCTCAATCATTTGCCCGACCTTAATGATTTTACGGTCAAATCGGCCGGCCTAAGAAAAATGTATTCCACGAAAAATCTATTGCCTTCACTTCAACGCTTTACCAGTCAAGGGATGGAGACTTTTGTCAATAAAGTCTATCAGCCTTTTCTCAAAAAGGTCCTCCAATGGCGATATGTTTCGACCTGTGTGGGTATCAGTATTTTGCTGTTGACCGTTGGATTCATTAATGCCGGAATGGTGAAGTTTACGATGTTTCCTAAGGTAGACGGTATTACGATTTCTTCGACTCTGAAATTCCCGGACGGGACACCAATGGCTGTAACGCAGGAAGCGGTTAATCGGGTGGAGGCGGCCTTGACTCGTTTGGCTGACCGGACCAAGACACTTTCAGGTGAACCCCTTTTAGAGCATACAAATGCCATCACCGGTATGACCTTTGAAAGTGAGGCATCAAGGGGTCCGCAATATGGTGCGGTACTGGCCATCCTCCTTGATCCTGAAAAACGTGGAATCCACTCTGAAGATATCATGGCTCAATGGGAAGCAGAAATCGGCCCAATCCCCGGAATTGAATCACTGACCTTTGAGACCGAGTCTCATGGCCCTCCTGGGTCCCCTATCGAGATCTGGGTCCAGGGAGAAGATATGAGCATGATTTTAAATGCTGCGGATGAGCTTAAAAATAGGCTTCAAGAGTTCATAGGTGTGTATCAGGTTTGCTCCGATTTCAATATGGGCAAGAATGAGATACGTCTCACATTAAAACCACAAGCAAGCGGTTTAGGCATTACGGTGGATGACTTGGCACAACAAGTCAGGGCAGGTTTTTACGGCAGTGAGGCCCTGAGGCTCCAACGCGGACAGGACGAGATTCGGGTAATGGTCCGATATACAGACCAAGAACGAAGCCAAATTTCCGATCTAAGAAATGTCCGCATACGCACTCCAAACGGACATGAGGTTCCTCTTTTCTCAGTAGCCGATATCACCTATTCACCGGGATATTCCACCATCACCCGAACGGACGGTACGAGACGTGTCATGGTCAGCGCGAAGGTGGATACCAATATGACCAATACACGCGAAATTATCAAGGAGTTGTCCAGTGGTTACTTTGGTGAGTTGAAGAATCGTTACCCGGACCTGAAATTAAGCGTGCGGGGGGATCAAAAAAATACCCAGGAAACATTTGGCAGTTTGTATATTGGATTCCCACTAGCGATTATCGGTATCTTCATCATTATCGCAACCGTATTTCGCTCCTATATACAACCCTTTATTATCTTGATCACCGTGCCTTTCGGCATCATCGGCGCGACCTTGGGACACTCGGTCTTGGGATATGACCTGACCATGATCAGCATTTTTGGAATGGTGGCGTTGGCCGGGGTGGTTGTCAACGATGCCATTGTGCTCATTGACTGTATCAATAGAAACCTGGCCAGAGGGATGTACTTCCTTGACGCCGTTCAATTAGGCGGGGCGCGGCGTTTCCGGGCCATTATTCTAACCACGATCAGCACCGTGGGTGGCCTGACCCCTTTGATCCTTGAGACGGATTTGCAGGCCAAGATGCTGATCCCCATGGCCATCTCCATCGCGGCAGGTGTTATATTTGCCACGGTTTTGACGCTTTTGTTGATACCAAGCCTTTTGCTGATTCTTAACGACCTCAGACGTATTTTTCATGGAATCTGGTATGGACGATGGCCCACAAGGGAGGAAGTGGAGCCTGCGTCCAGTCAATATATTCATGGTCAATTTGGTAAGTATTCAGATGTGGAGAGCCCCATTTTGGGCTCATGAGGTTGGACTGAACGCTGATAGCTTGGATACGGGAGAAAAATAATATGTTATTTAAAAAAATAATCTCTTTTGGTTTTTCGATGGTTCTTACTTTTTGTATCGTTAATCCTTCTTTTTCTAATGAGAATCCAGCCAGACATTCGGGACCAATAGATATTCATACAATCAAAATCTTGGATATGGTAACAGCGCAAAAAATTGTACTGATGTATAATCCATCACTTGAGGCCGCGAAAGAACGCGTTCACCAAGCCCGACAGAAACTCAGCCAGGCGCGTTCCGCTTATTGGCCCAGGCTTGATTTGACACATTCCGCCTCCCACGCTTATTTATCGGACAATGACTATCAAAACAGCCTGGAAACAGCCAGGCGGACCAATCCTTTCGCGGAGATCGATGATGAAGTGGAAACCTATCAGGCCGGGCTCCGATTAACCTGGACGCTTTTTAATGGATTTGAAAGAAAATTTTCCAATTTAAGCACCCGTTATGGTGAAAGACATAGCATGGAGGCAGGGTCGGATACTCGACGATTGCTCCTGTCTTACGTGGCGGCAAGCTTTTACAATGCCTTGCTAGCCCGTGAAAATATATCCATTGCAGAAGCAAACATGGCTTTTAATCAGCGACAACTTAAAGAGGCCATAGCGCGACACAGGGCCGGAACCGGTTCCCTTAGTGATGTTTTGAATTTTGAGGTTCGGATTCATTCAGCCGAAACCGAACTGCTGAAGGCACGGCGGACCTATGAAATCACCAAAATCGGCCTGGCAGCGTTTATGGGAATTCCAGATACCGTTCTACCGCCTCAAATGGAATTGGCCCTGTTAGAAAAAGAAACCCCTGAAGAGCTTGTTCTTCCGGACCAGCAAGCCCTAATTCAATATGCCTTAGAAAATCGCCCCGATATCCTTCAAATGAATTATATCTTAAGGCAAGCGGAGGCAAATGTAGGAATTGCGAGGGCGGGATTTTATCCGACTGTAGCCCTTTCCGCTTCCATTGATGGGGACAGGATCGCTGACAGGAGATTTGAGCGGGAAGATTTTGGCGAAACGGTTATGATGAGCTTTTCGTTCAATCTGTTTGCCGGGGGTTATAATCGGGCAAAGGTCAGGGAAGCTGAAGCAATATATCGAGAGGCTGAAAGGAATTTGGAGAATGTAAAGATAAGCGCCCGATCGGATGCGGTTTCTTCATTTTTCGAACTCAAGTCGGCCCAGGAACAACTGGTGCTGGAACGAAAAAATGCCGATCTGGTAAAACAAAATAGGGATCTAGTGGAAAAGGAGTATATCGCCGGCCAGACATCTCTTGTCCGCCTGAATGAGGCCCAGCGCGACCTGACCACCGCTCAAAGTCGACTGGTATCAGCCCTTGTTTCCATGCGGTTGTCATGGGAGAATCTTAAGGCCAGTACAGGTGAGATCCTTATCCTGTTTCAAGATATTTAAAGAATCTTGACACCCATCAGTTCATTTCGCTATATTCCATTCATGATAAGATTATTAGATAGCCAAAACACCGGTCTCCTGATTATCGATGTGCAGGAGAAGCTGATTCCGGCCATTAATCAGAAGGAAAGGATTATTGATAACATCAAAAAGCTCATTCGCCTTTCCGAATTGTTTAATCTCCCGGTTATCCTAACCGAACAAAACCCGGACAAGATAGGCTCCACTTTATCCGAGGTCAAAGAGTCCTTACCGGCTTATGAACCCATATCCAAGCTGCATTTTAACTGCTGTGAAGTGGACGCTTTTAAAGAAAGCATTGAATCCAAGAAGCTTGAGAATCTCATTATCAGTGGTGTGGAGACCCATATATGTGTTTTCCAGACAGCCATGGCCCTGTTGAAAAATGGCTATCATGTCCAGGTCCCCCAGGATGCGGTCGGTTCACGGACGGATGAGAATTGGCAGGTGGGGCTTCATCTCATGAGGGATGCGGGGGCTATTGTTACATCAACGGAAACGATCATCTACCAGATATTAAAGCAGGCGGGAACAGACGAGTTCCGGAAGATGTTGAAGGTGATTAAATGATGTCCATCCATAAATCCCCCCCTCTCCCCACGCGGGAGGGGGTTAGGGAGAGGGGGATGGGGGTGTTTATGGATGCAGGCCATTAGATTGCAGTAGTCAGCCAAATCCTTTTTAAAACAGGAGATTGATTGATCGACCAATGCTGCATCCAGAAATTTTTTTCTTCGGAGATACCAAATTATGAAGGACCTTGGGGACCAGGATTCGAGTGAAACAAGTGAATGTCTCTCAATCCTGTTGATAGAAAATTAAGAATAAAAACCTCCAATGAACAAGGAATTTAAACCATGTTACGGTCGGAAGATTTTTTTGAACTGAGTGAATTCGAACCAAGAGATATATTTTCAAATGTTGAGTTTGTCTGGGAAGCATTGTCCAAGATAAAGCCTTTTGTCAAAGGCCATCTCGTCTCGAATGTGGGTTCTTTAGTGGGCGACATGCTCTCAAAGACCCATGTGCTCTGGAATGACGAAATCATCCCTAAAGATGACGTGGAGATAGAGGCAGGAGACATCACAAAAGGAGATCTTAAGGTATCCCGAAAAGGGGAAGAACTCCCTGGGGCATCGGTTGTCTGCGCCGGTGCCGTCCTTGTGGATTCACAAATACAAATCGGGAAAGGTACCGTGGTTGAACCCGGCGTCTTGATCAAAGGCCCAACCATCATCGGCGATCATACGGAGGTTAGACAGGGCGCCTATTTGCGAGGCAGTTGTCTGATCGGGAATCGGTGTGTGGTGGGGCATACCACGGAAGTGAAAAACGCCATTATGATGAATGACGCCAAGGCCGGACACTTTGCCTATATTGGGGATAGCATTTTGGGAAATGATGTAAATCTGGGCGCCGGCACAAAGCTGGCCAACCTGAAGATTATCGATGCCCCCGTTATGCTCAATATTGAAGGGAAATTTTATAAAACAGGTCTCAGAAAATTCGGGGCCATTCTCGGTGATAACGTTCAAACCGGGTGTAATTCCGTGACCAGCCCCGGTACCCTCCTCGGGAAAGGCGCCCTTGTTTATCCTTGCCTGAATGTGCCGGCCGGTTATTTTCCGCCAAAGAGCATTATCGATGCCAGGGCCATTAAAAGACCATTTAAAAAAAGGTTCATGATCAATCGGTTTGGTCTTGGAAAAGGGAAAAATTCAGAGAGAAAATGATGGTGGTCTCATAAAAAATCAAAAAACAACCATTTTTATCATTCCAGCCTGCCTGTGGGTGTCTGCGCGTAGACCGGTGAAGACCGGAATCCCGTCTTTTCGAAAAGTTACAGGGACTCTGGAAACCGGCCGCAGTCTATCCCGTACTTGATGCGGGACCGGGGTGACGACTTTTTACGAGTTTGTCAACCTTAAGGGTTATGGCTTTC
>JAFGGA010000064.1 GCA_016930835.1 Deltaproteobacteria bacterium
CCGCGATCAAGTCGCGGAATGACCAATATGGTTCTCGGTTACAGAACAGTAGCTTTTCATTTCTGTTTTTTGCCCGTCATTCCGCGACTTGATCGCGGAATCCAATGTGTGGGTTTTGAAAAGATCTAAGTTGTTACCTTCTTTTTGCCTTTCAAAAATCTATCCACAGGTGCCGGTCGGATTTCGTTTCCGCATCTCCCCCGGAACCTTTCCCCTTCACGGATGGATTGCAGCTTGCCCTTTTTGATGTGAATATCAATGCCTCTTCGGACCAAATCAATGAGATTAGGGGGAAGTTCAGTTCCGTGTTGAGAAAGGACATTTTCAAGATCGGCCAGGCCGCAACCTTTCCGGAGCACATACTATACCAAATTTGGTTTTGTCATATATTGTCTTTATATATGCATTTTATATGTCATTATTTTAGATAATAATGAAAATATGTGTGGATATGTATAAAGCTAAGGAATGCTGTGTGTAATTTAGCATACAGGTTGGAATGATAGATCTATTTGGTTGAATATCGAGGCTGAATCTCTACTCTTTTCTCATTTTTTCAATAAGCCGTTTCCGTAATCGTTTTATGAGCTCAATGAGCTGATCCCATTCATCATCGCTCATACAAGACATGATTTCTTTCATATGCTTATTCCCTAAAAGCAGATGTTTTTGAAAGTGTGCCACCCCTTCGGAGGTTATTTTAACATGGATGCTCCTGCGGTCTTTTTTATCCTGAATCCGGGTTACGTAATTCAGGTTTTCCAGTCCGTCAATAATCTTTGTGATGCTGTGTTTGGACCGAAACATCAATTTAGCCAATTCAGTGGGTGTTAGGCTGCCGCCTCGGGTTGTCAGGAAACTCAAGGCCGTGAACCGGAGGGGGTCCATGAAATGGGTTTCTCCAAAACGGTTCATGATATCCGCAAAGCTGGTGACATATAGTATCTTTTGCTTTCGTAATAAATCAGATATACCACCCAACTCCGCGTTTTCCGGCAATGTGGTCTTTTTCATTTTACACCCCTTGTTGATGGTTTTAGAATATTAGTAACAGTTTAGCCTTTTGAGAATTATGAGATGCAAGGCTTGGATTCCGCGATCAAGTCGCGGAATGACGTTTGATCTAACTATCGCTATATTTTTTTGAAGCACACATTTTATTCTTCCTTATGATTTCCCCTTTTCCGCCTGCCTGCGCCGCACCCGACGCGGTAGACAGGTATCTGCAATAGTTCCCGCTTACACGACACTTCTGCGCCGCACCCGACGCGGTAGACAGGTCATTCCGCGACCTGATCGCGGAATCCAATTGTTTAGTTTTTTTGAAAATAGTTAAAGTGTTATGAATATTATATGCAATATCAATTAGTTATATTATTTCACATTTTGTAGCATTTAAAAAAAGAAGATTTGTGATATTATTTATTGCTTGACATATAAACAGATTAATATAATACCCTAATTAGATATTATAACAGATACACTAATTCGGCAACGACATAATACAATAGATGTTGAATTTGTGAAACTTATTTTTTTACTCGGTTTCTAAATGGATAAAGACCTTTCCCAATCAATAAGTTCTGCTCTAGAGGGCCTTAAGGTGGCTGATTTTAGCTGGGTCGGCGCCGGACCCAGGGCCACCAGGGACCTCGCTGATCATGGGGCCTTGGTGGTTAAGATTGAGTCCTCCAAACGCATTGATCTCACCAGGCTCAGCCCGCCGTTCAAAGACGGCATCATGGACCCGAATCGGAGCGGTTTTTTCGCCCACTCCAATACCAGTAAATACAGTGCAACACTCAATCTGAAACACCCCAAAGGTATTGAATTAGCCAAACGTTTTGTTCAATGGGCGGATGTGGTGGTTGAAAACTTCGGCCAAGGGGCCATGGATCGGATGGGTTTGGGGTATGATGATCTTAAAAAAATAAAGGATGACATCATCATGGTGAGCGTGAGTATAACCGGTAGAAGCGGACCCCTCGCCGATTTTGTGGGATATGGTAATTCGGCGGCGGCCCTGTCCGGGCATGCCCATCTGACGGGTTGGCCTGATCGCGGGCCTTTGATCCCGCCCATTGCATTTGGTGACGTGATAACGCCTTTATTCGCAGTGATTGCTATCATGGCGGCCTTGGAGCATAAAAGAAAAACAGGGAAGGGACAACATATTGATTTGTCTCAATTTGAGACCATGTGTCAGTTTATAACACCGGCCTTTTTGGATTATTCCGCGAACGGGACGGTTCAGATGCGGATGGGAAACCGGCATGCTTGGGCTTCACCGCATGGCGCTTTTCCGTGTAAAGGAGAGGATTCATGGTGTACCATAGCTGTATTTAATGAGGATCAGTGGGTGAGCCTCTGTAATACAATTGAGAGGACGGATCTTATCAATGATTCAAGGTTCAGGACCCTGCAAGACAGAAAAAACAATGAAGAGGCATTAGAGTCCATTTTAGCCGATTGGACAAGCACGCGACCAAAAGAAAAGGTTATGGAAAGGATGCTGGATGCGGGCGTTCCTGCCGGTGCCGTCCGTGATGCACGGGAAGTAATGGAATGCCCCCAGATTCGTGAAAGGGAGCTTTATATCAAGAGAGAGCATCCGGTCATCGGCCTTTGCACCCATCCTACACCTCCCATGAAGCTGTCGGATACACCGCCCCGGGTACGTCCCGCACCGTGCTTGGGAGAGCATAATCATTATGTCTATACGGAGTTATTGGGGATGTCGGATGAAGAATTTGTGGGTCTTATGAATGAAGGTATCTTTGAATAGGAGTTTATACCTTGTTAAACGACTTACGAGTCCTGGATCTAACAGATGAAAAAGGCTGGTTTTGCGGCAAGATCCTGGCCGACCTGGGTGCTGATGTCATCAAGGTGGAAAGGCCGGGCGGAGATCCTGGAAGACGCCTTGGACCGTTTTATGGCGATGAACCCCATCCTGAAAAAAGTTTATTATGGTGTGCTTATAACGGCGGCAAAAAAGGTATCACCCTGGACTTGGAAAATGAAAAAGGGGCTCAGACACTTAGCCAGTTGGTTCTAAATACGGATTTCTTTTTGGAGTCCTTTTCTCCAGGATATTTAACAACCTTCGGTCTGGGATATGATGATCTCTCTCAGATCAACCCGAAGATGATTTATACCTCCATCTCCCCTTACGGACACACAGGCCCTTTTAAGGATTATCCGGCATCGGATATCACCTCCATGGCTATGAGCGGGCTCATGAAGATCACCGGTTATCAGGATCGCGCCCCTTTGCTACTTGGACTGGATCAATCCTATGGACTAGCATGCACTTATGCGGCCATCGGCACCTTGGTTGCCCATTATGCCCGCCATCGAACGGGACGGGGACAGCATGTGGATGTGTCCATTTTTGAGTGTACCGTACTGGCAAACTACCTGGAGCCGGTCCGTTGGGAATACGAGCAACGCATGGTGGATCGGATGGGTGACCGGTTTTCCAGAGGAAAGGGCAGCACCACACAGGTCTGGCGTTGCCGCGACGGTTATGTCACTTGGACCATGATGGGGGGAGAAGTGGAGATCCAACGCCTCAAGGCCATTGTCGAGCGGATGGATCAGGAAGGGATGGCGGGATATCTCAAGAACAAGGATCTGGAGGCCGTGCATCTATCCCAACTTTCCGAGGAGGAATTAAGACGATGGGAAGAGCCCATTCAAAATTTTTTTCTGAAACATACCAAGAAGGAATTGGAATCGTTTTCCAATGAAAAAAATCTTAGATTATGCGTAATTAATGAACTGGACGCCGTGGCGGAAAGTGAACATCTGAAGGCAAGAGGATTTTGGCAGGATGTTGAATATCCGGAGTTTGGACGGTCTATTCAATGTCCGGGCTATCTGTTTAACGCCCCTGAGATGAATCCTCGTTTACGCTTTAAGGCCCCGCGTATCGGTGAGCATAATGAAGAGATTTTAGGGAAAGAGTTGGAGATGTTAAAATATGAACCCGTTTGAGACAATGAAAAAGCACTACCATGAACGTTCCCTGGCTGCCAAGGCATGGAAGGAAAACGGCGGAAAGGTGGTCGGGTATATCTCGGATGCGGTTCCCGTGGAGATGATCATCGCCGCCGGTCTTTTCCCTTTAAGGCTGAGTGGTGATCCTTTGGCATCGACGGATAAGGGTGATGAGACAATGGAATTTTTTTTCGAACCGTCGGTCCGGTCCATCTATGATCAACTTTTGACAGGGGCTCTTGATTTTCTCGATCTCTTGGTTATCCCTCATTACAATGACTCGGTTTTTAAGCTTTATTATTATTTGATGGAAATCCAGCGAATGGATCCTTCCCTGAAATTGCCGGATTTTTATCTGTTCGACATGCTTTATACCAAGTGGTTTGCAACCAACCTGTACAATCGCCAAATGATCCATGAATTCAAAAAGAAACTGGAAGATGTATCCGGCAAAGAAATCACCCCGGGTGCCTTATCCAATGCCATAGATATTGTTAACGAAAACCGATCCCTGCTGAAGAAGATCTCCGGTTTCAGAAAGCTTGATCCGCCTCTTATTTCAGGGACGGAGGCCCTCCAAATCATAGGGTCATCCATGTTTATGGATAAAAAGGAACACAATAGGCTCTTAATGAATTTCCTGGTAGGAGCAGAACATAATTCTCCGAAAAAAGGTGTAAGGGTCTCTGTTGAAGGTAGTCAGATCGATCATCTGCGGTTTTATGAACTGGTTGAATCCTACGGTGCCGTGATTGTTACAGAGAGCCATTCCTGGGGAGATGGGATCTCGGATCACCCTGTAGACAATTCTTTTGAGCCGCTAGGGGCCATAACCGATAGATACCACCTTTATTCATCCAGTCCACGCCTTTATCCTAAGAGAGAGGAATTGCAGCATTGTCTTGCCACGGCCAAAGAATTGAATGTTAGAGGGACCCTATTTTATTTCATGGAATGGGATGATATGCCCGCATGGGAATACCCTGAACAAAAAAAGATTTTGGATGATAATCATATCCCATCTATATGTTTTCGGATGCAGAAATATCATCTAACGGAAACGGAAGAGGTAAAGTCGAAGCTAAAGGCGTTTATTGAAGCGGTTAGTTAGTCATCCAGAAACAAACGTTTCTGGATGGGCTCATAATTAAGGAGATAACAATGACAAATAGACTATTACAAGGCTTCCGGGCCTTGGATATGACGGATGAGAAGGGATTTGTTTGCGGCAAGGTGTTAGCGGCCATGGGTGTTGATGTCATTAAGGTTGAAAGACCGGGTGGAGACTCTTCCCGGAACATCCCGCCTTTTGTGGATAATGATCCCGATCCCGAAAAATGCCTACTCTGGTTGATTTATAACACGGACAAAAGGGGGATTACGCTTAACCTGGAAACCGCCAAAGGACAGGACTTGTTTAAGGAACTTGTGAAGGTATCCGATTTTATCATTGAATCATTTACTCCCGGATATTTGGAAAGCATTGGCCTTGATTACGATGCATTGAGCCGATTAAACAGGAGAATCATCATGACGTCTCTCACGCCTTTCGGACAGAAAGGGCCGTATAGTCGATTTAAGGGCGGTGAACTTATTGCGTCCGCCATGAGCGGTGTACTTTTAAGTAATGGTTACGCGGACCGCGCACCGGTGAAAGAGGCCCTGGATGCCAATTATTTTCATGCCAATGGTGCGGCCGTACTGGGTTCGGTCATGGCACATTATCATCGTGAGGCAACCGGCGAGGGTCAACAGGTGGACGTATCCGCTCAAGAAGTAAGCGCCAGCAGAAATACGAACAATATATTGCCCTATCTTTTTGATAAACGAATGCTCAAGAGAAGCGGCGATTGCCAATGGTTGGGCCTCAACCCGGCCCGTTGGATCTGGGAATGTAAGGACGGTTATGTTTGGCATAACCTGATGGGCGGTAAGGTGGGCGCCCCCGCTAATCGAGCCTTATCACAGTGGATGGATGAAGACGGGATCGAAAATCCTCTCAGAGAAATAAAAGATTGGAATACATTTGATCGATCAACCGTGACCATGGAGGAAAAGACGGTTCGGGAAAAGGCTATCGCGGAATTTTTCTTAAGGCACACCAAGAAGGAACTGGATACGGAAGGGAGACGGAGAGGGATCAACGCGGCCGTGGCCAATACCCCGGATGAGGTGGTTGAACACCCCCAGCTCAAGGCCAGAAATTATTGGGTCGAGTTGGAACATGCCGAATTGGGCCGGTCCATGCAATACCCCGGGCATTTCTTTTTATCCACCGAGACGACCACAAAGATTCAACGTCGAGCGCCCCTCGTGGGTGAACATAATAAAGCGGTCTATCAGGAGTTGCTTGGTCTATCGGATTCGGAAGTGGAAGAATTGAAGGATAATGGTGTGATTTGAACAGAGAAAGGCGCAAGGCCCATCCGTCGTCTCTGAAATTTCCGCCGCCGTCTTCGACTATGGCGGGATAAAATGGCGAGACAGGTGGCGCAAAGGGAAAGAAAAAATTATTATTATATGCATTTTTTTGTGCCGGAGATTACATCCAGCCATAGTAGATTGGGATTTTGTTTCCGGTTGTCATTTCATCACAACCATGGTTTTCGGCGGCATATAAAATGCCGCCCTACAAAAGACAATGACCGCACGAGTGTTTTTTGTAGGGCCGGGTTTTACACCCGGCCGTAGCGGATCGGATTTTGTGCGCGTTGGTCAATTCATTGTAGCCATGGTTTTCGGGGGCATGGAAAATGCTGTCCCACGAAAATAATACCTCCATGGGGTTTTTCGTAGGGACAGCGACCCCGCCGCCCTAAATCCCCCTCCCCTGGCGGGAGGGGTTAGGGGAGGGGGTTCAGGAAAGACGAGGCGGCCTGAGACCCGCCCTCCATCACGCCAGAGCGTGACTGCGAGGGTGCAGCCCTTCGAAAGACAAAATGCGAACGGGATTATTCATAGGGCCGGCATTTGTGAGTGATTAACATAGCAGGAGAAGCAAACATGGCAAAACAAGTCCTTGAGGGCGTGAAGATACTGGATTTTTCATGGGCCCTGGTGGGTTCAATCACCGCTAAGCAGTTGGGTGATCATGGCGCTCAGATCGTCAAGATCGAGACGTCAAAGCGGGTGGATCTGGCCAGGACAGATCGGCAGGTCTCCATATCCAAACCCAACAGCTTTGACGACAAACCGTGGTTTACCCATTTAAACACATCTAAATACAGTATGGCCCTTAATCTCAAACATCCACGATCCAGGGAGGTTGTGGATAAGCTCATTCAGTGGGCGGATGTGGTGTTGGAAAATTTTACGCCCGGGACCATGACAAAATTGGGTCTAGACTATGAGTCCATTAAGAAACAAAGGCCAGACATCATTATGGCCAGTGGGAGCGTTTATGGACAAACCGGCCCCATGGCCCAGGAATGGGGCGTGGATGGAACAGGAAATGCCCTATCCAGCAGGCTTTATCTTACCGGATGGCCGGACAGGGGACCTGTGGTTCCCACGTCGGTACCCTATGGGGACGTGGTCCTGCCTACGTTTATCGCATCGGCAATTATCGCGGCCCTGGACTACAGACGGCGCACCGGGAAGGGCCAACATATTGATGCCGGCATGTTTGAGGCCATTGTTCATCAAACATCACCGGCAATCATGGATTGGGTCGCTAACCGGAATCTTCAAGGCCGTACGGGAAATCGCAGTCTATACGCGTCGCCCCATGGGATTTTTCCGTGTGCAGGCGAAGATCGATGGGTTGCCATTACCGTATTTACCGAAGATGAGTGGCGGGCATTATGTCGGGTGATGGGAAATCCCGCATGGTCCCAAGAAGATCGCTTTTCCACCCTCAGCGCACGGAAAGAAAATGAAGATGATCTGGAAGCATACATCTCTAAGTGGACCCGTCAATCCACGCCACATGAGATTATGGAGGAATGTCAGGCGGCCGGCGTGCCGGCAGGGGCGGTCCAAAACGCCGAAGATCTCATCGAGCATGATCCGCAGTTAAAGGAAAGGGAATTTTTGACACCCATTGAACACCCGGTCCTGGGGACCTTCGGGCACCCCACACCGCCCTATAAATTACTCAGGAACAAGGCAGGTGTCCGGACCTCTCCTTGTTTGGGGGAACATACCTTTATGGTTTGTACGGAATTTTTGAATATGCCCGTCGAGGATTTTTTGGAATTGGAAAATGAGGGGGTGTTTGTGTGATCCTGTTTGGAAAAATCGATCGGGAAGCGGCCAGTAATCAGGTGTGGGCATTCAGCAAGCTGGTTAAAACGTAACAATTTAGGTTTTTCTAAATCCGAACAATTGGATTCCGCGATCAAGTCGCGGAATGACCAGCCTAGTTTTTGGGTACGAAACTGAAAATGATCACCTCGGGTTTTTGCCTGTCATTCCGCGACTTGATCGCGGAATCCATAGGTCCAAGTCAAATTTTCGAAAATAAAAAATGATATGTCAAAGCAAACTTGTAAAGATACTTTAATGGAAAAAGATAAGAATCAACAACAAAAAAGCATTAAACGGCTGCAATCATCAATCGATGCCAATGCGTATCAAAAGGCATGGTTCAAAGATCTTCGGGAAAAGATCAATAATGGCGAGTCCTATGCCATTGTAAGCGCCGACGCCCCGCATGAGATATTCCATGCCATGGATATCCCCATTGTCACCACCCAATGGTGGTCGGCCGTGATCGCGGCCAAACAGCTCTCCTCTTATTATTTTGATCTCCTGAATGAGCGGGGGTATGGTAAGGATCTTTGCCGGTATTGCAGTCTTCCTTTGGCTTCCGCCATGGATCATAATCCCGAAATGGCCCCCTGGGGCGGGTTGCCCAAACCCACGGTGATTGTGGCGCGTTTGACCTGTGATGCCATGCAAAAGGTCTATGACCTATGGGCCAAAGAAATGGGAGCCCCGTTTTTTCCATTTGAAAATCCTGGCTCGACCGTCATGTATCCGCGATGGTGGGAAAAATGCCGTTATGACTGGGAAGCGCTTTATGAGACCCGTCGCCTGGATGTCATGGTAGAGGATCTGAAGGCGTTGATTCGGTTTTTGGAGATCCAGACGGGGAAGACATTCAGTTATTCAAAATTCGTCCGCATCATGGATCGTATTAATGAGCAGGAGGAGATCTACGACAAGATTCACGACCTGGTCGCCAAAACTGTTCCATGCCCCATTAGTATCACGGATTCCATCCCCAGTGTGATGAATCCCCAGTGGCATCGCGGATCACAATGGGCACTGGATATGACCAAGCAGTTTTATGAGGAGGTCAAGGCGTGTGTTGATCAAGGACAAGCCGCCTGCGAGAATGAAAAGATCCGTCTCATGTGGATCGGTGCTGGCCTATGGTTTAATACGGGATTTTATAATGCCTTTGAGGAGAAGTACGGTGCCGTCTTTGTCTGGTCCATGTACTTGGCCCTGGCCGCGGATGGTTATATCCGATATCCCACCAGCGATCCTTTAAGGGCCTTGGCAAGCCGTTTTGTGAGTATGAACGAGCAACTTCATATGCCGCCCTGGATGAACGAATGGCTTGTGAAAGAGGCCAAGTTACATAAGATCAATGGTGCCCTCATCCTAACCCCGACCAATTGCAAGCATTCCGGCGGTGGGACCTATTTTACCAAAAAGGCCCTGGAAAAGGCCGGTATTCCCACCATTGACATCTGGGCCGATATGGTGGATGCCAGGGAATGGGATAATGATCAGATGATTGATTTGGTTTCCGAATTTATCGAAGGTATTATTTAGTGTCTATCCATTCATATCCTCTCCCCTTGCGGGAGGGAATTTGAAGCCATTTTGGATGATCACTATGTAAGTCATGCCGTCGAAAAATGGAACGATAGAGCATTGAATTCAACGAGAAAAAAAAGGTTGACATTATTCGCGGAATTTGGTTTTAGTGAAATTCTTGGATAATCAAAGCTTTTAACTAATCCTCGCTTTTTTAATGATTTTAACCCAGTAACCTATAAACTACCCCCTTGCTTTCGGAGAGGGACTCCAGGGATTCACCCAATTGAACGGACAGGGTAGCGAGGGGTATTTATAAACATCAAATCGCAAAAGGAGGAGAGAAATGGGAAAATTGGTTAAACGTCTATCTTTGGTTGTTTTTGGGGCCTTGATTGTTGCGGGATTGATATTTAGCGCCAATACAAATGTCGTCCAGGCAGCGGAGATCAACTTGACCTATGGTGGTAACTGGCCGCCGAACCATCCCATGTCGGTTGCCACACAAGAGTGGATCAATAAAATAGCAAAGGAAACAAACGGTCGGGTAAATATCAAGCCCTTCTGGGCCAGCGCGCTTTACAAGCCGAGAGAATCCGCCATGGAATTGGGTAAGGGTGTGGCTGATATCGGAGATCTCTCCGGCGCCTATGCACCGGTAGGATATGCTTTTGAAAAATCCATGCGCATGGCCTTCTGGGGTGTGGATGACAGGATACTGGCCCGCAAGGTCTATTATGCGGCCAGGGAAAAATATCCTCAGCTTGACAAGGAGTTTACAGATGGTAATGTCAAGGTCATGGCTTATGCCTCCATCCCGCCTTATCAGTTGCTGGTCGCCAAGAAGAAGATCGCCAGCACCGCTGATTTTAAGGGCATGACCATAAAGGCCACCGGTGATATCGCCAAACTGATAAACGAACTCGGCGGCAGCGGTATCAACATGCCCATGGGCGAAACCTACACCGCCCTTCAAAAGACCACCATTGACGGAGCCGTTGCACCCTATGAGACCCTGAAGTCCTTTCGTTTCGCCGAGGTGGTGAAATATGCCCTCGAACTCAATATCGGAGCGGCTCCGGCCGGGCACTGGGCATTCAACCTCGATTCCTGGAAAAAGTTGCCCAAGGACATCCAAAAGGTAATCGAGGACAATATCGAATGGTTCAGCAACAGAATCGAAGAGCTGGTTTACGCCGGTGAAGAATTGGGCATTAATCTGGCCAAAGAACATAAAGTAGAATTTCTGAAACTGCCGGCCTCGGAACTGGATAAAGTATATGCCATTGTTGAAAAAACGATCCTTCAAGAGATGAAGGCGGTTGATGACCAAGGATTACCGGGCACAGAGGTCTATCAGTACATGAGAAGCCTCATCAAACAGCACAGCAAATAGTCAAACCTAGAGCTATATAGCTCAGCGTACCGGGGGATAAAAATAGTGGGCTTCTTAGGAGAGCCCACTATTTTCGTGTTCAATCTCAAAACCATCAAAGCCAAAAGGGGGAATCATGGGTGTCTTGGCTGCATGGCTTGAGCGCATCACCAAATGGGGTGTGCTTGGAGGCGGTGTTTTTTTGTTGGGAGCCATGATGCTTTTAATAAGCAATATCGTGGGCAGGCTTGTTAACTTCGTTATTCCAGGGAGTTATGAGATATTCGAACTCATTATGGTGGTTCCCGTGTCCTTTGCACTGGTTCACGCCGCCCTGAAAAAGTATCATGTTGTGGTGGAGCTTATCATCAAGCGATTTCCACCCAGGCTGGGCGCCGTGGCTGAAATGTTCGCGTCCCTCCTTATGATTGTTACATGGGGATGGATGGCCTATGCAGGTACGAGCTATGCCATAGAAAACGGTTTTCAGGAACTCTCTGAGACACTGGAAATCCCTTATCTGCCCTTTCGCATGCTGTTTCTATTCTGTTTACTTCTTTTTTGCCTGACCTATGTTGTTGATTTCGCCCAGGCGTTCAGGAGGTTTTCAAACAAATGAGTGGCATAACTCTCGGCATTCTGGGTTTTATCATCCTTTTTGCGCTGCTGGCAGTCGGGGTGCCCATCGGAGGTGGTATGGCCTTGATGGGTTTTTTGGGGTTGTGGTTGCTCATCTCCGATGTGGCCGCTTTTACCAAGCTGGCCCTGGTGCCTTTCCAGACCGCCACGGAGTATTCCCTGGCCGTCATACCTCTCTTTATCCTCATGGCCCAGGTGGTTTTCGTGAGCGGTATGGGCCGGGATCTCTTTACCCTTGCCTCCAAGTGGCTGGGTCATAAAAGAGGCGGTGTAGCCATGGCTGCAGTAGCCGGTTCAGCCGTGTTCGCGGCCCTTTCGGCCTCCAGTATTGCCACGGCAACCACCATCGGACTGGTTGCCATCCCGGAGATGAAACGGCTCAAGTACGATCCGGCCTTGGCCACCGGTTCTGTGGCCGCGGGCGGAACCATGGGGGTTTTGATACCGCCCAGCGGTGCGCTCATCATCTATGGCATCCTGACCGAAACATCCATTGGGAAGCTTTTTGCTGCGGGTATTATCCCGGGGATCCTTGAAGCGATCTTTTATATCATTGTTATTGGCATTTTATGTTATTGGAAGCCCACCTACGGCCCACGCGCGGAAAAGACCACCTTTAAGGAAAAGATCAAGGCCTTGGGTATGTGCGGTGAGATCGTGGCGCTCATCATATTTGTATTGGCCGGGTTGATCCTGGGGTTTTTCACGCCCACGGAGGCCGGAGCGGTAGGCGCATTCGGTGCCATCGTCATCACTACCCTCAGAAAAAGGCTTACATGGGTCGGTTTTAAAAACGCCATTATTGACACATTCAAGACCACGGGCATGATCTATGGGATATTGATCGGCGCCTTGATCTTTAATTATTTTGTAGCGATCACCACCATTCCTTATGTGCTCTCGGATTTTATCGGTGCTTTGCCATTGCCGCCCATGGTCATTCTGATCATGATACTGATCCTTTATTTTTTCTTGGGTTGTTTCCTGGATGTGGCGGCCATGACGGTGCTGACCGTCCCCATCTTTTTCCCTCTAGTGATCAGCCTGGGATTCGACGGCATTTGGTTCGGTATCATCTTCATGAGGATGGCGGAGATCGCCATGATCACACCACCCATTGGGATGAACACCTTTGTGATTGCCGGTGTGGCCAAGGACATGGGCATCGAGATGGGAACGGTATGGAAAGGTATTTTCCCATTTCTTATCGCCGACTTTTTCCATGTGGCCTTGCTCATCGCGTTCCCCATCCTTTCTTTGTTCCTGGCCAATATGCTGATGTAATATGACATCGGGGACGAGAGGATCAGGATGATGACTTGCCTTTTCATCTGCTCAGGAAGCGGGGGGATTCACACGTCCCGCTTCCTTTTCTTCTGAGGTTCTTTGAAAAAATCCGGTTGAATATCGAAACTCAAGCAACCCATCTCGATGGGTTGCTTGTTTTGTTTGGTGCACGATTGTCTCGTTTTTATTTTACCCCCTCCCACGAGGGGAGGAAAGGCAAATGGATGGACATTCGTAGGGCGGCATTTCATATGCCGCCGTAAAGATAATTGTTGCGAGGAATGACGACCTAAGATAAAGATTCTTATTCATTACGGCCGGATGTAAAATCCGGCCCTACGAAAAACAATCTTCGCATAACGTCCGTTTTTATCCTTCGTGTTGAAGTATTTTATGGGGCGGCATTTTATATGCCGCCGTAAAAAATTTCGAAATTCGATCTTCCTTGTTCTGTATTCTACGGTTCAAAAAGCCTCATCAGGTCGTCCGGCCCAGCATCAAGCATCTATTGTCCATTATCCAGTAACCGAGATGTGATTCCAGAAAGTTTTTTATTGGGGTTTTTTGGTGGTATTATTTTGTGCATTTTGGTATGAACAACAGATGAGGATTTTGCGATCGGATGATCAATGTAGAACAAAATGAACATTGAAACGTCTTTTTTACTAACTTGTACTCATCCAGAAATGCCCCAAATTCCCTCCCCCTAACCCCCTTCCACGTGGGGACTAATGGGGATGGTTACTAACGATTTCCCAAGGACGAAAGGTGCATGAATATGAACGTAGTATTATTAGCCGTCGGTGATGTGGCACCGAATCGGGAAAACCCCCATTCCATGTTCCAGTATGTTAAAGATTTTCTCAATCATGGTGATATAGGATTTTGTCAACTGGAGGCCAATCTTTCATCGCGGGGAACCCCGCTGCCACAGGCCCGGTTGCCCATGCGGGTCCACCCCAATAACGCGGAAGCCATTAAAGACGCTGGTTTTCACGTGGTTTCATTCGCCGGGAACCATTGCCTGGATTGGGGGCAGGACGCCTTATTCGACACCATTGATGTGATCAAAGAACAGGGTTTGCATATCATCGGTGTCGGGGCTAATATAGAGGAGGCCCGGAGACCGGCTATTATTGAAAAAAATGGCACAAGGATCGCCTTTTTGGCCTACAATTCGGTTTTACCCATGGGGTATTGGGCGGAAGAAGATAGGCCGGGTTGTGCACCCATAAGGGCATTCACGGTCTATGAGCCGGTTGAACACGACCAACCCGGCACACCATGCCGAATCCATACCTTCACAAAAAAAGATGATCTTCAAGCCATGGTTGATGATATCCAAAATACCAGGGACAAGGCTGATATCATTGTCTTATCCATGCACTGGGGGATCCATTTTGTGCCGGCCCAGATAGCGGATTATCAGCGGGAGATAGCCCATACGGCCATTGATTGCGGTGTTGACATGATTATTGGTCATCATCCCCATATCCTGAAGGGGATAGAGGTCTACAAAGGGAAAGTGGTGATGTACAGCCTGGGCAATTTCGCCATTGAACAGCCGGGCGCCTTTATGACGGACTTATATAACAGCCGACGTCACAAAGAAATCGAGACCCTTAATCCTGAATGGGACAGCCATGATGATTATCCCTTGCCGCCGGAGACCCGGAATTCCTTTGTGGCGAAGTGCATGATTTCCGGTGGACATATCAGTCGTGTTTCTCTTTTCCCGGTTTACCTCACCACGCGGTCCGAACCGGAGATCATGAAGGTATCGGATAAACAATTTGAGAATGTTGTTCAATACATAGAAGATATTACAAAGAGTCAAGGCTTCGGAACGAAGTTCTTACGTGAGGGGGATGAGGTGGTCATCAAGACGGATTAATAAGGCGCAAGGCGCAAGGTGTTATAGCGTAAAGATACAAGGTATAAGGTATGCGATATAGGAGGGTATACGGTTTAAGGTTTCAATTTCTTTTCCTTATAAATTTGAATGGCTCTATGTAAATCTTAAACTCTAAACCTTACCCATTCCTTGACGATCTCGTAAAAAGTCGGAAAATACGCATTTTTGTCATTCCGGCCTGCCTGCGCGTGTCCGCACGCAGACAGGCGAAGGCCGGAATCCAGTCTTTTCAGATAGTTACATGAACTCTGGACCCCCCGGCCGCAGTCTGTCCCGCACTTGATACGGGACCGGGGTGACGGCTTTCTACGAGTATGTCATTTTTGGGTCATTTAAATGAATAAATTTGATAAATGAGAGGGCGTTATGAACGAATCTACAATACTCGCCAAATATGCGGTTGAGACCCGTTATGAGGATCTTCCGGATCGGGCCAGGGAAATGGCCAAGATGTCCTTCCTGGATGCACTGGGCGTCACCCTTGCCGCGAGCAGCCTGGGCAAAGGATGCCAGGCATTCGTGGATATCGCCGGACAAGGGGAAGGAAAAAAAGAAAGCACCATCCTGGGCTTTCAGAAAAAGGTGCCTGCACCCATGGCCGCCTTTGCCAATGGTTCCATGGCCCATGCCCTTGATTTTGAGGATGCCCATGATCAGGCCCTGGTCCATCCCAATGCCGTTGCCGTCCCCGTGACCCTGGCACTGGCTGAATCCATGGGAGATGTGGATGGAAAGGCGTTTATTACGGCCCTGGCCGTGGGTTGTGATCTGGTATGCCGATTGGGTCTGGCATTTAAAGAGAATCCTGCCGAATATGGTTGGTATATCCCCCCCATCCTGGGGGCCTTCGGAGCCACGGCCGCGGCCGGCAGGTTATTGGGTTTAAGTGAGACGGAAATGGTGGACGCCTTCTCTCTCACGCTCTGCCAGGCCACGTGCAGCGCGGAACTTAGGTACAGCCCTGAATCCGATATCCGGGCGGTTCGCGATGCTTTCGCGGCCAAGGCCGCTCTCTTGTCGGCCTTACTGGCGAAGAAAGGCATAAAAGGGTTTGATCATCCTTTTGAAGGAAAGGCCGGGCTTTTCAGCCTTTATTCAAAAGGGCATTATGACTCCGACACATTGCTGAAAGATTTGGGCAAGGTATTTGAAGGGGCCAATGTCAGCTTTAAACCATGGCCCACATGCAGAGGGACCCATACCTTTATCGAAGCAGCCTTTAATATCATCGATGAAGAAAATGTCCGTCCTGAGGATATTTCGGATATTCGAGTGATTGTCAGCTCTTTCAATCAAATGCTTTGTGAACCGCTGGAGGTTAAAAGAAACCCCCAGGCCGTCATCGATGCCAAATTCAGCATTCCCTTTGTCCTGGCCACAGCCTTGGTTTATGGGAATGTCACGTTAGATCATTTTGTTCCTGAGAGCCTGAAGGACGATAAAGTCCTAAGACTGGCACAAAAAATAAGGTATGAATTGGATGCCAGCCTGGGTCTCCGGGAAGCCACTCGGGCATTCCTGGAAATCAAGACCCGGGATAATATGATTTTGACAAAACAGATTGACCAGGCCTATGGGCACCCTGATCATCCTATCTCCAAAGAGGCCCTTGTGAAAAAGTTCATGGATTGTGCGGCAAAGGCCGTGAAAAAAATCCCCGAGAATCATCTGGAAAAGGTAGTGGAACTTATATTGGGTTTGGAGGAGTTGAAGGATATTCGTAAGGTTGTCGATTATTTGAGGTAGAGATTATTCTGGATTTCAATCAGTAATTTCTGGTTAGGATTTTGCACTAACATTGGGTTACTGGATCCGTGGTGATTTCTTTTTAGATGCGAATCCCGCAGGGCGGGATTAGAAGCAAGATAGGGGCATATATTGCTCCTCAGGCGGGCGGCATGAACCTCTCCGTTTCGGTCCGATTTCGATCCCGTGGAAATTCAATCTCAAACGGATACACCGGACGATCATTCTTCGCACCAGTGATTCTTGGCGTTGGCAATACGCTTATATCCTGCGGTTGATGCCCTTCGCCGTTTGAAAAGAGACCCCCAAGGACCAATCGGTGATACGATAATGTTAAATCTTAACCGGACACAACTGATCTTATAAGATATCTGTTAATAAACCCTTGATTGACTCATCAAAGGTGGTTAGATTATTATGTTTGGAGGCGAAACCTTTAAAAAACAGGAGACGCTCTATGAGTGCGAGGATGAAAAGGCTTTTAAAAAGCATTGAGGTGGAGAAATATCCCCTCTGTATTGAAAAGAGCCGTCTGATAACGGAATCTTTTAAAAGGACCGAAGGTGAACCCATGATCATGAGACGGGCCAAGGCATTGGCCAATATCCTCGATCATATTCATATTTTTATCGAGAATGATCAGATGATCGTGGGAAATGCCGCCAGTAAACCCATGGGATTGGAGTTTGATTTTTACGCGGGACTGTGGTCAAAGGAAGAGATTGAAGGGCTGAAAGAGGTCGGTTATGTCATCTCCGATGATGAGGAAAAGGAACTCTTGGAGATGCGAGAATATTGGAAGTCCTATAATCCCATCAGCCGGGTCGGGCAGATGCTGGATGATCGGCTATGGCCGTTTTTTCAGTCCGGCATGGTACTCCCTCCATGGAAAGATAAGGAAGAGGGTCCCGGCGGCGGGTATGCTGAAAGCGGGATGGGTTTAGGGCCGGGATTTTATATCCTCACCGTGGATTTTCAAAGACTCCTCCAAGGGGGCTTGAACCGGATTATTGAGGAAGCGGAAGAAGAACTCAAGAAATTGGACCTAACCGATCCTGACTCCATGAACCGGATCGCTTTTTTAAAGGCCGTCATCATCTCCCAACAGGCCATCATTCGTTTTGCCGAACGGTTCGCGAATCTGGCCGATGAAATGGCGGCAAAGGAATCCGATCCAAAGCGGAAAGAGGAATTGGAACGGATCGCCGTCACTTGTCGACATATACCGGCCGATCCGCCTCGGACATTTTATGAGGCCATGCAATTCTTCTGGTTGGCATTTCTCATGACCACCCCTTCTCCGACGGCTTCCATCGGCCGGTTTGATCAATATATGTATCCTTTTTACAAGAAAGATATTGAAAACGGGACGACCACCGATGAAGAGGTCCTGGAGCTTCTCCAGTGTCTTCGCATCAAGGATATGCACATCAACAGAACATCAGGGAAATTGGCCAGACAAAAAAACGCGGGTATGGCCAAATGGCACAACATGACCATAGGCGGGGTGATCCCTGAAACCGGCGAAGACGCCACCAATGAATTGTCTTATTTGGTCCTGGACGCCGTTAAGCTTTGTCCGGTCCCTCATCATACGGTAACCGTTCGCGTCAATGAAAACACGCCCGAAGATCTCATGTTGAAGGCCCTGGAGGTCGTAAAGACGGGAATCGGAATGCCGGCCTTTGTTGGAGACCGTTCCTATATCGAATATCTCCTCAGCGAAAAAGTATCCTTGGAAGATGCGCGAGACTACGCTTTGGGAGGTTGTATTGATGCCACCATCGTCGGAAAGTCGCGTATAGCCTCATATGGTATGTTCATCATCTCAAAAATCTTTGAGATTACCATGAACAATGGATTGGATCCCCGGATGAACATACGGATGGGGCCAAAGACCGGAGAATTCGAAAGCTTTGCGACTTTTGATGAGTTTCTCGACGCCTTTAAAAAACAGCTCAAGTATTTCATGGGCCTGCACGCGGAACGAAACAATATCGAATTGCAGATTTTTCGGGATTTATACCCTGATCCGGTTCGGTCGGCCTGGATGTATCGCGGGGTCCAAGAAGGCAAGGCCCTTTTGGAGCGCAAATTTCCATTTGAAAACGCGGCGGTATTAAATCCCGTAGGCTTGATCAATGTCGTTGATTCCCTGGCCGCGGTGAAAAAGGTCGTGTTTGACGATAGAAAAGTCGGGCAAAAAGAGTTGTTCGAGACATTACAATCCGACTGGAAAGGGGCACGGGGCCAAGAGATCCGGAAATTATTTTTGGCCGCGCCCAAGTACGGAAACAATGACGATTACGTGGATTCCATAGCCCGGGATATTTACCATTATTACGCAAAAACAGCGACTCAGTTTAAGACCTATATCGGCGGGACCCATAAACCTACGGGTGTTTCCATCTCGGCCCAGTGGCCGGGCGGGGCCTTGACTGGCGCCACGCCGGATGGGCGATACGCGGGGGACTGCCTGGCCGATGGGACCGTATCCGCCATGCGCGGGATGGATACCCATGGACCCACGGCCGTTATCCTGAGCGCCTCTAAAATCGATCAAGTTCCTTTTCAAGCGTCATTAATGAACATGAAATTTCATCCATCATCCTTGAAAACTACCGATGATCTTAGAAAACTATCATTCCTGATTCGGACCTACTTTAGTCGCAACGGAAAACACATCCAGTTTAACGTGGTGAATAAAGAAACTCTTGTGAATGCACAGAAAGAACCGGAGAAGCATAAAGACCTGATTGTCCGGATAGCCGGTTACAGCGCCTATTTTGTACAACTCGGCGAGCCCATGCAGAACGAGATCATAGGACGAACAGAGCACGAGGAGGCAGCATGACAAATATTGAAGAAGTAAGAGGCGTAACATTCAATCTCCAACATTATTCCATCCACGATGGACCTGGCATACGAACCACCGTATTTTTAAAGGGTTGTCCTTTAAGGTGTGTATGGTGTCAGAATCCCGAATCACAGGATTTCAAACCCGTTATATTTTTGAATCTTGAAAGGTGTACGGGGTGCGGTACTTGCGTAAATGCATGCCCTGAGGCCGCTATTCAGATCATTGACGGTAAGTCCAAAACAGACCGCAAGCTTTGTAAAGGCCATGGTCAATGTGCCGAGGTCTGCCCCAACGAGGCGCGAAGCCTTATGGGAAAATACATGACCGCTCGGGAGGTCTTCGATGATGTCAACGCGGATGCCATTTTTTATCAGAATTCAGGGGGTGGAGTGACTCTGTCCGGCGGTGATCCGGTGGCCCAGCCGGAGTTTTCAAGGGCTATCCTGAAATTATGCCATGATGCCGGTATTCATACAGCCATTGAGACCAGTGGTTTCGCCAAATGGGATATCTTTAAGGGTATTCTGGAATACACGGATCTGGTCCTGTATGACATCAAGCACATGGATTCAGCCAAACACAAGGAATACACGGGTGTTCCCAATGAAATGATTTTAGAGAACGCCGTAAGGATACGCAAGGAACTGGATCTTTCCATGCTTGGGCGATTGCCCATTATGCCGGGTTATAATGATTCTCCCGAAAACATGGAGAGAACGGCCCAATTCATCGCAAACGATCTCGGCGGCGGGTTCAAGGTCCATCTCCTACCGTACCACCGATTGGGCGAGACAAAATATGCAAGAATGGAGGAGCCCGATAAGGCTGTTTCCATTACCCCTCCCACCGAGGAACATATGGCGGAACTGGTCAAGATATTTGAATCAAAAGGCTTGGAGACAGTGGTTGGGGGATGATGTTGCGGATGCTGGATACGGGATGCCGGATAACATTTTCGTTTCCCCTCCCTTGACGGGAGGGGATTAAGGGGAGGGTGGTCAGGTACCCACCACAAGCGGATCGAATATGGAACATTAGAATGATAAAGGATTCACCTGGAAATTAGATGTTTCGTATCATTTTAGATTTTTGAAAAACTTGGCGCGAACCTATGGATTCCGCGATCAAGTCGCGGAATGACCAGCCTGGTGTTCATCCAGAAACTAACGTTTCTGGATTCAAGCGGTCGGCCGTCAGCTCTCAGCGGTCAGCCAAAGCATTTTTAAAACACGTGGTTAACTGATGGCCAAATGCTGACCGCCTCTCGGCCCAGAGCTCAAGGCCGATGGGCTGAAGGCTTCATCCGGAAATGTCTTATTTCCGGATGCACACGAGCCTAGTATTTGGTTACGCGACTGTAAATGATCACCTCTGGTTTTTGCACGGTCATTCCGCGACTTGATCGCGGAATCCAATCGTTTGGATTTAGAAAGTCCTAAGTTGCTACGATATTCCTTGTTCGATATTCAGCGGTTCATAAAGTGTCATAATTGGGGTTGCTTAACCTGGCATCCAGAATCCAGTATCTGAACCCTAAGCCCCGAACCCTAAACCTTATTTAGGAGAAGCACCATGAATGAAAGAGTCCAAAGATTAAAAAAACGACTTGAGATGGATCGATATCCCATCTGCGTGGAAAAGGCCCAATTGGTTATGGCGTCATATAAACAGACCGAGGGTGAGCCCACGATCCTGAGAAGGGCAAAGGCCACGGCCCATTACCTGGATAACAAGACCATATTTATCGAAGATGACGAACTGATCGTCGGCAATGTGGCCAGCAAGCCCATGGGCCTTGAGGCCGGATCCCTTGGACCCACATGGCCTGAAGACGATATGGAGAGCCTGAGGAAAGGAGGGCTCGATATATCCAAAGAAGATGAGGCCGTTTTGCGATCCATGGACGATTATTGGAAAGGCAAGGGACGTACCATGGATGAGCGGCAGGGGATATTTTATGACGATGAGCGCCTTTGGCCGTTCATCCAGTCGGGAATCCTTTCCCCGCCTTGGAAAAAAAGAGATGAAGGACGCGGGACCGGCGCCGCTGGCGTGGGCTGGGGTTTGGGTCTTGGGCTGGCCCTTATCGTGGTGGATTATGAAAAAGTGCTCAAAGAGGGGCTGAATAAGATCATTCAAGATGCGGAGGAAGAACTGCGTCAGGTCCGGTACATGGATGCGGATGCCATTAAAAAGGCCAATTTCCTTAAATCCGTTATCATCTCTTTATCGGCCATTGTTCGTATCGCCAATCGATTCGGTGACCTGGCCGCCAAGATGGCCGCCGAAGAAAAAGATCCTTCTCGGAAGAAGGAATTGGAGAGGATTGCGGAAATCTGTCATTGGGTTCCGGGAAATCCCGCTAGGACCTTTTATGAAGCCATGCAGTCCTTCTGGTTTATCTGGATCATGATCGCCGGTGGCACCACACCCGGCGGCCGGTTTGATCAATTCATGTACCCCTTTTATCAGAAGGATAAGGAAGAAGGACGATTAACGGATGACGATGTCCTGGAATGGTTGGAATGCCTTCGCATCAAGGTGATGCAGTATAATTTCGTAGGGGGAGGCAAACTGCAGCGGGAAAAATGGGCAGGCATGGCCAGGTGGAATAATTGGATGATCGGTGGGGTTACCCCGGAAGGTGAAGATGCCACCAATGAGCTGTCCTACCTGATTCTGGAGGCAGCCAAGGACTGTCAAACCCCGCATCATACCATAACGGTCCGGGTCCATGAGGGTACCCCTGAACCCTTGATGCTCAAGGCCATCGAAGTGGTGAAAACCGGGATCGGCATGCCGGCGTTTATCGGGGATAAATCCTATATCGGTTACCTGGTCGGCCAAGGCGTACCCATAGAGGATGCCCGGAATTATGCCCTGGCAGGATGCCTGGATGTCAATATACCGGGCAAATCACGCATACAGGCCTTTGGCATGTTCATCGTGCCGCGGGTTTTTGAGATTACCATGAACAACGGGTTTGATCCAAGACTGGGTATACAATTGGGCCCCAAAACCGGCGAGTTTGAAAGCTTTCAGACATTTGATGACTTCATGAATGCCTTTAAGGAACAACTCAAGTATTTCATGGGACTGACGGTGGAAGAGCATAACATTCTCTTAATGGCCCAAAGAGACCTTTTCCCGGATGCGGTTCATTCAGCCCTTATGGTGGATGCCATCAAGGTGGGTCGAGACGCCTTGGATCGAACATTACCCTTTGAAAACGGTTCGGCCCTCAATCTGGTGGGCATGATCAATGTGGCGGATTCCATGGCTGCCGTGAAGCAGCTGGTTTTTGATGAAAAGAAGATCACCCAAAAGGAACTGAAGGCCGCTCTTGATGCCAACTGGCAGGGTGACGGCTATGACAGAATCCGGCAGATGTGTCTGGAGGCACCCAAATATGGGAACGGTGACCCCTATGTGGATACCATTGCCAAAGAACTCTATCAATACTGGGCGGATACGACATTAACATTTCCAACAGCGTTCGGCGGGACCACCAAGCCCACGGGGATCTCCATTACGGCCCATGCCCCGGGCGGCGCCATGACCGGCGCGACCCCGGATGGACGACTCGCGGGTGAAACCCTTGCGGATGGAACCATCTCGCCCGCTCAGGGCAAAGATACGAACGGCCCCACCGCTGTGATGCGAAGCGCCATGACCATTGATCAAATACCTTTCCAAGCGACCTTGCTGAATATGAAATTTCATCCTTCGGCTCTAAAAACCGAAGAGGATATGAGAAAGCTATCCATGCTCATAAGGACCTATTTCAGCCAGGGAGGAAAGCATGTACAATTTAATGTAGTCAACAAAGAGACGCTCTTGGATGGACAACAACATCCTGAAAAACATAAAGACCTCATCGTGCGGGTAGCGGGGTATAGCGCCTATTTCGTCACCTTGGGAAAACCGGTGCAAGATGAGATTATTTGCCGTACGGAAATTGCTGCGATGTGATATTATTTTTTAAGGTTAAAGATTAGCAAAATCCCCCCTCACCCTCGAATCAAGTACGGGGCAGGTTCGACCCGATATTGTTGACTTAAGCCCCTAACGTAGACACAGAAGTCTATGATGTCATTCCGGCCTGCCTGTGCGTGTCCGCACGCAGACAGGCGAAGGCCGGAATCCAGTGGCTTTTCAGCGTGACGAACCATTAATACTATTTTGAGACCGTTAATAAGTCAACAGCATTGAGGCTTTGCCCTCTCCCAAATTGGGAGGGTGTGTCGTAATGTCATTTCGAGCCCGCGACATGCTCGGTCGAGTCGGCGCTAGCCGAGAAATCGTAACAATTTAGGTCTTTCTAAATCCAAACGATTGGATTCCGCGATCAAGTCGCGGAATGACCAGCCTAGTTTTTGGTTACGTGACTGTAAATGATCACCTCTGGTTTTTGCACGATCATTCCGCGACTTGATCGCGGAATCCATAGGTTCGCGCCAAGTTTTTCAAAAATCTAAAATGATACGAGAAATCTTGTTTTGTTACCTGTTGAAGCTTAAAGATTTCTCCCGGAGTTTATCCCGCAAGGCGGGGGTCGAAATGACAAATTCTAAGAAAGCCCTATTATGAAACAATCTTTGGGGGGAGGGGACTCTCAGACTAAACACAGCCGATAAGCGCCTCCCTTTTTCTGGTGGGAGGGGGCAATAACCCCTTTTTTAATCTTGACTCATACCTATTATCCATCATAGAAAGACATAGAAATTTGCCCTGATCAAACACAAAAAAATCCAAAATTGGAGAAAAAAAGATGAAAAATTTCATATTACTGTTGATTGGTGTTCTGGCCATAACCGCCTGTGGAAAATCGGATTCAACAACCAGAAAAGAGATCACTCGCGAAGACCTGCTTTCCCAAACCGATAAGGCCAGTTATGGCATGGGATTTGACATGGGAAAACGCTTTCATGAGATCGGGTTGGAGATCAATACCGATGTCTATTTCAAGGGCTTACGGGATGGCTTGGCGGAGTCGTCTTCCCCGCTCATGACGGAAGAAGAGATTCAGACAACCATGGTGGCACTCCAACAGGATTTCATAAAAAAACAACAAGAAAAGCGGGAAAAATTGGCTTTGGACAACAAGGCTAAGGGAGACGCATTTTTAGCGGAAAATAAAAACAAAGAGGGTGTGGTATCCCTTGAAAGCGGACTGCAATATAAGGTCATTCAAGAAGGAACCGGCGCCACCCCTCAGTTGAAAGACCGGGTTAAATGCAACTATCGTGGTACCACCATCGATGGTGTGGAGTTTGATAGTTCGTTTAAGCGAAACGCACCTGCTGTCTTTGGTGTGAATAGGGTCATCCAGGGGTGGACCGAGGCCCTGCAATTGATGAAGGCCGGTTCTAAATGGGAACTATACATCCCCGCTGAACTCGCATATGGTGAACAGGGATCAGGGAACAATATCGGCCCCAATGAAACGCTTATTTTTGAGGTTGAACTCCTGGAGATCGAACCATCCAAATAATATCATTTATCACCTTAGTTAGTGTTCATCCATTAATCTCCCCTCCTCTGGCAGGAGGGGTGATGGCGCTTATATCTCCTGTAAAGCGTGAAAGCGACTCCCCTCTCCTGGCGGGAGGGGTTAGGGGGAGGGGGATTTGAGGAATTTCTGGATGGGTACTATTTAGGTTTTACTGATCATATTATCTTGTCCTTCCTCTTGAGAATGTTATGCCGTAATTCATCTGTTTCCGCTAAAGACGTGATCTTTACCAGTACATGCTTTCTGAAATGGGGCATGATCCAGATCTGTAGCAAGCGTCTCAAGCTCATTGTCATACCAGCAAAAGCCGGTATCCAGTCTAATCTCGCCCGTTCGGGGTGGATTTCAGTCTATCATGCATTATTTCACCCATGGATCTTTGACGATCTTCGCAGGTATCGATCTGCTGCTGTACATTATTCTAACTACGAGCTTTTATTCATCACGCAACATTTTAAAAACCTGAAAACCGCATCAGTATTTAATTCGCGAATCGATACTAAAAAATATTGACAGGTCCGTGATTATAGATAATAACATTTGTAGATATTATCAATCGGCAACTAATCATTTCCGATGTTTTGGAAATGGAGCCAATCCAAGGTCTTTGATTCCAAGTCTTGAGGTGCTGAATTGAATAATCCCATTATTGTTGTTATCGCCACTCAACAAAAGCTTTTCCGGGAAGCCGTGTGTAGAACCATTCATGATGAGAAGAGCATCCAAATTGCTGGAGAAACGGACAATATCCATGATGTCGTGGATTTGATCCGGCAATATCATGCAGACATTTTTCTGCTTGATAGCGCATTGATCACTACCGATATCGCTGAATTGACTCATTTCATCAAAGAACAAAATCCTTCCACCCGAACGCTCGTTCTAGCGGATCATCCGGATGAAGACATGATTTTCCATTTTTTGCGAGCCGGCGTCAAAGGTTATATTTCAAAAGATACCGGTATTGCCAGCTTGGTAAAGGCCATTGATCGCGTCCATCAAGGGGAGCTCTGGGTCGAACGAAAATTTCTTTTTAGGTATATTGAGCATGAATCCGATAAAGGGTCCGGGAATGACCGATCAAGGCATAGAACGTATCCGGCTCTCACAGCCCGGGAAGAAGAAGTGCTTCGTTGTTTGACGCTCGGTCATACCAACAAAGAAATCGCGGAAAAACTTTTTATTGCCGAAAAGACCGTCAAGACACACCTTAATAATATCTTCAAAAAGCTGAATGTGACACATCGTATTCAGGCGATCTTGTATGCCATCGGCCAAGGTCTGAATAACCAGCAAAATCCAACCAAAGGCTGATTGACAGTCTCTTTTTTTTGTATATTAATGAGTACGTTCTTCTACCCTCTTTTTTCTTTCCATTCTTTCATTTCCATAGGAGGCTTTTATGTCTTCAACCACCGATTTGTTACTGACCTTTACAAAACTCGCCAGACCGATCAACAAAGGAATAGGGATCCTCAACATCATCATTAAACAGCCTTATGCCGGCCTTGAAAATGAAATGAGAAGTGTTTTTGAGAAAGAAGAAAACGTTAATATTTTTGTGGATAGACGCAACAGCGAACGCCGTCTGGATAAAAAACCCGCACCGTTTGAACGCCGTGTGTCAGACAGGCGAAGGCCGAAAGAGGTAATGGTTGAGGCCTCCATTACGCTCTAGGCGATAAGTCTTAGATCTTTGGTTTGAATCTTGATGGTCTCGTAAAAAGTCGTCACCCCGGTCCCGTATCAAGTACGGGATAGACTACGGCCCGGGGTCCAGGATCCATGCAACTATCTAAAAAGACTGGATTCCGGCCTTCGCCGGAATGACAAAAATGCGTACTTTCCGACTTTTTACGAGATCATCAAACCCACAGCCCACAAACTTTCGAAAGGAGGGGACAATATGAAGAAACCAGGTGTAGTTTTATTGGTTATGGCCGTTTTATTAATGGTTCCGCTGACGATCCAGGCCCGTGTAACCGAGATGGTGATCACCAACACGGTATCACCAACATTTGGAGGCATGGAATTCGGCAAGGTCGGGCAATATGAGCGATTGGAGGGGATCATGTATTGCGAAGTCGATCCCGGTGATCCCTTAAATGCCGTGATCGTGAACATTGACAAGGCCCCTTTAAATGAGAACGGGAAGGTGGAATTTGATGTGGATTTTGTGATCATCAAACCCGTCAACCTGAAAAAGGGCAACCGGCACATCCTCTATGACACGGTCAATCGCGGTGGCATGATTACCCTGGGCACATATAATAATGCGCCCAGAGTGAATGATCCCAACAGCGCGGAGGCCGCGGGGAACGGATTTCTGATGGAAAAGGGTTATACGATCGTAGCGAGTGGATGGCAGGCCCCTTATCCCATCGCCGGAATACCAAGCTTTTTCGTCGGTCTGGGAAGCCGGATTCCACCCGCCCCGGGCGCCCTGACAGCCCGTCTACCCATTGCCCTTAATGAAGACGGTTCTTCCATAGTGGCCATGAGCCGGGAAGAATATTTTGATCCACCCTTCAATATGCCCGGCCCGGGTGGCGTTTACACCAAGTACCTTACCTACCCGGCCGCTGTCCTGGATGAAAGCCAGGCCACGCTAACGGTGCGCTATCATGAAAACGACCCCAACAAGGTCCCGGTGACCGGATGGAGTTATCTGGACGAATATCGAATCACCTTCCCCATGCCGGCCGGATATGATGCCGGGTCCCTTTATGAATTTATATTCCCGGCCAAAGATCCCATTGTTTATGGTCTGGGTTACGCCGGCATCCGCGATGTGGTTTCCTTCCTGAGATACCGAGAAAAGGACGACATGGGAAATCGGAATCCCTTGAGACCCGAACGCGGGGCACCGATCAAAAAAGCACTGGCTTACGGCGCGTCTCAGACCGGACGGATTATCAAGACCTTTGTTTATGAAGGATTTAACGAAGACGAGAAGGGCAAGATCGTGTTTGACGGAATCAACAGCCATATCGGCGCCTCCCGGAAGAATTGGTTGAACGGTGAGTTCTCCCATCCGGGGGATATCTTCGGGGCCGATCAGTTTCCTTTTACCTACACAGAGCTGACGGATCACTTTACCGGGATATCCGGCAGTATGCTGGAAAGATGTGAGGCGTCTCATACCTGCCCAAAAATCATGCATACGGATACCGAGAGTGAGATATGGTCCAGCGCCGCTAATCTTGTTATTGGAGACACCGAGGCCTTGAGTGATATCCAATTACCTGCAAACGTCCGTGCATATATGTTCACGGGAGCCAAACACGGTTCCGGCGGTGTAATTGGGCCTCCTTCCGCCATGTGCCAGCAGATTACCAATCCCCTGGACTACTCCCCTCTTTCAAGGGCTGTTTTGGTGGCCCTGGATAAATGGGTGACTTGTAATATCAAACCGCCCGCAAGCCAATATCCGAGCATCTCGGAGGGCACCTTTGTGTTTCCGGAGGAACTGGATTTTCCGGATATTCCAGCCCTTACATATTACGGGTATAACCTGCCGGCGGTGAATTATAACGCCTTGTACCTCAGGGGCTATTGGTTGGATTACAGTGTCCAGCCACCCGAGATCCTGGGCGAGTATCCGGTCCTAGCCATGGATGTGGATGAGGATGGGAACGGTGTGGCCGGTGTCCGCCTGCCGGATATCCAGGTGCCCGTTGGAACCTATACGGGATGGAATCGCACGAATCCCGGATTCGGAGGGGATTATCGACTCTGCACGGCCAGCGGGTCTTTTATCCCCTTTGCGCCGACAGAGGCCGAGCGGTTGGCCAATGGTGATCCGCGTTTATCCCTTGAGGAACGCTACCCCAGTCATAAGGCCTATGTGAAAGAGGTGGCTCGTGCGGCCCTTAAATTGGTCCATCAACGGCTCTTGCTGTGGGATGATGCGGTAGAGATCGTAAAGAAGGCGTATGAAAGTGATATCGGGAATTGATGAGCTTCAAGGTTCAACGTTCAGCGTTCGGGCTTCAGTGTTCGAAGCAGCTCTAAACCCTGAAAAATAAGGGAATATTATTTAAACGGAAAATCTTTTTTTTATCATAAAAGCAGAAGATGGCACACATTTTAAAAGCAGTGCCGTTTAAAAATCAGTTTAACTTCCAATCCAACCCTGTTTTACCGATGATCTCCTGTTTTTCCGGAGGTCATCGGCTCATGACATAAACTTTTAATCCCATTTGAAAAATATAATGGGCTTCCACATTCTAACCCCTCCCGTGGGGAGGGGTATATTTCCGGTTTGACAGAAAAAAGCCAATAAATATCGAATCCTGAATGTTTTATTTCAAAAGTGCGTTTGTTTTTTTAGCGCCCATCCATTAATCCCCCCTCCCCTCGCGGGAGGGGGCTAGGGGGAGGGGACTTAGGGTATCTCCGGATGGACGCCAATTAAAGAAATTCCTCCAGATAATGGCCATAGATCTTCGTAGGATAGAGTGTGGGAAGGAAACAAATAAGGTAGAGAACCAAAATACGAACTATTTTTTAAGGAGGGGAAACATGAAACATAAAAGATCGATATTCTATTTTTTGTTGGTGGTTGGTCTCATTCTTAACTTGAATCTTATTCCCGCGGCTGCCGATGACCTGATCTCCAGGCCCGGTGAATACAGCGGGTATTCCGAGGTTCTTTACGATGAATGGGTCCGCAGTTCCCAGTATGTAGAGGCTCAGGATGGGACCAAGCTGGCGGTGGACATCTATCGACCTGCCGTGGACGGTGTAGCGGTAGACACGCCCTATCCGGCGCTCTTTAACTTTACCCCGTATCGCCGGGCGTATTACGCGGGCGGCAGTTTGAGACTGTCGGACCAAGGGATGTCCGCATTGACCAAATACGGCTACGTGATCATCGTCGCGGATGTCAGGGGCAAAGGGGCATCCTATGGTACGCGGGTATCCATGGCCCATATCAGTGAAGGGTGGGATGCCCATGATATTATCGAGTGGGCCGCGGCCCAGGAATGGTGCAGCGGTGTTGTCGGCATGTTCGGCGGTTCCGCAAACGGTCATACCATGCTGGCTGCCGCAGCCACGGCGCCTCCGTCCCTGAAAGCGATTTATCCCCGAATCACCGAGTTTGACCTGTATGACGGTTGGATGCGGGGAGGCATGCACAGGACGACCGGGGGCGGCGGTGAAGGCCAGGATGATCTGGCGACCGCTCCGGTGGATGAAGATACAGAGGACGAAAACGGGAACGGTATCCCGGACATGCTGGAAGAGGCCGTGTCCCAACATCCCGATAATACGCCGTATCTTCCGATGCTTGCGGAGTTGCCCTACCGGGACAGCACCAGCACAACCTATCCGGAAGTGGGCCAGTTCTGGCTTGAGAGTTCTTTCAGCCAATACATAGATGTGATTAACGAGTCGGATATCGCTATCTATCATTCATGCGGGTGGAATGACCTGTTCACAAGAGATCCCATAATGGGCTTCATCAATGGACCCGAAAACCGCGTTAAACTGGTCATGGGTCCCGGAGGCCATTTTGGCGGAGGTAGCGGCGGATTGGATGAGTTGGTTGAGCAGCACCGGTTTTTTGATTACTGGTTAAAGGGCATTGATAACGGGATCATGGATGAACCGCCTATTTACTATTATACCATGGGAGGTCCGGCTGGTCAGGAGTGGCGGTTTGCGTGGCAGTGGCCGTTGCCCAACGAGAAAAAGATCAAATTCTACCTCCAGGCCGGTCCGTCCGGAAGTGATCCGGTGTCCGCTTATGACGGTTCGCTGAGCACAAAACGGCCCAAGACCATGACGGGCCAGGACGATTACACGGCCGATTATTCCGTTACCTGCAATCAATTGATGGGTAATTGTGTGTATGACCAATGGGGACTGACCTACACAACGGACCCGCTTCCCGAAGATGTGGAATTGACCGGACACCCGGTTCTCCATCTCTGGATCTCATCTCCCGTGGAAGACGGGGATTTTTTCGCGGACTTGGAAGAGGTGGATGAAAACGGAAACGCCAAGTATGTGGCGGTTCAGGGCAGGCTCAGGGCATCTCACCGCTCCCTGAATACCCCCTATTACGATTTTCTGGGACTGCCCTGGCACCGGAGCTTTGAAGAGGATTTGGAGCCCCTTCCCATAGGTGAACCGGTTGAATTGACGTTTGATATCCTGCCCACCTCCAATGTGTTTGAGGCGGGACACCGCATCCGGCTGACCATCAACTGCGCCAGCAAACAGGTATTGAGCTTCCTCCAGTTCGATCCGCCGCCTGTTGTGAGTATCTATCGTAACAAGATCCATAAATCTTATATCAGCCTACCTATCACCACGGATCCCTTAAAAGTCCGGGTTGATGTTAAGCCGGGGATTTTTAACCTGAAGAGCAAGGGGCTTTTCACCGTATTCATTACACCACCAAAGCACCTTCCCAGAGGGTATAGAGCCGAAGACATTGATATCAGTACCGTTACATGCGGCGGCGCGCCGGCCGTCTGGGGAAAGGTCGTCAAGAATACCCTCATCGCGAAATTCGATCGGAAGGACCTGACGGATGTTCCAACGGGTCACAAGGCAAGGTTGAGCGTACAAGGCGAGTTCAATTATGAAATCCCCTTTGAGGGGAGTGACACGATCCGCGTGATCAGGTGGGGGAAGGAATAAACAGGAAATCGTTTGGGTTCATTCATAAACCAACGTTTATGAAGTTTCATCCTCCGTAGCAGGCTACTGAGGATGAGCAAGCCATTGGCAATTAGTTTTCAGCTAAGGCTTTGAAAAGCACCAGCTAGTGCCCCTTCATTAATCCCCCCTCCCCTCGGTGGGAGGGGGGATCGAGTTTGCCCCCTTCCCCTCGTGGGCATGAGCGCTAACTTAACGAGGAAAGGAAGTTGATTTTGTGCTACGTCATTCCGGCGAAGGCCGGAATCCAGCTGTTTTTCACCTTTTGGCCCCGCTTTCCCTTGAGGCAAAAACTTAAGTTAGCGCTTATGCCCCTCGTTGGAGGGGGTTAGGGGGAGGAGATTTCGGGTATTTCCGGATAGGCACTTGTTAACCGATGCTGATGGCTGAAGGCTTCATAGAGAAATGACCTATTTATGGGTGGGTACCACTCATGAAATGATAAATAATCTTTTTAAGGAGGGGAACATGAAAGAAAAACAAAACTTTATTTTTAAGAAATTCGCAAGGGTCATCACCGTCCTGGCCGTGTGCTTTTTCATGGCCATGGCCGTGCCATTCACCAGTGCCGCGGATGTTATTTCAGGGAACCTGGCCGACGGCACACCTTATCGGGTCCATAAACCAGAGCCCTGGAACGGGACCATTATACTGGATCTGGACGGATATAGTGTGAGCGGGGCGAAACTGGACTGGATGATGAAATACGGCTATGCCATCGGGGGCACCATCAGGACCGGCTATGATTTCAGACAGGCCGTTGACAGATTGGTCGAGGTGCGGAGCATCTTCACTGATGAGTTCGGGTTACCAACGCGGACCATCGCCTGGGGAGGATCGCGAGGCGGATTCGTAGGCCGTCTGTCCATGGAATTTGAGCCGGATATCTTTGACGGCGCCCTTGTCACCGCGGGTGGCGGGTCCGGTGAGATCGCGGTCTTGAATTCAAAGCTTGACAGTCTCTTTGTACTGAAAATCCTCGTGAATCCGGACTCCCCCATGCAAATCGTCGGGGTTCCCAATAACCCTGCGGCCACAGGTGCCGAGACGTCGGCGTTAAACGATCTGGTCATGCTAGCCGATTCCACTCCCTTGGGCCAAGCGCGTCTTGCCCTTGCCGCAGCGGTGGAGCAGTTTGCACCGTGGACGGTTCGTGGTACAGAGGAGCCGGCCCCGGATGATTATGACGCACAATATGAGCAGCTTATAATGAGCATAGGCTTTGCCATCAACTATGTTTTCGCAAATCCCATCGTAGTTCGTGCCCCCATCGAGGAACTTGCGGGGGGTGTGGTTTCCTGGAATCATGGTATCAACTACACCAGCATGTTGGCGCGATCGGGAAGGAAGGATTTTGTAAAGGCCATGTATAAAAAGGCCGGCGCAAGCTTAATGGCGGACCTTCGGACTTTGGCCAAGGCACCGAGAATCTATGCGGATCCGGATGCTGTTGCAATAGCGGAAAAGTTGATGTCATACACCGGAGAGATTGAAGGCCCGGTCATGAATGTCAAAAATACCGGCGATGTGGTAGATCCCCCATCGTGTGACACGGCCTATGCCAAAACCATCCGTCGAGCCGGCAATCAAAAACTATTGCGTAATGCTTGGGTTCATTCACCCGCCCATGGTGGGGTGAATGCATTGGAGTTGATTACGGGGTTCGTCATGCTCATGGACCGCCTGGATACCGGTAAATGGGGTTTAACCTCTCCCTGTAGAATGAATAAATTGGCGGAGGAATTGGCGGCCGAGTCTCCTGAAATTTTTGCCGATGATGAATACAGGTTTGTCGTGCAAGTCCCGATTCAGCCTTTACGCACCTGGGATGTGAATGATTGGGATACGTATGATCCGGAAATGGATAATCAGAAGTGTAAGAAGTATCATGACTAGCCGTCTCTATGGGCTAAGATTTTAATCTTCATATTATGCTGTGATTTATTAGGGATTATATGTGGTCATCATGTGACGCTGGATTCTGGTCACTGGATACTTGATTAGTCTGAGTGGAAATCTCGTCTTTAAATTCCCTCCCCCTCCCCTAACCCCTCCCGCGAGGGGAGGGGAAGGTCAAGGCGAGTTGGAAGGGTTTTGAAAAAACCCTAACTTCTGCTGCACGGGGAGGGGAGGTCAAGGCGAGTTGGAAGGGTTTTGAAAAAACCCTAACCCCTCCCGCGAGGGGAGGGGAGGTCAAGGCGAGTTGGAAGGGTTTTGAAAAAACCCTAACCCCTCCCGCGAGGGGAGGATGACCATATCCCATAAGTCATTTGCTGGGTAGAGGGGGTCGACTATTTTGTCAGACATCCTATGATGCATCAATATTTAAAAGGTTAAAAAACTTGGCCAGTTCATTTCCCCTCCCTTGATGGGAGGGGATCTGGAGTTTGAACATTTTAATTCCCCTCCCTTGATGGGAGG
>JAFGGA010000065.1 GCA_016930835.1 Deltaproteobacteria bacterium
CAGCCTGTGCCCCGTCTACTCCAGCTCTTCAATACCTCTGCTAGAGTATACCACCTTCAAGCTAAACATTCATACCATCTCCTTAATCATGGTTTTTTACGATAGTATTTTTTCACAACCCATTCGCATGGCTTATTCGAGCCACAAAGAGCGCAGAGTTTGTTATTTTTTGATTTCCGTTGAGAGGGCGGAAATGAAAAAGTCTCAAGCCTACGGCGTAGCTATTTGTAAAGCAGGTAAGTATTATTAATGGTCTTAAAATAGTATTCACGGTTCGTCGCGCTGAAAAGCCACTGGATTCAGGCCTTCGCCGGAATGACGGGGGTGTGGACAATTATGAGACAGTTAATAAGTGATAATATAGGTCTGTATTTTTAAGTTGTATTGTAAAAATACGACATAAGAATAAGTTAAAGTATTTTTTCATTGAGATAGGCATTCGGGGACAGGCCGGTCAGTATTTTAAATTCCTTTATAAAATGAGCCTGGTCATAATAACCGCTTTTATAGACGATATACGTCCAGATGGGATTGTGCTGTTTTTTTAAGTGCGAAAGGGCATATTGAAGGCGGACGATTCGACAGAGCATCTTAGGTGAGATTCCAACATGCTTAAGGAACTTACGTTCCAGATGACGGCCGGTGATATTCAGGTTTTGACTGATCGTTCTGATGGAAACAAGTCCATCTTTCTTATAAATTATGCGTATAGCCTCTAATGTTAGGGCGTCGAGCACAGGAAAGGTTCCGAGCCGTTTCAAGAGCAGATCTTCTAAAATAGATGTTTTACTCCTGATGGTTGTTTGTTCCGGCATGCGGCTATTCATTGTGGAACTTATGCCCGACCACACATCGTCTAAAGGGATGGAACGATCCGTTATGGTATTAATGGGAAAACCAAAAAAGGGAAATGCCCCGCCGGGTTTAAAGCGAATGCCGATAACGTCCACATGACCCATCATACCGATAAGGATCGGTGTCTGCATGGCCCCGACAATATAAACCTTTTCATCATTAATGTCAGATGTATCGGCATCCATCTCGAGAAAAGGGTCTCCCATATTGATAATAATATCAACACAGCCATCCGGTAGTATGCGATTTGGGGCCGTTGATTGAAGGGATGTTTCACTCTGCATTACCCAAAAACACTGGATGTAGGGGGTCAACAAAGAAGATGGCATGATTTCATTATAGGATGGTTGGGTCAACATGATGCTTATATATGTTTTAAGAAATCAGCCGATAAAGGCGTGACCTTGATCGATCCTGGGCCAACTGATTTTACCATCGAAAAATTTTCAAAAAAATCAAAAAGCTAAGGGACGTCTTGGGAATAATGGCTCTGTAAACCTTTTTCCTTCTCATGCCTGGCAAGTGCCAACTGAATAAGCTGATCAATGAGCTCACCGTAAGGGATCCCACTTGCCTCCCATAGTTTGGTGTACATGCTGATGGATGTAAACCCTGGAATGGTGTTGATTTCATTTACGACCACGGATCCGTCTTTCTTTAAAAAACAATCCACGCGTGCCATGCCCTCACAGCAAAGTGTTTTAAATGCCTTGATTGAAATGTCACGTATTTTGGATGAAGCGTTTTCAGGCACCTTCGCCGGGATTTCCAGCACGGCGCCTTGTTCATCAATGTATTTGGCCTCGTAAGAGTAAAATTCATGCGAGGGCAGGATCTCTCCGGGCACGGATGCCCTGGGATCTTCATTTCCAAGCACCGCACACTCGATCTCCCGGCCATCAACAAATTCTTCGATAATAATTTTTGTGTCAAACCGGAATGCATCATCAAGGGCCGGCATGAATTCATTTTCATTGTGCACCTTGTGCACACCCACTGAAGATCCAAGGTTCGCGGGTTTAGCGAAGAAGGGCGCCCCAAATCGCTTTCTGATCTCGTGATAAGATATGGTTGTTCGTTCATGGGATTGTACAGCTATAAAGTCGGCAATCGTTATATCTGCATCCCGCAAAAGGCGTTTCATGACATCCTTGTCCATGCCCACTGCCGAACCTAAAACACCGGCACCCACAAATGGAATACCAGCCAGTTTGAATAATCCCTGCACCGTGCCGTCTTCGCCGAACGGCCCGTGCAGGACCGGGAAGACCACATCGATTTGATGAATGGATTCTTTTTTTTTCAGATCCACCAGGTTTTCCCTTGCCTGCCCTGGAATCAGGGCCAGGTGATCATTGCTTTTGTTGAGGGCGATGAGGCGCGGGTTATCTTTATGCAGGACGAATTCGGACTCATTCCCCATATGCCACTGCCCTTGTTTATCGATACCGAGCAATAAGATATCGTATTTATCACGATCTATGGCCTCAAGAATATTTTTGGCGGATTGAAGGGATACCTCGTGTTCAGCGGACTTTCCGCCAAAGAGGATCCCAACTTTGATTTTATTGGACATTTTCAGCTCCTTGTTCATCAAACGTTATCCGTAACGTGTGGATGAATCCATTTACATTAATGTTTTGAGTCTAAAATTTTTTAATAAAATTTTTTATTCATGGGATTATCTTGTCCACCCATTTTTCTTTAATAGCACCTTCCAGATCAACTCCAAAAAGGTTTGCATTGCTGATTGTCAATCCAATGATATCAGCCAGTTCAGATGTGAGCATCTTTTTTGATTCCTTTTCAAGCCCGCATTTTTCCGGTTTGGTTTTTTTCCATACTACCCTGCCACCTTTAAAACACCCTTTTGCAATCCATTAAAGGTCACCTTTCTCTCCTTTTGGTCTCATTGTTGTAAAGAAGCTATATATTTGATTCATATTCATTCTTTTGGTTCGTAGAAGCGGTCAATCTGTGGGCAGGCTTAATATACTCCATGATGAACCATATATGCCACATTTTATCAAAAAAATAAATATGGCCTTGTGATGACTCAGAATGGATAAATTGAATTGATGCGGTTCCTGTTTTTAGTTAAGATTATGATTTTTTTAGGTTGATCTGTGCTCAAAGGTCCTTATTTTGTAATGATGAAACAATCCTCCCTCCTCTTTGTCCTCTCCTGCGAGGGGAGGGTGATCAATCAGATCACTTAATTATTAAACAAGAACCATTATCCTTTCCCACGAAGGGAGGGGAAGGGGATAAGGGAAAAAAATGAACAAAAGGAATAAAAAAGCATTCAGCGATTCCATCTCTCGCCGAAATGCACTCAAAAGACTTGTCTGGATCTCCGGGGGTGCCGTTGTCACCATGACCAGCGGCTGGTCCTTGGGGCCCGGCATAGCTAGGGCCAAGGATTCTGAAAAGCGGTTCATAGTGGAGGGTCTCGGTCAAAAAGACGGTTATTCCATCATGGATCTGACCAGAAAGGTCTTTGACGCGGCAGGCGGCATCTCTCGATTCATTTCTAGAGGGGATGTGGTGGCACTCAAACCCAATCTTTCATGGGCCAGACAACCGGATCTGGCCGCCACCACCAACCCGGAGTTGCTAAAGAGTGTTGCGCAATTGTGTTATGATGCGGGCGCTAAAAAGGTTCGTATTGTGGACAACACCATCCATGACGCACGACGATGCTTTGCCATTACCGAGGCAGGCAAGGTGGCCAAGGAGAGCAACGCGGATCTGGTATTTCCACGGTCCGCATTAATGAAGGATATGAAGATCCAGGGCCGGCGTCTGGATGTCTGGCCGGTGTTCGTGCCCATGGTGGAGGCGGACAAGCTTATTAATATGCCCATTGCAAAGCACCATTCCCTGAGCAGCTTGACCATCGGCATGAAGAACTGGATCGGCGGGGTGGGGGGGAGACGGTCCGCACTGCATCAGGACATCCATCAAACCGTTGTAGACCTGGCCCAATTCTTTCAACCCACCCTTACCTTAGTGGATGCCATTAAGATCCTTGTCCGGAACGGCCCATCCGGCGGCAGTCCAGCGGATGTGGAGGTCAAAAACATGCTTATTCTAAGTAATGACCAGGTTGCGGCGGATGCCAGGGCTGCCATGCTCTTCGGTTATCAACCCCAGGAGCTCAGCTTCATTCGACTGGCAAGAGAACAGGGGCTGGGAACATACGATTTCCACGAATTAGACCATAGACAGGTGATGCTGTGAAAGCCAAACAATGGGTCCGTATCAGGAGAATCAGCCAGGCATTCTTTCTTCTTCTCTTCCTGTTTTTACTGATAGAAAGTCGCCTCCCTCAGGATATTTATTATGATTATTCCCAGGTCTTTTCCGACTATCCGGACCTGGAACTAGACTGGCCCGTGACCTTCTTCTTTCAGCTGGACCCGCTGGTGGGGGTCTCTTCCCTTTTATCGGGGCATGTTCTCATCAAAGGTGTTTTATGGGGAGCCGTAGTACTCTTGATCACGCTTTTCTTGGGTCGGATCTTTTGTGGTTTTATATGTCCGTTTGGAACCATCCATCATATCATCAGCCGTTACAAACCCTCCTTGAAGGGGGAGCGGATGATACAGGCCAATCAAAAGAGCCGGGGCCAACGCATTAAGTATTTCCTTCTCATTACCGTTCTAGTGGGAGCCGTCTTGGGGCTCAATCTCGCCGGGCTCTTAGACCCCATATCCGTGTTGTTCCGGTCCATGGCCTTGGCCGTGATACCGGGGATCGGTGAAGGGCTGCGATCCTTGTTTGGGGTTCTGGCCAATAGCGATTGGAAGATATTGAATCTGTTAAGTTATGGTGAAGGTTTACTATCCCCTATTTTCGGGTTCAGCGCCGTGGCCTTTCAAACCGCCTGGATCATCGGCCTGCTTTTCCTGGTGATCCTTTTCCTGAATCGCATCAGGCCGCGGTTCTGGTGCCGATATATATGTCCCTTAGGGGCATTGTTGGGCCTTTTCTCCAGGTTCCGCATCCTTAGGCTTGAAAAGGATGCGGATAAATGCACGAATTGTAACCGATGCACAAAGGAATGTCTGGGTGCGGCGTCCCCTATCCCTGGCCGTAACTGGGAGAATGCCGAATGCTTGGTATGTTTGAACTGTGTTGCATCATGCCCTGAAGATGCCCTTTCCTTTTCAACCAAGCTGTCCTTAACGAGATTGAACAAAAAACCGGATTTAGGAAGGCGGGCCGTATTGGGAGGTTTGTTGGCAGGGATCTCCTTACCGCTCATAGGACGGCTGGATGGTCTCACAAATAAAGTCTCGGATCCACGACTTATCAGACCGCCGGGTGCCTTGCCAGAAGAGGACTTCCTCAAGGTTTGCCAACGGTGTGGCCTCTGCATGAAGGTTTGTCCCACCAACGGGATCCAACCCGCACTGGGTGAAGCGGGGATGGCCGGTTTCTGGACACCCCACCTCGTCATGACCCAAGGATATTGTGAATACACATGTACCTTGTGTGGGGACGTATGCCCTACTGGCGCCATCGTGGAGATAACCGTCAAGGAGAAGATCGAGAAGCCCATACGCATCGGTTCCGCTTACCTGGATAGGGGACGGTGTCTGCCTTGGTCGGGAAATGGACCATGCATCGTATGCGAAGAACATTGTCCCACATCACCAAAGGCCATTTATCTACGGACTGAGAAGGTCCATACTCCAAGGGGCGATCTCGCGGAGGTTCAGTTGCCGTATGTGGATCTTCGGCAATGTGTGGGCTGCGGTATATGCGAGAATAAATGCCCTGTTCGGGGAAAGCCGGCCATACAAGTGATAGCCGCGGGTGAATCGCGGTCCATTGAGAATCAGATACTATTACGATCATGATAATCCATAAAGTGTGCTAATTTTTAACTCAGAATAAGGCCTAACTTTTGCGAAGAGGCACATGGCGCAGGGCGCAAGCCACAAGGATGATCGCTTTTATTGTTCCTACCATGAAAAAATGTATGAGGTCTTAACTGCCAATCTGGTATATGGTGTTATTGGAGGAGACCTGATTGTTTTTTATTGATTTTTTTAACACGATTTGGTTAATTTTATGGGCAAGAGGGTTCAGGGTTCAGGATTCGGCGTTCAGGGTTAAAAGGATTATCATTCGAACGATGTTATTCATTCATACGTCATAGGTGAAATCATGATCAGTCGGTACACGCGTCCGGAAATGGGTAGAATCTGGGAAGACAAGAACAAGTATGCTAAATGGCTTCAGGTGGAAATCCTGGCATGCGAAGCCATGGTCGAGGAGGGTTTGATCCCCAAACAAGCCTTTGCCAATATCAAACGGAAGGCCAGCTTCTCCGTGGATCGTATCCTGGAGATTGAAAATGTGACCAAGCATGATGTGATCGCTTTTCTGACAAATGTGGCGGAATATGTGGGCCCGGATTCTCGTTTTATTCATTTGGGGTTAACATCGTCGGATATCCTGGACACCAGCTTCGCCATCCAATTAAAAGAGGCTATGACCTTGATCCTGGAAGGTGTTACGGAGTTCATGGCCACTCTCCATGAAAAGGCCGTGGAGTATAAGTACCTACCGATGATCGGCCGAAGCCATGGCATTCATGCGGAACCCATTACTTTCGGGCTGAAACTGGCGGTGTGGTATTCGGAGATGAAAAGAAATCTCCGAAGGCTGGAGGAGGCCCTTGATATCATCAGCTACGGAAAGCTTTCAGGGGCCGTGGGGACGTTCGCCAATATTTCCCCTAAAGTCGAAGCCTATGTTTGTGAAAACCTAGAGCTTAAGCCTGCGGAGATCTCCACTCAGATCCTTCAACGTGATCGGCATGCCCAATATTTTACATCTTTGGCGATTTTGGCGGGGACTCTGGAAAAGATCGCCATTGAAATTCGTCATCTCCAGCGTACGGAAGTCTTAGAGGCGGAAGAACCCTTTGAGAAAGGGCAAAAGGGATCATCAGCCATGCCCCATAAGAAAAATCCCATCGGTTCCGAGAATATTTCAGGGCTCGCCAGAGTGGTCCGATCCAATTCCCTGGCAGCTTTGGAAAATATGGCCTTGTGGCATGAACGGGACATCAGTCATTCATCTGTGGAACGGGTGATCGCGCCTGACAGCACCATATTGATCGATTATATGCTTTTTCGGTTGGATAAGATTTTTAAAGATCTGGTGGTTTATCCCAAACGAATGGAAGAAAATTTAAACAGACTAAAAGGTCTCATTTATTCCCAGCAGGTGCTAATCAAGCTGGCGGCCGCCGGTCTGAAAAGGCAGACCGCCTATGAAATGGTCCAACGCAATGCCTTGAAGGTCTGGAATACAGACGCGGATTTTAAAGAGCTTTTGTTTGGAGACCATGAGATCATGGCGCACATACCTGAAAAAGAACTGGAGGAAATTTTTAGCCTGGATTATCACTTTAAGCACGTTGAGGATATTTTTGATAGAGTTTTTAAGTAAGGTACAAAAAATGTCATTGGAGTAAAACCATTTGGATGTTGAGGATGATAAAAACAAAGATACTTTTCCCCTTTGAAATCGGCTTCTTCATATTCACATTGGTCTTTTTTTCAGTGGTTTTCAATACTCGGCCACTCACCGCGAATCCCGGGACGCAGCAAGGTCTCATCCCATCCGCATTGTTACTGTGGCCCGATAATGGTCCTTCTCACGTGGTACTTGTCGATAAATCCGAGCAAAAGGTATATGTATATAATCGGTATAATCTTTATTCACCTGAGAAGGTTTTTCACTGTTCCACCGGCGAAAACAGCGGCCCCAAGACCAAACAAGACGATAAAAAAACCCCTGAAGGGATCTATTTTTTCATCAAGTCCTACCTCGAACAAGACCTTGCGCCCATATATGGCGTCAGGGCCTTTCCCATTAACTATCCCAATGTCATCGATCAAAAGGAAGGGAAATATGGTTACGGCATATGGTTTCATGGCCTCAATAAACCGCTGAGGCCGCGAGATACCAATGGATGTATCGCCTTGGATAACGGTGACATCGAAGAACTGTCCTCCTATGTCCGGTTGCATGAGACGCCGGTCATTATTAGTTACCGGGTTGACATGGTTCACGTTGAAGAATTGGAGCGGAAACGGCGGACCTTGGAAATGACCATAGAGGAATGGAGAACAGCCTGGGAGGAGGAGGATATTGAGAAATACATATCCTTCTACCACAAAGAATTTTGGAGCAGTCAAATGAATCGGATGGAATGGAAAGAATATAAGACTGCTTTGGCAAAACGTTACCATCGAATCCAGGTGCGGATAGAGGATCTCAATCTTTTCGCGAATAATGGGCTGGTGCTGGCTTCTTTCAAACAGAAGTATCAAGGTGACGGGTTTGAAAGCATTGGAGAAAAAAACCTATACTTTAAACAGAATAGCGCGCAATGGCGGATCTTCGGCGAGTTTTTCAAAGAACAATCGCGGAAGATTGAGCCCGTTAAAGTGGCTGCTGTTTCCACTTTGGATGAGGTGAACGCGTTTATTTCTTTATGGCGCATTGCATGGGAACAGCAGGATCTGGATGTTTATATGTCCTGTTATAATAAAGATTTTGAGTCACGGGGGATGGACATTGAGGCATGGAGGCAGTATAAAAAAGATCTAAACGATAAATATGAATCGATCACCATCAAGATTCAGGATATTGAGATCGAAAAAAGATCCGAGACCCAGGCCCAGGTCTTTTTTACGCAGGATTTTCGAGCGGATGAATACCAGGATTTCGGCCTTAAACGAATGGATCTTGTAAAAGAGGGAGATGCGTGGAAGATCAAGAACGAGATATGGACCCCATTAAAGAAGACGTCCAACCAATAAAGACAAAGACAGAGAAGAAAAAGAGATTGACCATTATTGTCATGGGAAGCGTTGGCAAAGTTCGCACTTTCAAGGTATCGCCTAGGGGTTTGTGGGTGATTTTTATCCTCCTGCTGGTCTATATCCCGACATCGGTGATCGTCACAAATAACTATTTCAGCCTTCGTCGACAATACGACGTGAAAAGCGATGAATTTGCCAAACAGACAAAAGAGCTTTCAGAGAATGTAAAGAAACTCCAACAATCCCAGGAACATGAAGCCCTTTTAGAGGATTATGTCCGAAGCCTCACGATCCCGAAGAGTCCTAGTGTCGTCAGGCGTACACCGCCTCCCGTAAGAATAGATCAGCAAACATCAAATCCCCCATCTGTTCAAGAACAACCTTTGCCTGAACACCCCGTTGATGTACAGGATCTTACCATCGTGAAAGAGGGGGCGACGATCACCGTTGATCTGAAATTGGTGAACAATGATCCGCAAGAGCGTCGGATAGGCGGTTTTGTTCATCTGTTGGCCATCGCTGATAATGTGAACCCCCCGCAGATATGGGTTTACCCCAGGGAACAATTGGAAAACGGTCTTCCGGCGGATTTCAGGAAAGGGGAACTTTTCATTATGAAGCGTTTGAGACCCATCCGGGGAAATATTTATTTGGTGCCGGATGGTGAGGCCCCCTCCAAAGTAAAGGCGTTGATATACGATCAATCCGGAGAGATCATTTTCGAAAAGGTATTTGAGGTACCGGATGAATCATGAAATCATAAATGGGGAAAAAGCCTTATCCTTTCTTTTGTCTATTTTCGTATCCATTTTAATATTATGCCCTCCATACGCATGGGCCAAAAGAGAACATGTGATCCATTTTCCCAACACCGTCTATGAATTAAACATATATAAAATACACGGTAAAAAGCCCGGGAAAACACTCATGTTGATAGGCGGCATCCAGGGAAATGAACCCGGCGGGTTTTTGTCCGCGGATTTATACGCGGACATGAGCCTTGAAACGGGAAACCTGATCGTGGTACCCCGCGCCAATTTTTATTCCATCATCCTGAACCATAGGGGACCCCATGGGGATATGAACAGAAAATTCACCCATGAGGATAGCTCTCAAAGCATGGAGGATAAGATCGTTACCATATTAAAAGGTTTGATCAGTGAGAGTGATTATCTGTTAAATCTCCATGACGGATCGGGTTATTATCATCCCACATATATCAACAATTGGCGAAATCCCTTGCGTTTCGGGCAATCTATTATTGCGGATTGCAGCGAATACAGGATCCCCGGATCGGATGAGGTTATTGCATTGGGTGCCATGGCACAGGATGTCATTGATGAAGTCAACGTTCATATAAAAAATGAGCTTCATCAATTCCGCTTTATGAATACACAAACCGACAACGACCAGAGTTCCCATAAAGAGCAAAGAAAATCCGCTACCTATTACGCCCTAACCGTTCACCACATACCGGCCTTTGGCATAGAGACTTCAAAATTTTTACCATCTATTGATCTCAAGGTCTGGTATCATAATCTGATTATCAATGCCTTTATGAAGCGGTTTCATATCATTCCCGAATCGCCGAACCTGACTTTGGACCCCCCTGAGTTGAGATATCTGATTGTCTCCATCAATGGGAATATACCGATTGTGATCAATAAAGAAGATAATCTTTATATACGGAAGGGGGATGCTATCCATGTCTCCCACATTGAGAGCAATTATGAAAGAGGGTTGAGCCTTGATATCCTTGGATATGGGAATCTAAATGATTATCGAAAAACATTCACCATCTTTAGAGATACCAGCATGATTGTTAGAAAGGATAATCATACCTTTGTGGAAATCCCCATCAAGGTCGCGGACAAAGGGGTCGATGACGAAGTCGCATCCCGCCTAGCCACTAGAAAAATCGAATATTTGAGGGTCGAAACAAACGGGTATCAAGTTCTTATCGCCAATGGTGAAACCTTGGACCTGGTTATGGGAGACAAGATGAAGATCTTGGATGTTTTCCCGCCAAGACCAGAGAGTATTATCGTAAATTTTAAAGGCTTTGTGGGGAATATAACCAACAATACGGGAGAGGACAGGGGGTATACCATTGATACGGCGACGGCCCTGTTAAAAAGGTATTCACTGAATAACAAGGGCATACTTTATGAGATCGTCGTGTCCGATGATGATAAAACCTTAGCCAAGTTCAATGTCAGGCTCACCCCGCCGAAGTTGGACTACCTGGTCTTTAAGGTCAATGATGATCGTCACATCCTTTTACGATCTGATGACAAGGTCTCTTTATCTCCAAAAGACAAGATATATTTGGAAGAGATCCGGACCACCCTTTATAACGGAGATGGTGTCCACCTCCGGGTCAACGGACATCAGGTGAAGCAAGGTGAATCCAGGGTTATCCGCGACCTGGGAATCGACCAGCATAATCAAATAGATATCCGTAAGGATTCCCTTATATTGGGCAAGGTTTTTATCCAGGCATCAGAAAAATGACCAATATCCATGCGGAAATCTATACTCTCTGGACGGAGCATCCAGCGGTTAGCATCCGGTTATCAGCTGTGACTTTTTGTTTTAGAATCTTTAGCTGACCGCTGAAAGCCGAGTGCTGATGACCGAAGACCAGAAGCCTTATTTCGGGTCGAACACGAAGCACCCATCAGGTCGAATCCTTTAATGGATGTGCAAATTCCAGTTTAAGGATATCATCCCACGGCTCGGATTGTATTACCTGAATATGGACATGATCACCGGGTGAAAAGACTTGTTCTTCTTTCCTCTTCATCTCAACCATAAACAAAAAATCCTTCAAAATCACCCGGTATTTGGTTTTTAATCTATCCAGGATGACGGCTGAGAAGGTTTCCCCCGAGTGCTTCTGGAGATATTTTAGGATCCAATATCGAATCCTGTTTCTCTTGATAATGTTCAAGTTTCTTAATACAGGCGTCACCTGCATTCGGATCCGGTCCAGAGATTCGTTGTTGTAGAATGGCTTTTCCCCAAAGAGGAAGCTTCTGACCTGTTGCTGGATGACCAGATCCAGGTATCTACGGATGGGTGAACTGACATTTGTGTAGATTCCCAGGCCCAGGCCGGTATGGGGTGAAGGCTTCGTATCGATGATGAGGGGATGTATCTTGCGACGCTGCTTGAACACATAATATATATAATCACTTTCTTCACAGGAAAATCTTTCTCCCGGCTTTTTCTGCCCTCTATAAAGAATAGGGAGATCATTGTCCTGACACAATTTGGCCATCAGCCAATTATATAAAATCATGCATTCGGCGATAATCATCCTTGAAGGGGTCTCTTGGGGAATCATTTCGATCGAAATGGATGAGTCCTCATGGATGCTGATGGAAGGTTCCGGGAGCGACAGAACCAGAGCCCCCTGATCGATCCTTTTTTGACGCATCTGTTCACAAAGATGCTGTATACGAATGAAGGGCTCTTCATTAATATATTGATAATTAACCTGGTCGTAGGTTAATTGACGTTTGACGTGAATCAGGCTTGGTGTGATCCGGTAATCATAGAGGTTCCCTTTGTGATCAAACCTTGCCAATAAAGAAATAACGGGGCGATCGCAACCCAACCGGAGGCTTAATTTATCTTGGGATAAACCAACAGGGAGCATAGGGATATGTCGACGAGGAAGATATAATGAAGAACCTCTCCGGGCGGCCCCCATATCGATGGGGCTTCCAGGGGAAATAGACCCGGCCACATCCGCGATATGAATGCCTAAACACAAATAGCCATCTCGAACCTCCCAGCTTAAGGCATCATCAAAGTCCTGAGTGAACGGACCATCAATGGTAAAGGCATCAAGATCTCTGAGGTCTTCATAGCCCTGGACCTCGATCTCGGTGCCTAAAAGCTTACAGGACTCTTCCATTTGGACTTTATCAAAAGAGGTGGGGATATCAAACCGCAGGAGATCAACCGGCTCGTCCTCTTCCCAGACGCCCAGCTTAACGAGAAGATGTCGTATGTTTTGATAATCCGGTATCCCCGCCCTCTGAAGCAGTTCTCTCCCGTATCGAAAACGCGGGGCTTCTTTACCGTAGAGGGCCAGCTCCACCAAAAATTCAATGACATGCTTGTTTGGAGTAATCAAATATCCCTGATCAATTGCTTGTTTCAACCAAGCGCTTTCCTCTTTAAGGGCTTGCTCCAAACGGGCTTCCTCTTCACCCTCTTTTCTAATCTGATCAACCCTTTCTTTGGAGTTGGGGAGAAATGTCCCATCTTTCATCTTGAAAAACAGTTTATCTTCGAATAATGCTCTCACCAGGGCCGAGATATGGTCGTCGGCGATGGTGTCCCCAAAACAGAGTTGTGCCAGGTATTCATATCCAAAGCGTTCTTTTTCATCATGGATCAATTCCCAGAGTTCATCCACGCGGATTTCTTTTTTTAGTTTTTCCCGGGTTTCTTCGGCCTGGCGCAGATGAGCGAGCAATTCCTCGCGTGGGCGAAGGGGGTCCATTGATGTTTTTGATGAGAGGAGTATCCTGCCCGTCGGCAGGTTGACCTGACGATTAAGCGGCGTCAAAAGGTGGAGTCTCGTTCCCTTGTCCTGAAGACAGATGGAGCAGATGATCTTTCCTTGGTCAATATATTCAATGATTTTCCCTTGATTCATTTGTGTTGATTCTTCTTTCTAACTCGAAAAACGTATAGTAATAAATTCAAGTATTCATCTTGACTTGCTTTTCCATAATTAGGTACCATCATAAGCGATAGTTGATCATCTTTTTCAGATATAATCAAGGATCAAGGGTAATAAAAATGGGCAAAGCAAAGGCAAGGACCATTTTCCTTTTATTTTTTTTCCTATTCCCTTTTTTCACTCTTTCGATAGGCATGGCATGGGATGATTGGCCGGATTACCAGCAACATATGAGTGCCTTGCCGGATCAACCCGGGCAGAATATCGGCGGTTGGTTGGCCGCCTTTTACAGGGACCATATCTCTCCGGTGGATGGAAGCCGATGTCCGAGCATGCCTTCATGTTCGTCTTATAGCACCCGGGCATTCCAGAAGCACGGGTTTTTTAAGGGCTGGGTCATGACGGTCGACCGTCTATTCCATGAAGGAGAAGAGGTACGGTTTTCACCCTTGATTGATGTGGATGGTGAGTGGAAGATTTTCGATCCCCTTGAGAACAATGATTTCTGGTGGTTTCATGAAGATGAAGCAACGAAAAAATAGGGATTTACGGTCTGTGATCATGATGGTTCTTCTAATATTACTCATACCGGACCCAGGCCCAAGCGCCCAGATCACATTGGACAGCAAAGATCAATTCGGATTCGCGCGATACTGCATGGAGCAGGGTGAATATTACAGGGCTGTTGGTGAATTTGAACGTTTCGTCTTTCTCTTTCCGGACCATGAACGGGTACCTGAAGCCCAATATTATATCGGCGTTTGCTATGTCTTGGGAGGCAGGTATGATTCAGCCCGATCTGTATTGGAAGAAGTATATAGAAAACAGAGCGAACTTCCTCTCAGCGAAAAGGCTCTCTTCATGATGGGTGAGGCCTATTATCGGCAAGGGGCCTTCGAAGAGGCGGAACAATATTTCCGGAAGGTAATTGATGACCATACGCAGAGTGAATTAAGGGGTGCCGTCCTTTATCGGCTGGGCTGGAGTAGGCTGAAAACGGATCAATGGCAGGATGCGGCGAAGATCTTTTTGGATATCGATCAAAATAGCGATCTCTACAACCAATCCTTGATCCTTTCAACCGAAGCCCTCAAGGGGGACACGCTCCCGCGAAAAAGTCCGGCCACTGCCGGGATTATGGCGGCCGTGATCCCGGGCATGGGACATGTTTATTGCGGCCGGCCCAAGGATGGGCTGACGGCTTTTTTGGTTAATGGGCTGTTTATCTGGGCCGCAGTGGAATCCTTTGAACACGATCAAGATGTATTGGGAAGTGTGCTGACCTTCTTAGAAGTGGGTTGGTATACCGGAAACATCTATAGCGCAGTCAATTGCGCCCATAAATACAATCGAAAGGTTAAAGACGATTTCAGAAAGGGTTTATCAGAGAGGATGGACTTAGATCTGTTTACAACAAGTGAGGGGGACTTGGGTTTGAGCATGCGGGTGATATTTTAGCCATGAAACAATCCATATTTAAACAAAGAGTCGGCATTTTAAGAAAAGAAATGGCAGGCACCAAAGCGGATACCTTATGGATCATTCAACCTGAAAACAGGCGGTATGTCTCAGGGTTTAAGGCTGTTGATACACAATTGAATGAATCTTCAGGTTCGCTCATCATCAATCCAGAAAACGCCTTGCTGGTCACTGATTCCAGGTATACCATCGAGGCCATTAAAGATGCCCGTGATTTTGAGGTGGTGACCCTAAAAAAGGGCCTGGTGGAAGAGATCCCGGCAATCCTGGCCCGGCTCAAAACAAAGGTCTTGGGTTTTGAAGGCGGCTATGTCAGTTGGGATCTACAGAGAAAGATGGCCAAAAAATTAAGGGCCTTTTCACCGGCCATAAGGATGCTTCCAATGGATGGCCTGATCGAGGGCATGAGAGAGGTTAAAGATAGAGCTGAGATCAGGATGATGGAGAGATCCGCCGTTATGATGGGGGAGATCCTGGATCAAGTTATTGCCAAACTTCAACCGGGTCGTACCGAAAAGGATATCGCCAGACAAATCGAAGAATTGGCTTATGCATCCGGCGCGGATGGATTAGCCTTTCCTTCGATCGTGGCGTCGGGTCCCAATGGGGCCCTTCCGCACGCGGTTCCATCTAAGAGGAAAATTCGAGCCAGCGAGCCGATCGTCTTTGACGTGGGGATCCGGCTTCAGGGATATTGTTGTGATATGACAAGGACCGTCTTCCTAGGTAGGCCGACGCCCAAATTTAAAGAGATCTATCATGTGGTCAGAAAGGCCCAACTGGCCGCTATACGGGCTGTCCGGCCTGGCATGAAAAGCAGCCAACTGGACGGGGTTGCCCGTGAAATCATTCAAAACGCAGGATTCGGCGAATTCTTCGGTCATTCTCTGGGCCATGGGGTAGGGTTGGCGACCCATGAGGGGCCAAGGATCTCTCCTTTACAATCGGTTCGTCTTGAGGAGGGTATGGTATTTACCATAGAACCCGGTATCTATATCCCGGGAAAGGGCGGTGTTCGGTTGGAGGAGATGGTGGTTGTGGGAAAACATCGGGCAAGGCTCTTGACAAGGGCGGGGCACATTTATGACTTTTCACAATAAAAGGGAATCGGATTTCCTTTTAGACCAATTCATCAGCCATCTAAGAGTGGAAAAGGGTCTGGCCGCCAATACCGTCCAATCTTACAGCCGGGATCTGATCCGGTTTTTATCTTTCTTGGAGGAAAAGGATACCTCTATCTTTCACGTAACCCAAGACCACATCTCCGAATATATCGCTTCCCTACAAGGTATGTTATCGATACGGAGCATCGCGAGGAATCTCTCGACCTTAAAGATGTTTTTTCGTTTTTTAATGGCGGAAGGAAAGATAAAAGAAAATCCAACAAGATTGGTGGAGTCCATGAAGCTCCCCCGCAGGCTGCCTGATATATTGTCCCACAAGGAAGTGGATCTTCTTTTGGAACAACCGGACTCCAACAAACCGCTGGGGATGAGGGACAAGGCCATGCTGGAACTGCTCTATGCAACAGGTCTTCGTGTTTCGGAGTTGATCGGCCTAAGGTTGATGAACATCAACCTGGAACAGGGTTTTGTGCGGACCATAGGAAAAGGATCTAAAGAGAGGATGATCCCATTGGGAGAAAAGGCCAGAAAGGCATTACAGGAATACCTTTTATGCGGGCGGTTGGTATTGCTAAAAAAGGGAAATATTTCATATCTTTTCCTGAATTCCGCGGGTAGACCCATGACAAGACAAGGTTTTTGGAAAATCATAAAAAAATATGGTATAATGGCTGGTATTACAAAAACAATCACCCCCCACAAGTTGCGACATTCATTTGCAAGCCATCTTTTGGAAGGAGGGGCTGATTTAAGATCCGTCCAAATCATGCTTGGACATGCGGATATATCAACAACCCAAATATATACACATGTGAGCGGAGAAAGATTAAAAAAGATACATGAAACATATCACCCAAGACCCTAAGTTCGTGTTCATCCAGAAACCACCGTTTCTGGATTCAAGCGATCAGCCGTCAGCTCTCAGCGGTCAGCTAAAGCATGTTTAAAACAAGTAGTTAGCTGATTGCCGATCGCTAGATGTTGAATACGGTAATTGCTTGTTGATGGATGAATACCAGTTCATGTTTTGAATGATTTCAACTCGCATTTAATCGTAACAATTTAGATCTTTTCAAAATCCAAACATTGGATTCCGCGATCAAGTCGCGGAATGACGGGCAAAAAACAGAAATGGCAAGTTACTGTTCTGTAACCGAGAACGATATTGGTCATTCCGCGACTTGATCGCGG
>JAFGGA010000066.1 GCA_016930835.1 Deltaproteobacteria bacterium
ATAATTTAGAATCATTTTGCCTAATTTAAGAGAATTTAATTGACTAATATAAATAAATATGTATAATACCTTATACTTATATATAACATTTTGAAAAAGAAATTTTTTTGATTTCTCCCTCCACCCAATTTAAAGACTCTTATATTTAAAAATAATGGATAGAGAAACCGCTTATTGACTAGGTGGTTGTTTTTATTTGTTTTTTTTGCAACGATTGTTCTTTCGGCCCGAGAAACAAAAGTCCGGTTGAATGATCAGCATCTCCCGGTTGAGTGCCCATCGGGCATGAAGATATTGATTTTTTCCAAGGTTGTGCCCTGTGGAAAAGATAAATGTTTCGGATCTGATATTAGGAAAAAGGAATGGAAGAGTATCAAGCAAAGATCAACACCGGAATGGAAACATCATCGAATAATAAGTTATCTCTTAGACCTTTGTCCGAAAAAGGACATCAACCCCCTTCATGGCTATCTAGTCAAGAAAACCTTAGGCCCACGCCTAATAAAGCCGATGCCATTAATCAGAAATTTCTTGTCAATACATTGAATCGAATCCATTTTTTGGATGGATATGTCCTTTTCCAGTTCAGTCATATAAAATATAAAGAAGCCCTCCTTCTCAAAGCCTATCCAAAACCTTGCCGTGATGAAGTCGGTTATTTCCGTTTGTCAAGGTCTGATGCAGGGGACCTGGATATTCGAGAATACGAGTTCAGTCATTTCATCATAGACGATGGCCGTTCCATGATTGTCGTTCCCGCGACATTTAAAGGAATTGACAAGAATGAGATCCGCGTTCAATTGCCTGCCAGCGGCTATATGACGGGCCAACGTAATGCTAAGCGTTTTACATGTAAGGATATCAACGTTCAAATGATTCAGAATGGCTTCCGGGCTAACGGAAATTTGTTGGACTATAACCCATCCGGATTCCGCGTGAAGGTTAAATCCGAAAATTCCTCTTCTTTTCTCTGGTTTAATTCAGAAGTACCTGCCATCATCCATTTACAAAATGAAGAGGATATGTTTTTTTCAGGTCTCTGCCTTTGTATTCGACAAGTCGGAAATTCAAAAAACAGAGAAGTTGTCCTGGCGCCTATCAACAAGAGATGGGTTCCCCCCAATAAAAGGCAATTTCGCCATGTACGTCAAAAATTGGTTCCTCCCCCAACAGTTATATTTCGGCATCCCATTCTTAGAAAAAAGGTTCAATTGGAAATATACGATATCACATCTTTAGGATTCTCCGTCATAGAAATGAATGAAGAAAGGACCCTTATGCCCGGGATGCACATGCCGGAACTTATTATCCGTTTCTCCGGGGGCATGGAAATAACATGCAATGCACAGGTTATTTATAGCGTCAAAAACGAGAATCATACGCGATCCGGTCTATCCATATTGGATATGGGCGTGAACGATTATAGCGCCTTAACACAGATTCTAGCCAATGCGAAAGAGACATCTGTTTATGTCTCCAATTCGACGGATATGGACGCACTGTGGGAATTTTTCTTTGATACAGGTTTTCTTTATCCTAAAAAATATCGTCTTCTCCAGGCCAATAAGGAGATCTTGAAAGAAACGTACCAGAAACTTTATCAGAACAATCCTGAGATCGCGAAGCAATTTGTCTATCAAAAAAATGGGAAGATTTATGGTTACATCTCAGCGATCAGGGCCTATGAACGATCATGGATGATACATCATTTTGCCGCCAGGAGTGTTAATAGTCGACGGAACGGCTTTACCGTTTTATACCAGATCATCCATTATCTTTATGACCTGGCCCGCCTGCCTTCCGCCAAGATGGACTATGCCATGTTTTATTTTAGACCGGAGAATAAATTTCCGGATAGGGTTTTCGGCGGTTTTGCCAGAAAGTTGGGGAATCCCAACGTTTGTTCATTAGATCTTTTTGCATACTTATCCTACCCAGCGATTTCTTTGGGTATTCGGCTACCGGATGGGTGGTCTTTAAAGGAATGCACCTCCTCTGATCTAGGGAAATTGGATCGATACTATAGGCACAGTTCAGGAGGATTGCTTGTGGACGCTTTATGCCTTGAAAAAGATTATTCTGACGAAGAACCTCTGGGAGAGATCTACTCGCGATTGGGACTTATTCGAGAATGGAAAATCTATGCCCTTAAGTTCGAAGATGTATTGAATGCCGTATTGGTGGTCAATCAGTCTGAATTTGGTATTAATTTTTCAGAGCTTTTGAGGGGAATAAAGGTCATTGTAACCAATCCCGAAAACCTTCCCTGGAACATCTTATCCATTGGCATTTCTCAATTAATAGGCGTGTATGGTTCGAATCGAGTTCCGCTCTTGGTTTATCCATTTGAATATGTAAAGGATAAAAATGTTCCTTATGAAAAGCAATATCAACTCTGGATTATGAATACCCGGTTTGGAAACGAATATATGCAATTTGCCGAAAACAAGTTCAAAGATGTTCATTAGCTGGTAGAAAAAATCGAAAACAACTTGGGAGTCAAATCATTAAAAGTCGAAGAATGTATTACAATATTGATCGAAGATGGACACTCTGACCACTATATGAAACAAGACTAATCTTCTGAAAAAGGAAATGCGCATGAGTTCTTCGAGCAGCACGGATGACAAGACAAATGAGCCGCTTTATAGTAGTCGGTTAATCAAAAATTACGTGGAGTATATCAGGCATCATTATCCAAAGATAGATATGGCGTCCTTTTTAAATGATGCATGGATGACCGTCTATGAATTGGAGGATGAGGGTCATTGGTTCACACAATGGCAGGTTGACCGGTTTCACAAGGTCCTGGAAGAGAAAACAGGACGAACGGATATCGCTCGCGAAGTCGGTCGTTTTATGGCTACGTCAAATGCTCCCGGTCAAGCCTTAAGACAATATGTCGTGGGATTTCTATCTCCATCAGCAGCTTTTTGGTTATTAGAGAAGTTCGCTGTCCATATCAGCAAAGCCACGACCATCAAGACGAATAGACTCAGTTCCAATAAGATGGAAGTGATATCCATCCCAAAACCCGGGGTCCATGAAAAACCTTATCAATGCGAAAATCGAATGGGCATACTTGAGGCGATCGCTAAATTATTCACCAATAAATATGCAGAAATTGAACATACCACCTGCATCCATAAAGGACATGACCTTTGTCGATATGTCGTCACATGGGAAAAGGCTCCCTTGCACATGTGGCGTCGCGTTCGATATTACTTGATTTCTTTCGGACTCATGGCGTGTGCGGCCCTGTATTTCTTTCTTCCTTCCCTAGTATCAGCAGCCGCTGTCTTTTTCTTCACAGCGCTTATCGTCGGGATCGTGTTTTACTCAGAGAGCCTTGAAAACAATGAGCTTATCAAGACCATCCAAAATCAGAAGGATACGGCCGAGCACATATTGAATCAGATTGATATCCGTTATAATGATTCATTATTAATCAAAGAAGTCGGGCAGGTCACATCGAGTCTGCTGGATATTGACAGACTACTGAAAAAGATCGTTGACATCATGGAAAAAAGACTCGATTTCGACCGTGGCGGCATTTGGCTGGTCAACCAAGAACGAACGCGTTTGATCTATAGCATAGGGTATGGATATGATGAAAAGATAGAGGATATTCTGCAAAGCTCTCATTTTCATCTCGATAACCCCTTTTCAATGGGTGTGGCTGTTCAGGCATTTAAAAAACAAAAGCCATATTTAATCAATGATGTCTCGGAGATATCGAATTCGTTGTCGCAACGAAGTCAACAGTTTGTCAAACAGATGGGAACAAAGTCATTTATTTGTCTGCCCATTGTCTATGAAGGGGAGTCCATCGGAATGCTGTTTGTGGATAATCTGAAATCTAAAAGACCTTTACGACAGAGTGATATCTCCTTATTAACGGGTATTACCAGCCAGATTGCCATCAGTATCAGCAACGCCATGTCATATAAAAAATTAGTGGAAAGCAAAGAAAGAGAAAAAAATTTACGGAAATTGTTTGAAAAGTATGTTCCCGCCCCAGTCATTAAAAGATATGTCAATTCAGGTGATGTAGACCTCTTTAAAGGTGAAATGGCCGCCATAACGGCCTTCTTTCTGGATATTCGTGGATTCACCGCCAGCCTGGAAAGATTGGCCCCTGAAAAAGCACTTACCTTTTTAAATAGTTATTTTGACGAGTGTTCTGTGATTATCAGCAAGGAAGGCGGACATATCAATAAATATACGGGCGATGGATTTTTGGCCATATTTGGCGCTCCTGAACTCCTGGAAAAGCATGTGAGTCTCGCATTCAATTCGGCATGTAAAATCTTCCAGATGTCGAGGCATTTTATTTTAGGGGATAGGCCCATGGCCATTGGAATCGGTCTGCATACAGGCAATGCGATTTTGGGCAATCTCGGTTCAAAGACCAAGATGGAATATACCGCTATCGGTGACACGGTGAATATCGCCGCCAGATTACAGGAATTAACCAAGGATTTTCATGAATGCCCCATTATCATGAGCAGGGATGTCTGGATTGGTTTGTCCAATCATCCCCTTCGTAAAGGTATAAAAAATTTGGGAGTACGCAAGATCAGAGGAAAAACTGGACGTTTTGAAGCCTTTGGTTTCCATCCTATGAAAGGGCATGTCACATCTTTGGCAGATCACGATTCAGGTTTTGTGCCCCTGGATAAGGTTAAAGGTGTGTAAGTAAAACGTCTTGGATGAGAGAAAAACGCGTTAAAATCCCTGAAAAAACCATGAGATCCACCGGGGTAATTCTGAAAAAGATCTTCCACCCTCATTGAGATCACTTCCACTTTTTTTAGCCAGTTGTAAAGATCCTCATCCTTTATGTCTCCATATATGAGATGATGTGCGATGACTTCCACCCTGATATCCATATATCCGGAGTCATATAGGTAGGAATAAAGCTTTCGTCCTGAATAGGGATCGAAGTTAAATTCGTTTTGTAATCTATCAACCAGTTTATACAGGATTGTTTCCATTTCACCTGGCAGTTCATAATGATTAAGCCCATTATGATCCAGATCTAACAGGCATAATTTTCCTCCAGGTTTGATATATTTTGTTAGATTTTTAACAATCTCGAGGCCTTCCTTTCGATTATACTCCAAGACAAAGCGGACCCATATAAGATCAAATAGGCCTAAATGGTCCATGGCATGTCGGACGTCCTGGATCTTAAAATATATTCCTTTTCCCTGCCCATATTTCTTTCGAGCATAATCGATACGGTCTTTTGAATAGTCAACCCCTATTATTTCGCCGTTTGGTTGAATCATCTTGTGCAGGATAGATGTCGTCACACCCGGACCGCATCCTGCATCTAAGATCCGCATCCCGGGTTCTATTCCACACCAAGTTGCCTGCTGTTTAACGGCCACAGGATCGGTTTTCACCTCAAGTCGAATGGATTCTTCCATGTTTTCCATCATGTAGATATCTGCACTGCTCATCATTCATCTCCCTACCTTGTTGATACTCGAACTCGAACCATCACATCAATTCATTTCGACATGAACACGATTGTGAGAATTTGTGTTTGACGATTTCTTATTCCGACTCTATATCCAGAATATCAGCTTAATAGTCAATGGTTTATTTATCATTCGAAGTGCTAGATGGTCATGTTTAAAGTCGGAAACACCTGTTTTTATTATTCCTGCCAGCCTGTGCGTGTTCGAACGCGGACAGGTGAAGGCCGGAACCCGGCCTTTTCAAACAGTTCCATGACTTCTGGACATCAGCCTTCACTGAGGTGGCAACGTTTTACGAGATTGTCAAAAGATTCAAGGTGAAAACATAACCCATCCAACTTATTCCTTCTTTTACCGGGTCATCAGGTGGGGTATAATTATCTTGAATATACATAATAATGTATAGTAAGGATTGGTCTCATTATGACGAAACAACTTCAATTTGAACAAGGCCCGATCAGGCCGCCCAATGAATCCAGGAGTCTTCTTTTAAGATTTACTCGAAATTGTCCTTGGAATCAATGCCGATTTTGTCCGGTCTATAAAGGTAGAAAATTTTCTTTAAGGTCGACTGATGAGATAAAGCAGGATATTCGAACGGCCCGAGAAATGGCCGATGAAATTAAGGCCTTATCCTGGCAGATGGGGTATCAAGGAAAGATGGTCCAACCGGTTATCAGCCGTATTCTTCAAGGAGCAAATTATAGCGAGAGCTTCAAAAGTCTAGCTGTTTGGCTCCATTATGGTACCTGGGCCTGCTTTTTACAGGATGCGGATAATCTTATCATGAAGACCCGAGACTTGGTGGAGGTGCTTGATTTTTTAAAAAAGAGCTTTCCTGAGATGAAACGGGTGACCACCTATTCTCGATCGAGAACCATTGTCCGTAAATCTGTTGAATCATTAAAGGCAATTCGGGAAGCTGGGCTTGATAGGATTCATGTCGGACTTGAAACCGGATATGATCCACTTTTGAAATTCATGAAGAAAGGGGTTACAAGCGCCCAGCATATCGACGCCGGACAAAAAGTACTCCAGGCTGGGATGGAATTATCCGAATATGTCATGCCAGGATTGGGAGGCCAGGCGATGTGGAGAGAACATGCTGTTGAAACCGCGAATGTTTTAAACCAAATCAACCCGCATTTTATCCGTATCAGAAGCTTAAGGATCCCGGACCGAATACCACTCGCCCAGGATCGTAGGGATGGCTCTTTTTTGATGCAAACAGATGATATGGTGGCCGAAGAATTGAGGGTGTTTATCGAAAATTTAGACGGCATCACAAGCGTGATCACCAGTGACCATATCATGAATTTGCTTGAAGAGTTGAGCGGACGATTTCCGAAAGATAAAGAAAAGATGTTGACGGTTATAAAAAAATATCAGAAATTGAGTGATTATGAACGTATTATTTATCGAATCGGGCGTAGAGGAGGGGTCTATCACTCTACCGACGATCTTGATAAGGATGTAATGACTCGTCAAAAGATTGAAAAATTGATTCAAAACATCATCGCGGAAAAAGGTACAGAGGGCCTTGATCCGTTCATCAGTGAATTGGTGGATCAGTATGTGTAAAGGAGAGACGCAGGGTATAAGTCTCCACATAGAACAGCTTTTTACGGGAAAAAAGCAATGGATGAGGTAATGGGATGTTCGAATATTGGGGAAATCTTGAAAGACCATTACGCCGATGATCCATCAATCAAATAAAAGAATAAACTAAAGCTTATCCACATTTATAGATATTTTGCCTGGGTAATTAAACAATATTGACGATCTCGTAAAAAGTCGTCACTCCGGCGAAAGCCGGGGTCCAGAGTCCCTGTACTTATTTGAAAAGACTGGATTCCGGTCTTCACGGGGATGACAAAAATAAGTGTTTTTCGACTTTTTACGAGACCATCAACATTAATAGAATTGGATTTTTTATGTCATACTATCCTATCCTCGTGGATCTTGAAGACCGAAAAGTTGTCATAGTTGGCGGCGGCAATGTGGCTCAGCGAAAAATTGACACATTACTGGAGTACCATGCGGATATCTACATAATAGCCAAGGACTTGACACCCGCACTTCAGAGCTATGCAAAAGCGAATCGTATACAATTTTTGGGACCGGATTTGAATGAGAGCCACTTGGACGGGGCATTTCTTGTCATTGCAGCGACGGATGATATGCATCTAAATCACAAGGTCGGTGAAATGGCAAAGCAGCGGGGCTTACTGATCAATGCGGTCGATCAGCCAAAGGATTGTAGTTTTATTGTCCCTTCTGTTGTAAAGCGCGGTGAGCTCGTAATTGCTGTCTCCACGAGTGGAAAGAGCCCGGCCCTTGCGAAGAAGATCAGGCAAAGCTTATCCGATCAATTCGGCGATGAGTATGCGGAATTTTTAGATCTCATGGGAAGGATCCGAAAAGACATCTTGGCGCAGGGATTTTCTCAGGAGGAGAATTCACGAGTGTTTCACGCACTGGTGGATTCAAAGGCCTTGGACGCGATCGCTGAAAAGGATTGGAGCTTATTGACGTCAATCCTTGAAAAGGTTCTTAAAAATAGGTTTTCACGGGAAGCTGTATCAAACTATATAAAAGGATGAATGAATGATGGTCGGTCTTTTTCCAAATATTGCCTTTTTTTTGATACTGGTGGCTACCGGTGGGTTTGTTGTTTTTCTAATCAAACAGCAGCAAAAAATCTTTCAATGGTCATATATCATATTGTTGATTGCTTTCGTATTTCACACCTTGGCGCTCGTGCATCAATATTTATTGTGGGGTGCGGCTCCTGCCATAAGTTTGAAATCAACCTTATCGTTTTTCGCATGGTGTATCATTGGTGCCTATCTGGTTTTTCAATATAAATTTAAATTAATGGTGTTGGGTTCTTTCATTGCACCCTTGGCGGCCGTTCTGATGATTATCTCATCCGCGATCCCCAAAATGGATTTGGCGGTTCGTACTGTACTGAAAAGTACATGGTTGACGGTTCATATTGGAACGATATTCATCGGTGACGCCATGTTTGCCATTGCATTTGCGGCTGCGATTATGTACCTCATCCAGGAGCGTCAAATAAAACGGAAGACACATGGGTCATTTTATAAACGTCTCCCTTCATTGGAAACATTGGATTCGATTAATCATTATTCCCTTATTTATGGGTTTCCGTTTTTAACCGTGGGAATGATTACCGGGGCCATATATGCACAGTATATCCTTGGCAGTTATTGGCGATGGGATCCAAAGGAGATCTGGTCCCTCATTACCTGGCTATCTTATGCTGTGTTGTTGCATGAAAGATTAGCGGTTGGCTGGAGAGGTCGAAGAGCGGCGGTGATTTCCATAGCATGCTTTGTGATCCTTATCTTCACTTTTATTGGTGGAAGTATGTGGTTAAGCGATTATCATAGCTTTAAGGCCTTGGGAGGTCACGCGGGGCTATGATGAAAATCGTGAATATTGGGATGAATCATGAGTCCGCACCCATCGAGTTGAGAGAATGTTTGGCTCGGGATAAAGATAATATAGACCGGGCACTAGCGAGCATGCGGGAATCACAATGGATACATGAAGGATTATTTCTTTCAACCTGTAATCGAATCGAGGCTATTTATACAACGGAAAGCGCGGTTGAGGCTGAAAAATGGGCAATCGGATTGTTCTCCCGATTAAGTCATCTCCCGGAAGAGCAATTTACACCAAACCTTTATATCCATGAGGACATCGAGGCGATTCGGCATGTTTTTAGGGTGGCATCCAGTTTGGATTCCATGATTGTTGGTGAACCTCAGATTCTGGGTCAGATAAAAGAGGCTTATCATAAAGCAGTGGCTAAAGAAAAGACGTCAGGTGTAATCATAAATCGTCTCATGCACCGGGCTTTTCATGTAGCCAAGAGGATAAGAACGGAGACTCGTATCGCTGAGGCAGCCGTGTCTATCAGTTATGCTGCAGTGGAACTTGCGAAAAAGATCTTTTATGAGTTGAATGATAAGAAGGTATTACTGATTGGTGCGGGTGAAATGGCTGAATTGGCGGCGAGACATCTCCTGAATCATGGTATTGAATCCTTTGTAGTGGCGAATCGGAGCTTTGAAAAAGCCGTTCAAATCGCGGAAACATTTCACGGCAAGGCTGTATTTTTAGAGGAAATCGAAGCGCTGCTCCTTGAGGTGGATATTATTATTTCATCCACTGCGTCAACTGAATATGTGATTCATTATGAGCAAGTTAAACAATGTCTTAGAAAACGACGAAATCGTCCCTTGTTTTTTATTGATATCGCGGTGCCAAGGGACGTAGATCCTAGAGTCAATGAGCTCGGGAATGTTTATCTGTATGACATTGACGATTTGAAAGGGATCATTGAGGTTAATACGACCTTGAGAAAACAGGAATCCATCAAGGCTGAACGAATCATAACCGAGGAAGTTATCCGATTTAAGAGGTGGCTTGAAACTCTTGACATTGTTCCCACCATCATTTCATTAAAAGATAAGGTAGAGGCTATACGAAAGGCTGAAGTAAAAAAAAGCCTTTCAGGTTTGCGGGGTTTGACCCCTTCCCAGGAAAAGGCTATGGAATCCCTTACCGTATCTTTGGCCGAAAAGATTATTCATGACCCAATCCTTGTTTTAAAAGAGAGGGCCGGGAGGTCCTCGAAAGATGCGTATTTAGATATCGTAAAGAAATTATTCAAACTGGACGACGTAGTCGATGAAAGGATTTCAAATGGATCTTGAGAAAATGATCGAAAAAATAAAGAATCATCCAGATTCTTCGAAAATGGGCATGATCGCCAGTCATCTTGGTATTGTGCGAGCAACCAGCCGTGATGGTCAAAGGGTAAAGCATATACAGGTTTCATATGACTTGCGTATTTTAAATATAATTATTAATAATATCAAAAAATTACCTGGAATTATTGAAGTTATAGCTGAAGTTAATGAAGGCCAACTTCAAGTGGGAGATGAGATCCTGTTTGTGGCCATTGGAGGAGATATTCGAGAGAATGTTTTTCAGGCCTTAATTCAGGCGGTCGACCTTATTAAAAAAGATGCATGCAAAAAAAGAGAGTTTTTAGCCTAATTGAAAGGAAAATGATTATGGGAATGATAGATGTGACCTTAAAACCGGTCATTCGCCGTCTTGCTGTGGCCTCCGGTACGATTTATTTATCGAGCGATACCATATCCGCTATCCAAGCCGGGAAGATCAAAAAAGGTGATCCTCTCATAGTAGCAGAAATCGCCGGTATGAACGCAGCCAAGCAAACCCATCTTCTTATTCCCCATTGTCATCAAATCAGCCTGGACGTAGCGCGAGTGGATTTTGCCATATCAAAGAATAAGATTGAAGCCACTTGCACAATCGGCGCACAAGCACGAACCGGCGTTGAGATGGAGGCATTGTTGGGGGTGAGCGTTGCCCTGAATACAATATGGGATGTGGTCAAATATCTTGAAAAAGATCAGGATGGTCAATATCCCATGACGAGAATATCCGATATTAGGGTTCTGAAAAAAATAAAGAAGGTTTGATATGTCTAGGGGAGTTATCATCGACTCACCTGAAAATGCTAATACCATCCCAAAAACCAAATTATTTAGGATTTGGATCCTTTGCTCTCGAAAAGAAGGCATTCACTACCCGAACTCTTATAGACCACCATGGAAGGAGATTCGCAACTCTTGAAGCCCATGGCACGGCATCCATAAGGAAAATTCGGATCCCATGTAATATAAAAGTGCTTACAATTGAAACAGGATAGTTTCGTAGTCATACTTTGTGATTTTACCCTTTTTTCACCTCTCTAAATATCTTCGTTTTTTTCAACCACGCCAAAATATCAAGATTTGCAATCATGGCAACTAAACACAGATAAAAGAAGAATTATTTAAAGATATGCACAATATTTGATGCAACTTCATACATGCTTTTATGCAGATATTTTGATTTATATTCCATATTGAATCAATAAAAATCAAATAAAAAACTGTTTTCGATTTATAAATACGTTTTAAATATCATATATAATTATTATTTATGGACTTATTAAAATTGAAATATAATAAAAGACATAAAAATATTTTTTTTGGCATATATATTGTACTGTATATGCAATCTTAACTGGATATATTTCTACTTTAGCTTCACTTAAATGATCGTTTTATCCCTGGGAAATTTATAAAAATTATTTAAATATGGTGATATATCCAGGATAATTTAATTATTTAACATAAAAAGGAGATCAAAAAATGCAAATTGAAAAAAAAATTCTTTCATTGTTCATTGTAGCGTTGGTATTTCTCTCCATGATATCGTTGGCTGCGGCTGAGGAAGACAGCAAGATTAATTTAAATACCGCTTCCGTGGAAGATCTCATGCAGTTAAAGGGGATCGGCAAAAGTTATGCTGAGCGCATTGTAGAATACAGGGAAAAAAACGGTCCTTTTAAAAACATCGAAGATATCATGAAGATTAAAGGCATCGGATCTAAGACATTTGAAAACATTCAGGCCAAGTTGAAAGTAAATGAGTGAGATTCGAAGTTGGATTGTAATATCTTTTCCCAGGTGATTGTATCTTTTTAGTGAGCTTATTTCGGTCATTGAAGGATTTAAAAAGCCGCTCAAGAGCGGCTTTTTAAATTTGAAGAAAAAAGCCATTATTCCTTTGCATGACAGTCATTACATTTGGTTGTCGGCCCATTTTTCTTTCCAGCTTTATTGGGCTCTTTGTGGCAATCTTTACAGTTACTATGAAATGCAAGTTGTAATTTTTTGATATTGCCTTCTGATTTTTCCGGATTATGGCAATCAACACATTTTTTTACAGGATCGCCTTCTTTCCAGATATTTTTCCCATCTTTATATTCATGATGACAGTCGGTGCAAGCCACATTATATTCCGTACTGTGTTTTTTATGGGATAAATGCACGGAACCTTTTTGATTTTTTTTATAGCCTTGATTTTCAACCGTGACATCATCTGGAATGTCCGCTGCTGATAGGACCCCCATTGTAAAAAAAATGAGACCTGAGAAAATGATTAAATAAATGCCTAATGCGCTTTTTTTCATAAGATTGACGACCTCCTTTTTGAGCATACTGTGATTTTTCGTTTTTGAGTACAACGCGGTTTTGATACGCCTTCTAGATCGCAGAAATATAGTTAAACATCGAGAAAGTTGTCAAGCGCCAAAAGGAATTTCTTTTAATATTTGAAAAAGTTCATGATCGGTTTAGGAATATACATCCATAGCGTTAGCTCAACGGCAGCATATAATCCGCCAATTGACTGGATGTTTTACGCAGATTCATGCTAAGCAATCTGGAAATGCCTTTTAAGATTTTTACGCCGACGTTCGGATGGTTGGTTATTATTAAATCAAGTCCTTTCCGGGTTAATATAACCAGAGTTGTATCATTTCGGGCTTTAACCGTGGCGGAACGAGGGAAATCATCTATCACGGCCATCTCACCTATTGATCGCCCCTTATTCAATGTCGCAATGGTTACCTGCTTTCCTGTCTCATTCTTTTTCAAGACATTCAGTGAACCGGCGGCTACGAAACAGACATAGTCTCCCTTATCTCCTTCTTGAAAGACAGTTTCACGGGGTTTGAAATCCATAAAATTCATATACTTTGCTACAATCCGCAGCTCATCGGATGAAAGAGAATCAAATATAGGGATGTCGATAAGAAAATTGATAATCGTATTGAACATTCGACTATCGAATAACACTTGCCTTGTTTCCATAAATACCTCTAAAAAATCGAAACCTTATTCGTCCTATAATGAAATTAGCCCAAATACGCATAAAGATGTATTTTCAGCTCTATTTATATTATTTTAACATTATTTTGTGTATAAAGTCAATGAAAGGAAGGATATCTTATCGGTTCATATTGTTTTAAAATAATCATGCAATTCAAAAGGAATATATGGCCTAACTGATTAATAAATTTGCAATTTTTGGTAAAATTTTATAAAATATCTGATCTTTCGAACCCTTAAACATCCTCGTTAAAGGATGCTTGTTTATTGGTTTTATTATGGGAATAATTTCATTTAATTGGCTCACGCTTACCTATTTATTGGTATTTACTATCACCTTAGCGGCGGATTTATTTATTGATTATCTGAATGTAAAGCATCTTAAATTAAAGGGGGATCACATCCCTGAAGGTCTACATGCAATAATTGATGCCGATAAGCTTAAGAATATCAATCACTACACGATTGATAATGCAAAATTATCTATCATCCGAACCATTATCGAAAAAATGATCTTCCTGGGAATGATTCTTTTTGGTCTTTTCCCAATCGTGGCAGATTATTTGGATGGTTTTCATTTTATTCCTGCGGGCCTATGTTTTTTTGCGGTTTTAGGCTTTATTACAGCTGTGATTAATCTGCCTTTTGAATTGTTCCAAATTTTCAATATAGAAGAAAGATACGGTTTTAATACCCGAACATTTGGAACATGGATTATTGATCTTCTTAAATCCTTAATGGTAGGGATTTTTTTAGGCGGCATATTGCTTACATCACTTCTGTTGATTATCCAGTACGCCCCGGAAACCTGGTGGATCTTGGCGTGGTTATTTTTCTTTTTATTTCAGATCCTAATGATGGCCATATATCCGACTATGATTGCCCCCTTATTTAATCGTTTCGTTCCCATTGAGGATAATGAGTTAGCTGAAAAGATCAGAAGCCTGGCGGAACAGGAAGGGCTGAATATTAAAGATATTTATCAGATGGATGCGGCGCGTAGAAGCCGCCATACCAATGCTTATTTCACGGGGTTGGGGAAAACCAAAAGAATTGTCTTGTTTGACACGTTGCTTCGATCCCATAATCATGAAGAGATATTAGCCATCCTTTCCCACGAAATAGGCCACCTCAAAGGCAAACATATACTAAAGCAAACGATTATTATGGGCGTTGTAACTTTCTTCCTTTTTTTTATCGCGTCCTTAATGCTAGATTGGAAGACGCTTTATGATGCTTTCCAATTTCCAAAGGTTCATCCATATATAGGCGTTTTTCTCATCGCAACCGTTTGGGAGCCTGCTGAATTTTTTTTATCACCCATCGTAATGGCCATCTCCAGAAAGTTCGAAAGGGAAGCGGATCAATATATTTTCAGAACACCTAACAGGAAAGGACCTTTTATACATGCGCTAAAAAATATGGCCCGAGATAACCTGGCCAATTTGTATCCCCATCCATTGTACGTCCTATTCAACTATTCACACCCCCCCATACTGAAAAGGATCCATGACTTGACAGCAGAGACGGCTCCGGTCAATTCAATCATGGATCACTAGAAAACATCATTGGTGTCCAAAATAGATTCGACCTTCTTGCTTTTCGTTATCGTTTTTCGATAACCGCCATAACAGGATAAAGCTAAGGTTAATGGTCTCGTAAAACGTCGAAAAACACATATTTTGGTCATTCCGTTGGAGAATGGAATCCCGTCTTTTCAAGTAGTTACATGATCTCTAAGCCACGGCCTGGGTGACGGCTTTTTTCGAGATCGTCAAGGTATGGGCATATGCGACTTGAATTATTTAATTATCTGATTATAATGATGCCCGTTTTACCAGATGACGGAATAGTATCCACGATTTTTAAAATTTCTCTAAGAACCGTGCGGGCCTATGTCGATCAACTGTTTTGGGTGTTTGAATAGGCCTCACGAAAACATGCCTTTGTTGCGAGAAGGATGTTGTTTTTGAGGATCCATTATGGCAGGCGCCTATCTCAGACTAGCCCAAGACAATACTCTTATGAAACGTGTTCGGACGGCTATTTCTTTGATGGGTTCTTGCAGACTATGTCCTCGTGAATGTGGAGTTGACCGTCTTAATGGGGAATTGGGATTCTGCCAAACTGGGCGAAATGCGATTGTGGCCAGTTTCAATGCCCATTTTGGTGAAGAACCTCCACTGGTGGGGCGATATGGTTCAGGGACAATCTTCATCAGCTCATGCAATCTTTTATGCGGTTTTTGCCAAAATTTTGAGATTAGCCACCTAAAAGAAGGTATGGAGGTATATCCTGAACAGATGGCCACCATGATGATTCAATTGCAGGAGAGGGGCTGTCACAATATCAATTTCGTGACGCCGACCCATGTTGTTCCGCAAATACTGGAGGCCCTGGTCATTGCGATTGATAATGGGTTACATATACCCCTTGTTTATAATTCGGGCGGCTATGATAAAAAAGAGACATTGGAAATCCTAGACGGCATCTTTGATATCTACATGCCGGATTTCAAATTTTGGGATAAATATTGGTCGCAGAAATATTGTCAAGCTCCTGACTATAGAGAAATCGCTATTCAGGCCATAAAAGAAATGCATCGGCAGGTAGGTGATCTTGCTTTAAATGATCAAGGCCTTGCTGTAAGAGGGGTTCTTATTCGGCACCTGGTGATGCCCAATAATATAGCGGGAACGGGAGATATCCTTTCTTTTTTATCCAAAGAGATATCCTCCAATAGCTATGTGAATATTATGGATCAATATCGTCCATGTGGAAATGTTCTTGAGGATAAAATGATTAATCGTCGTCTTCAAGCGCATGAGTACCGTGAGGCTTTGGCAACGGCTGGGAGTGCAGGCCTTCAGAGACTCGATAAACGAGATCGCGTTCGGTTTATTTTCGAGAAATGATAATGACAAAAAATAAGACTTTTATCATTGGCGATATCCATGGATGCTTAAGTGCTTTATTGAATTTGATTGAGAAGATTAAATGGCGTCCTGATAAAGATCGGCTCATTTTTTTAGGTGATTATATTGATCGAGGAGAGGATTCAAAAGGAGTTGTGGACTATATCCTATCACTTATCAATCAATCCTCAAATATCCAATGTCTGAAGGGAAATCATGAGGATATGCTCCTAAATTATCTAAATGATGGTGATATTAGGACTTTCTTATATAATGGCGGAAAGACAACTTTAGCCAGTTATACCAGAAATAATGGGGATGTTTATTTCCCATCTTCCCATATCGCTTTTTACCAATCTTTACTTACCATGATCGAACTGGATGAATACTATGTGGTTCATGCAGGCTTTCAACCCGGTATTGAAATTCAGGATCAAGATGAACGAGATCTGTTGTGGATCAGAGATTCCTTTATATTCTCGGATTATGATTTCGGTAAAAAGGTCATCTTCGGTCATACCCCTTTTTCCGATCCCTTGATTATGGACACGAAAATAGGGCTTGATACGGGAGCGGTATATGGAAATCGGCTCACCTGCCTTGAGCTGCCGAGTTTTCGATTTCATTCCGTGGAGGCCTGATTTTTTTGGCTGGATCTGAATTCACCTCATCAAGTATCGGTTTAACATCCACCATACCTGTTGAAATTTTATTTGCAGCCGGACTTGAACCCGTTGATCTCAATAACTTGTTTATCCGTTCCGTAAGACCGGAGCAACTTTTGATCCAGGCTGAATCCGCGGGTTTTCCGCATAATATATGTGCATGGATCAAAGGCATTTATTCCGTTGTCATGAATCATGGCATTACAAAGGTCATTGCCGTTACAGGTGGGGATTGCAGTAACACAATCGCACTCGCTGAGATTCTTTCGCGAAAAGGTGTTCAGGTTATTCGGTTTGATTTCCCATCAAACCGCGGTCGCTATGAATTGACAACACAGATGCAAAGACTTTGTCGTACTTTTTCCGTCAGATGGAAAGACGTTGAAATGTCAAAAAAAAGATTGGATCGTATCAGAAAAAAACTTGGCAAATTAGACACGCTGACATTTCAGGATAATGTGGTGACCGGGGAGGAGAATCATCGCTTTTTAGTCGGAAGCTCGGACTTTGGATCGGATCCGGATAAGTATGAAATGGAATTGGATGTATTTTTCGATGAATTGAAAAAACGCCAACCGAGAAAGAATGAAATCCGGCTAGGATTTCTCGGTGTACCTCCCATCTTTGGTAACTTGTATGGATACATCGAAGCATTTGGCGGAAGGGTTGTCTATAATGAAGTACAAAGACAATTCAGTATGCCTTTTGAGACCACCGATATTGTTGAGCAATATCTGAGATACACATATCCTTATGGTATTGAAGGAAGAATAGCGGATATATCACAGGCCATTCAAGAAAGATCGCTGGATGGCCTGATCCACTATACCCAAACCTTCTGTTTTCGGCAGCTTTATGACATCATCTTGCGCGATGTCTTGCCTATACCTATCTTGACCCTTGAAGGGGATAGACCCGGAAGCCTTGATAACCGAACCGCTATTCGGCTTGAGACCTTTTTGGAAATGCTTAAACAAAAAAAGGGTGATTTTTTTTAAAGAGGTCCGAGCCTTTCTTGAATTTCTTTTCGCTTTGAGGAAACGGTATCGCTGTATTCAAGCCGATAGATCTCAGCCAAGGTGATAAAAATCGTAATGATTAAGGGACCGTAAATAATACCCAAGATTCCAAAAAGCTTTAATCCCCCAAGGATGCCGATAAAGACGAGGATTGGATTCATTCGCATGCCTTTTCCGATGAATCGTGGCTTGAAGAAATATTCTATAATTGAGCTGTATGCCATATTATAAAGAAGGTACCCGACCGCAATTCCAATATTTTTTTTTATCAGCAAGATTATAATGGTGGTAGGTATAAAAACAACTGAGGCACCGATAATCGGCAGGAATGCCAAAAAGCCGATAATTGTACCCCAAAGAAGGGGGGATCCCAAATCGAATAAAAAGAAACCGAATCCGCCCAAAATACCTTGAATCGTTCCGGAAAGGACGTTCCCAAAGATAACGGCACGTCCCATTTCACGGAATTTGTTCACCACCAATTCCTGTTGCTTGGCAGGGAAGGGGAGGAGATCCATGATATAGTTCTTGAGTCGTTCGCCGTCTCTAAAAATATAGTAGACAATCAACATCATTAGGAAAAAATTAACCAAAAATCCCAAAAGATTGGACGCAACGGCACTCAGTTGATTGGCCAGAAAAAGACCGACGTTTTTACCAATAGCAGTGGTTAATTCTTGGATATTTTGAGGGTTGAGTTCAATGTTGGCCAATTCAGTGATATTCCTTACCCGTTGCGCCCATACAGAATCACCTAAAATCCCTTGCTGAATTTCTTGTAGGGTAACGGAATTTTTTGTTCGATTATAAAAATCAAAGGCTTCATTGGACAAGGCCCCAATAAACCAGCTCACAGGAACAATCAATATCATCATTATGAGAAGGGTCATTAAAAGGCTGGCTGCTATTTCGTTGTCTTTGAGGCCTTTTTTAACCCTGGAAAATATGGGATAAAATGCACTGGAAATGAGAAAAGCCAGTACAATGGCTGATAAATACGTCCAGGCGAGCATAAACAACAAAATATTAAAGCCCAATAATACAGCCAGGAATAGCTTTGAAATAAATGGTTTTTCCATATCTTATCTGTATATCTGGAATGAGATATTTTAGATATTTTAATTACCATAATGGATGGTGGATCGCTAGTCAAAAAGATTTGCTACAAGGCAGGTCTGGAGATCAGCAAAGCGCACGAGAGCGGAAAGGGCAATTCCTTGATTGATGGTCAACCTGAACTAACGCGATCATCCAAATTCGACGAATGAGGCATTAGTCAGGTTCGGATGTATACTTTAAAGCCTTAATATGTTTCAAACCTTAATCATTTTTAGCTGGTCAGGCTTGCGACTATTCTGTAAACAAGGAAGACCATCAGCGAGGCATAAAATGTTATAAATAGTTTGTTCATTCTTTCTCCCTCCTATTAGTCAATACATCTTTGATTTATTGGAACAGCAAGGGATGTGCCATTTGGACTTTCCGATAAATTGTCTTTAAATTTAAGTTAGTTATACCGAGTGCGGAGAAAGAAGGTCTTGATTTTATGCAAAGAAATCTTAAAAAATAGGAATCTGAAGTTAATCATTGGGAAAAAGTTTACATATTTTTATTGAAATCTCAGATTTTTTCCCATAGTATTACGATTCCCTAAGAGAAGAAAATTCTCTTTTCAACCCTTTTTTTACAAAAATGATGCCGGCTTCTCATTGAATAAGAATACACACTTGGATGCTTCATCATTTTCTAACCGGTCGAACCTATAGATGATTCATAAGATTTTTTCACCCTTTCGAATGACACTGTATTTCATTTTTCATAAGATGATTTGGGATTTTCCAAATAACTAGAGAATAATACTTTAATTTTTTTCACGGGAGGAGACCGATGAGAAGTATGTCGAGAGTAATGAGGAGGGGTTTAAGTTTAATATTGGCCATATCCTTGTTGTGGATTGTCCATCCTTTTAAGGCTAATGCCCAATCAAGCCCTAAATATGGCGGCGTACTGCGTATTATCCGGTTTTCGGGTCCGGGAACCCCCTTTGGGTGGCCTATCAAAACCCGTGGTTTGGATTCATTGGCCGCAAGTCCATGTCTCGAGCCATTAATGCGACAAGAGTGGGAGGGTCATTATGTACCGATACTGGCCACGGACATGTCCATCGCACCGGATAAAGGTTCCATTACATTCAAGTTGAGGAAGGGAGTCAAGTTTCATGATGGAACCGATTGGAATGCCGAGGCGGCAAAATTCAATCTGCAGGCATATATCGATAATAAAAAACCTGAAGCTAAGGATTGGAAATCCATCGATGTGATCGATAATTATACCATTTGTATCCATCTCACAAAATTTGAGAATACCGGACTGCTCGATTTAGTCGGTCGCAAGATGGTATCTCCAGCAGCATATAAGACAAAAGGCGAGGAGTGGCTAGGCTGGCACCCGGTTGGAACAGGCCCTTTCGAGTTCGAAAGCTTTCAGCGGGATGTGAACTGTACCTATAAAAAATTTGAAGGATACTGGCAAAAAGGTAAGCCTTACCTTGATGGCGTGGAATGGTTATATATCAAAGATCCTATGACCCAGACCGCGGCAATGAAGGCCGGTGAAGCGGACGTACAAAGTGTAACACTCGGGAAAAACACGAGAGATATGGAGGCCGTGGGGCTTAATGTGGTTTATAAGATTAACGCGAGTTTAAACCTTATTCCCGACAGCGGCAACACCGATTCTCCTTACGCGGACCAACGCGTTCGAAATGCCGTTTCACACGCCCTGGATCGGGAGGCCTTTGTGAAGGCGTTGGGTTATGGCTTCTGGAAGGTTCAGTATCAGATGCCTATTGATGATAATCCGGCGTACATAAAAGGTTTCAAAGGCCGTGCATACGATCCTGAACGAGCAAAAAAATTTCTTGAGGAAGCGGGGTATCCCAAGGGGTTTGAAACAATGCTTATGCCCATGCCAGGTACGCCGCCGGATGTTTTTGCGGTTATTCAGAGCTATTTGGGTGCTGTCGGGATTAAGGTCAAAATCGAGCAGGTTCCCATGGGCAAGTTTATGTCCACCCGCACCGAAGGCTGGAATAATGGTTTGTTATTGCAGCCTTTCGCTGTATGGCAAAATTTCGGGAAGACCATGCAGTATTATATATCGTCTAAAAGTTCCGACTTTCCGGTCCTGAAAAGATTCCCGGAGATCGACACTCTAATAGACGAGGCTGTAGCGACCGTACAACCCGACGTCAATCTTTTACAGAGGGCGGTGAGGATGATGGATGAAAGGACGGTCACTATTCCAGTTTATTCCAGCGGTGGCGCCTACGCTCTGCAAAAGTATGTTAAAGATGCCGCTTTCTTGAAACTTGCCAATTGGAATGACTGGGTACCCGAGGATGCATGGATGGATAAATAACACTAACTGGTGTTCATCCATATACGAAGGTTTATGGATCCACGCTATCAGCAATAAAAAACCCCGTCTTTTTGGCGGGGTTTTTCATTAAAAAATAGAAATTCCTAAAAAATTCCTTCATAGGAGTGGATCAGCGAGATGGAGTTTCGATTGTTTAGGGATAGACACTTTTTAACAAATTGAAAAAAGGCGGCTAAAATGAATAAAAGATCGTTGATTGGTTTGTTGTCCGGAGTGGTTCTCGGTGTTTTTTGTGTTTTGGGTGCCCATTTGAGGATGGGAGACCAAGCGACGGGTGTTTTTCTGTTCGCGACCTGGTTAAACAGAGTGATCATGGGGTTGATGATAGGTTTCTACTCACCTGTTTCAAATAAACTTATATCATCCGGGCTACGAGGAGCGGTGCTGGGTTTTATGGTAAGCCTTTCATTGTTCGTTGGGACGGATTTCCTTGATTTAACAGGGTTTATTGCGGGAATAATCTATGGCGTCATTATTGATATCGTATGCACGAAATACGGGATCCAAAAATAAAATAGGGGATTAAGAAAATACCTTAACTCCTTGATTTTTATAGTGGCGGAAGTGCATGGGAATCGAACCTGTCTATGAGGGTATCAGATCTTTAAACCGGATTTGAAGTCATGCGATTTTACATGTAATTTCAAATAATTAATATAGGATGCCCTAGAATTATCCGAAATCTTACCAGTATTTTTTCTTCTGGGACAAGGGCATTGGATTACCATTAACCTTTTCTCTCGCCTCTTTCGGATACTCCGGAAAACATTAATGTAAATTCTCATCGAGGCCATTTTAATGTACCATTTTTCAAGCGCATGAGGTCAAAGCTGTATTTGATGAATAGATCAATTTATGCGAGTTGATCTTGAGATGGAACGATTGTGGTATAAAATGAAATACGTAGTTTAGGGAAAGCATATACTGGATTTACCTGATTCACGCAATGTTTCTCTTGTGCTAGGTTTTTCATTATCATTTGTAAGGAAAGGGGGGCTGAAAAATGCTTCGAAGCATAAAAGAGCTTTTTAACTATACACTGGAAGCGGAAGACGGCTTGATCGGGAGATGCAAGGATTTCCTGTTTGATGATGAGACCTGGACGATCCGTTATATGGTGGCGGATACAAGCAGGTGGCTGGTCGGTCGAAAAGTCTTGATTTCTCCCATTTCATTGGGAGAGCCCGACTGGGGTTCCAGGCTTTTTCCGGTGCGGCTCACCAAAAAACAGATCGAAGACGCACCCCATCTAGATGAACATGCGCCGGTCAGCCGGCAACATGAAATCAAGTGGTCACGATACTATGGCTGGCCTTATTACTGGGAAGGTGCCGGGATATGGGGTGCGGCATCATACCCTAGCGCCCTGTTCATCCAAAAACAAATGGAAGCAGCCGAACAAACTGAAAAGGCTGAGAAAAGTGAGCAGGATAAGCATTTGCGTTCAGCTCACGAGGTAACCGGCTATCATATTCATGCGAAAGATGGATCCATTGGACATGTGGATGATTTTATCCTGGATGATAAGACTTGGAGCATACGGTACATGATTGTGGATACCCGAAACTGGATACCGGGTAAGAAGATCCTGGCATCACCTGGTTGGATCGAGTCAGTGGATTGGCATGAAAAAGAGGTGCAGGTCAATTTGACGAAAGAGATGATCAAAAACGGCCCGGAATATAATCCTTCCGCCCCGATCAATCGGGAGTATGAAGTTAGATTGTATGATTTTTACGGCCGGCCCAAATATTGGGAATAATCGAGCGAACAATGTTTTATGGAGGGTGTGATATGGATAATGTTGATCGTATCTTGGTTGTATCCAGAAGCACCTAACATCGCCTTAAAACCGTTTATCATAAAATTTCTCTAGCAAAAAAATATTAAGCGAAATTGCTCGTTTTGCACATTCTCCATAATCCTTTTGGGCTCAATGGATGAAGCCTGCCCATCAAAGCACTAGCCATATGGAATCTTCCATAACTAATATCCTTCGAGTTTCGATCCTCTAATTTCCCTTTCCCGCGCCGCAGACCGTGCATTTATGCGGTGCACCGCTTTCCAAGGGTATAGCCGCATACCTCACAAACCTGTACATGGATATATTCCGCGTGTTGAATGGCCGAAAAGAGGCAAGAGACATTGGAATAATCTTCTTTTTCCGCCTGAACACCGAAATGGCGATACCGCATATTGGCCATGCTCTCACCCCCTTATCAGGAATAGGGCAGGCTCTGCCTTCTACCTCAATTCCGAGGAAGAGGGTAGGGCTGAGGCAGTGAAGCATGTCAAGAATATTTTGAGACTTTTAATGGCATGCCGGTCTAGAGAAAAATGAAACCATACGAATTACCGTCAATGAAGCCGGCAAATACATGTGTTCCCGTATTGAAACGATCCGGTAAAAAGATGGATCATTTTTGGATGGGAATTTCAGGACTATAACGATACCGTTATAAAAGGAGAAGAGGGACCTTAGATATAGGCCCCTGGGAAAATTTATGAAGCTCAAAGGCAAAGCAGCAATCATCACGGGTGCCGGAAGGGGGTTAGGACGGTCTGTTGCCTTGGCCATGGCAAGATAAGGAGCACGGGCAGCCTTGATAAGCCGTTCCTCGGATGAGCTCAAAGTCGTTAGGGATCAGATAGAGGCCTTGGGTGCAGAGGTTCTTATTTATAAAGGAGATAAAGACATGACTACAGCGATAGACCCGGTTTGCGGCATGGAGGTGGAGCGAGATCAAGCATCTTACTCGATTACGTACCAGGGGAAGCCCTATTATTTTTGCAGCGAAATCTGCAGGACAGCCTTTGAGAAGGACCCTCAAAAATATCTAAAGACCTTGGAAAAAGATAGGCTGGAAACCCGGAAGGTGGTGGTGGTCGGCGCAGGGCAAGTAGGGGCGACTTTTTCATTCGCGCTCATGTCAAGCGGTCTGGCATCCCATATTATTCTGGTGGACATTCATCCGGAGTTGGCCGAGGGCCATTCCATGGACCTCAATCATGGTTTATCTTTTGTGCAACCGACCATCATTCAATCCGGCGACTACTCGGAATGTAAAGGCGCTGATGTCGTCGTGGTAACCGCCGGTGCCGCTCAGAAGGAGGGAGAATCCAGACTGGATCTGGTTCGTAAAAATGCGGGAATCTTTAAAGAAATCATTCCTCAAATCACGGCCCATGATCCGGGTATATTGCTCATCGTCTCAAATCCCGTGGATGTGCTGACATATGTGGCCCTGAAAGTTTCGGGATATGCCATGAACCGGGTGATCGGCTCCGGCACATCCCTGGATACGGCGAGATTCCGGTTTCTCTTAAGCAGGCACTGTAAAGTGGACCCGAGAAATGTCCATGCCTATATTATCGGTGAACATGGGGACAGCGAGGTGCCTTTGTGGAGCCTGGTCAATATCGCGGGTGTCCCTTTTTTGGATTATTGCCCCGTATGTGGCAAGAATTGTTCGCCCCATGAAAGGGAAGATATCTTCAAGCAGGTCAAGAACGCGGCCTATGAGATTATCACTAAAAAGGGATACACCAATTTTGCCATTGCCCTGGCCCTGGTGCGGATAGTGGGCAGCATTATCCGGAACGAGAACAGTGTTCTCACGGTATCCACCTTGCTCGATCATTACCATGGTATCAAAGATGTTTGTTTAAGTATCCCCGTGATCCTGAATAGAAACGGTGTGTTTAAGCAGGTGCCCGTTGTGATGAATGAGACGGAAACAAAGGCATTACAGTCATCCGCGAAGACTTTGAAGGAAGTAATCGATGAACTAGAGATATAAGAAGTGAATACATATATGGCGAAACATACGATGCATGAACAAGGCAAGCAGGATTTATCCGTCGATCACGGGCAGCAAGATGGTCGTGCCATGTCCGGTGATCATCGTACCATGAGCCATGGGGAACATGGGTCAGGCAAAGGTCATGCTGACCATAAAGACCACAAAGGCGGTGGCCATCACGCACACATGGCGGCTGATTTCAAAAGACGGTTTTGGATTTCGTTGATCTCCACTGTTCCCATTTTAATCCTTTCGCCTATGATTCAGTCCTTCCTGGGCTTTAAACAGGCATTCACATTTCCGGGGGATGCTTATGTGCTCTGGCTGTTATCTTCTTTTGTTTTCCTTTACGGCGGTTGGCCTTTCCTTAAAGGTCTGTTCGATGAACTGGGGAAAAAACAGCCCGGCATGATGACCCTGATCGCCATCGCCATTACCACCGCCTATGCATACAGCAGCGTGGTGGTGTTCGGTTTGAGCGGTAAGGTGTTTTTTTGGGAACTGGCAACCCTGATCGACATCATGCTCCTGGGTCACTGGATTGAGATGAAATCCGTAATGGGTGCATCCCGCGCCCTGGAAGAGTTGGCCGAACTCATGCCGTCAACGGCTCACTTGATCAAGTCCGATGGAAATATGCAGGAGGTTCCGGTGGAAAAATTGGGAGCCGGTGAACGGGTGTTGGTGAAGCCGGGAGAAAAGGTTCCCATGGACGGTGAGGTGGTGGAGGGAGAGAGTTCCGTTAACGAGGCCATGTTGACGGGTGAATCCAAACCCGTTGAAAAGACAGTCGGTTCCAAGGTCATCGGGGGTGCCGTCAACGGGGAAGGTTCCATAACCGTCGAAGTTCAAAAAACCGGTCAGGAATCATTCTTGTCGCAGACCATCGCGCTTGTGGAAGAGGCCCAGCAGAGCAAATCCCGAAGCCAGGATCTGGCCAACCGGGCCGCACTGTGGCTGACCATTATCGCCCTTTCTTGCGGAGCTATTACGTTGATTGTATGGTTTGCCTTTATGAGCAGGGATTTTGCCTTCTCATTGGAACGAGCGGTGACGGTGATGGTTATCACGTGCCCTCATGCCCTGGGGCTTGCCGTCCCCCTGGTGGTAGCCGTATCCACGGCATTGTCCGCTAAGAACGGCCTGTTGATCAGGGACAGGGCGTCGTTTGAAAGGGGCAGAAACATACAGGCGATCATCTTTGATAAGACCGGCACACTCACCAAAGGGGAATTCGGTGTGACGGATACGGTTGTTTTTCAAGACGACATGGATGAAAACCAATTGCTCCAATATGCCGCTTCCGTAGAAACTCACTCGGAACATCCCATTGCAAAGGGGATCGCCGCCGCGGTGGAAAACCCATCGCAGGTAGAGGACTTTAAGTCTATCCCGGGGAAAGGGGCCCGGGGCCGGGTAGACGGAAAAGACGTACAGGTCGTCAGTCCAGGCTTCCTGAAGGAGAATGACATCGTCATGGATGACGAGCGGATTGAAAAATTCAATTCTCAAGGAAAAACGGTTGTCTTTATCATTATGGATGGAGACCTCAAGGGGGCCATAGCCCTGGCGGATATCATTCGAGATGAGTCAAAAAAAGCCATCGCCGAACTCAAAGAAATGGGCCTGCGTTGTATGATGCTCACCGGAGACAACGAGCTGGTCGCCCAGTGGGTTTCCGAAGAAATCGGCCTGGACGAATATTTCGCGGAGGTCCTGCCAAAGGATAAGGCGGACAAGGTCAAAGAAGTGCAGGCAAGAGGCTTGGTCGTAGCCATGACGGGTGACGGGGTCAATGACGCCCCGGCCCTTGCCCAGGCGGATATAGGGATCGCCATTGGTGCCGGTACGGATGTGGCCATCCAGACAGCGGACATCATTCTGGTCAGGAGTAATCCCATGGATGCAGTATCGATCCTGGGTCTCGCCCGAGCCACATACCGCAAAATGGTCCAGAATCTAGTGTGGGCCACGGGCTATAACGCCTTTGCCATTCCCCTGGCGGCCGGTGTCTTCTATGGATACGGTGTGATTCTGTCACCGGCCATGGGCGCGGTTTTGATGTCGCTTAGCACAGTGATCGTGGCCGTTAACGCCAGATTCTTGAAAATAGCTTAATGTCATATATTGAGATATATTTAAAGTATATGTAGATGAACCATGCAGCGGACACGGTAAATTTCAAAGTTAAGGACTCTGAGAAAAATCAACCAAGGAAGATAATTATACTATCTAATGGCCCTTAAAAGTAATCATTCAAGAATCGTTATTCTCTGTGTTCTGCTTCTTGTGATTTTATTCCTGCACTATTTCACGCTCCATGATTTGGAGTTTCATCATGCAATTTACCGGACGTTGTTTTATTTGCCGCTTGTATTGGGAAGTTTTTGGTTCGGTTTAAAAGGAGCCGCTGGTGTCTCAATCTCCGTTATCCTTTTTTATCTTCCCTATGCAACCCTTCAATGGCAGGGCCTGCAGAGTGATTTTGAAGTGATACTGGAGGGAGGGCTGTATGTATTTATCGCCTTGATCCTTGGATACCTCGCCGAAAAAGAGAGAAAAGAACAGGCGGCGATGCGCCGTGTTGAAAAGTTGGCTGCGATTGGAAAAGCGGTATCCGAAATCGCCCATGACATGAAAACGCCTTTGATGACCATCGGTGGGTTTTCAAGGCAGGTGGAAAGGAACTTGAATGCGAAAAGTCTTGATCAAAAAAAGCTTAAAATCATCGTCAGTGAAACATCCAGACTGGAGTCCATGGTCAGGGAGATGCTGGATTTCGGCAAGCCGCTGGTGCTTAATCGTACGGAGATACAACTCAATGACATCGCTCAGGATTGTGTGACGATTGCGGAACCGGAGGCGAGAGAGGCCGGGATTAGATTAGAATTGCAGACGGATCCGTCATTGCCGCCTATAACTTTGGATAGATCCAGGGTCAAACAGGTTTTATTGAATCTTATTGTTAACGCCATACAGGCTTCTCCCCCCGGGGAAGAGGTTATTATCAGGACCAACATGCGAAAAGATTCGATGCGTGTAGAGGTCTCGGACCGTGGCCACGGGATCAGTGAAGATGGGGAGGAACGTGTTTTCGAGCCCTTTTTCACGACAAAAAGAAACGGAACCGGATTGGGACTATCCATTGTGAAACAGATAGTAGAGGCCCATGGGGGCGAGATTTCTTTTTCCCGGAATTCCACGAAGGGGGTTACCTTCCGGGTATCATTGCCTTTCAATCAGCAGTCAGCCCGCTGATCTTGGGTCGGTTTTCATGTAACGTTAAAAACCTGGACAAGAGGAGGATTCCTTGAATCGAAATCAATGGGTATTCCGATCGACGTTTTTCGCTCTCGCGGCTTTTTTGGTTCCTGGACTCCATATGCTTTCTGCACAGGACAAAGGCGGTTATCACTGTATATTAACCGACGACGGGCAAAGGATATCGGCTGAGGCCGCGTTTCGGCCTGATGAAGATGAACTTAATCTGCATTATGTGGTTGACGTCCGAAACGTAGCGGATATCACCATGGCACATCTTCATCTCGGAGACATGTACAAAGTCAATACCGCCGTCTTGTGGCTCTATCCGTCAGGACCTCCGCCGAAATTGATTCCGGGAGTATTCAACGGTATCCTCGCCGAAGGAACCGTTACCGCTAAAGACCTGTTGGGACCCCTTCGCGGACAATCACTTTCAGCGTTGATGAGGGAAATGCGGGCCGGTCGCATTTATGTGAATCTTCATACCATGGAGCACCCGGAAGGGAGTATTTGCGGTGTAGTTAGTTTGGTTGAGTGATAACACTGATTGTCAATCAGCAATTCGGAACAGCTATCCAAAAGGCAACCGGTGAAAAAAATTCAGAAAAAAATGGTGCTGATCCTTACCCTTGTTTTTTCCTTGGTGATCATTGCGTGTGCCACCGAGTTATATAGGAAATCCGGAATCCCTATAGTTGGTATTCAAGGGGCAGATTATATGGGTTGGGAGAGTTGTGACTTGTGTCACGAACAGAAGGTGAAAGATTTCGTCTACATGGTACATGGTCGTCTCTGGATTGCCGGAAATCAAGATCAACCCGGGATTCCGGTTTGTGAAGCCTGTCACGGACCAGCCAGCCTCCATGTGGAAGCCGGAGGAGGGCGAGGAGTCTATATCCTCAATCCCGGCAAAAAGCCCGAAGTCTGCTTTCAATGTCATACGTCTATACAAGCGCGATTGCGTCTGCAATACCATCATCCGGTCAAGGAGGCTGTCATATTCTGTACGGACTGTCATAACCTCCATGGTGAAAATATTTACAGCGTCAAAGAGATGCCCATTAGCCGTGGAAATACCGTTTGTATGCAATGCCATAGGGAACAGACAAGGCCCCGGGTTTTCGAGCATGAAGCGCTCCGGGACGGCTGTACGATATGTCATCATGCACACGGTTCCATCAATGACAAGATGCTCATTGAAAGGGATAATAATCTTTGTCTCAAATGTCATGCTCAACTAGGAACGCCCGGTACCGTAACAATCGGGGATTTTCCACATACAACACGTCTGATGGAGGGCACTTGTTGGAGTGTGGGGTGTCATACCGCGGTTCATGGGTCCAATATCAATTCACATCTTCGATATTAGAGGGTGGCAAATGGCCACTTCGAGATTACAATTTTCACTCTTGCTGTTCTTCGGGGCGTTACTGACTTCCACAACAGGGTCGTCTCAAGGGGGTGACGGGCCATCAACCGTTGATTCTGTTACCCCCGCTCTTTATGGTTCTGTGATCAACGGTGACGAGGGGAAATATCAGGAGGATTGGTGGACTTCGGATGGTTGGTCAGGTGGGCTGGAAAAACTTTCTTTCTCGGATACTTATGAGGATGATGTTTTCATGTCATTGGAAGGCCGGGTGATCGTTCCGGATAAGGACTATCTCATCAAGATGGATGTTAAACGACCGGAGACGGTTTTCTTTCGTGTAGGGTACTCAGAACGTCGGAAGTATTATGACGGCACCGGCGGTGGTTTTATACCTTTTCATATGCACCCTTTTGAGTTACGGAAAGACTTACATCTGGACATCGGTCATTTTTATTTGGAGGCGGGACTGGATATCCCCGATAAGCCCAGCATAACGGCTGCTTATGAACATCGATTTAAAGATGGAGATAAATCTTCCACGGAGTGGGGAGCTGTTACACTGAACGGTACGACGAGGAATATCTTTCCGTCTTTTAAATCCATCGATGAAGAGGTGGATATTTTACGGATCAAAGTCGATCATGCGATCGGCGGGATTTACGTGATCGATACGCTCCAATATGAACGCTATAACGCTGATATAACAAAGTTTGAAGAAGAACGGAACCTGGATACCCAAAGCGTTGAGACCATCAAGGTTAATGAAAGTAATGATCATGACGCTTTTTTCAATACATTTTATCTAGAGAAACAATTCAATAAACGATTCTTTTGGTCGATGGGCTATCTTTTCACTCACCTTGATGGAAGCAGCGGCTTCCATATGCAGACCCTTCCATTCGGGCCCGATCCCTTTGATAAGGCGTGGACGGCACAGCGGATTTCCGTTGACCGGGAGGCGCATGTCATTAACAGTAGTATCCGGATCGGACCTTATGCGAATGTCCACTTTTACGGCGGTATCCAGGCTGAAACCAATGAAACAAACGGGGATACGGACGCCGTATTGACCGAGACCGATTTCGGCGGAACCGCGGTTTCGCCTGAGGCGGTCATTTCCACTCAATCGAAGAAGGACGGCTTAGAGGAGACGGCCGGGATTCGCTATACGGGTTTGGTGTATACGACTGCCTATGTGGAGGGGAAATGGGTTCAGTCCGGAACTGATTTGTCGGAAACCGAGGTTGAAGATGGTGTGTTGGGTTTTAGGCGCCAAACGGATGCGGAAGTGAATCGGGAACAATACAGCTTTGGAATCAACACCTCGCCTTTCAGAAATTCAACGTTCTCCGTACGTTACCGTGAAGGCCGGCGTAATAACGATTATAACCACGTCGCCGACACAGAGCCCGGGTACTCGGCGTTTATTACGGATCAGACGATCAATAAGGATGATGTCAGCGTCCGTTGGACGCTTCGACCGGCCTCCATGCTGCAATGGTCGTTATCCTATCGATTTTTGACCGTAGAGATGGAAACCCGGTCGGATACGGGGGCATCCGGGTCGATCCTTTCAGGGGCTTATGAGGCAAACGTTTATAGTACGGGATTCACTTTAACACCCCATTCAAAAATATACTTCACGGGACGATTCTCTTATCATGACGCTGAAACAACTTCTTTTCAGAATAATATCCCCTCCGTTCTCACCTTCAAAGGGGATGTGTTTGAAATGTTACTCACCTCCGGATTTGCAGTCAATCGACACACAAACTTGAATGTTGAATACCTTTTTTCCCGCTCGGAGAATTTCGAAAACTATTCATCCGATGGGCTTCCCTTTGGGCTGAACAACAAAAGAAACGGAGTTCTCGCCTCTCTTTCGCGTAGTATCGGAGAAAAAATTGTCATAGGCCTTCGCTATGCTTACTATCGCTATGATGAGGAAAATATCCGGGAGGTCGATAACTATGAAGCTCACCTATTTGGGGCGGAACTGGAATTCAAATTTTAGAAATATTCATTCGTCTCTATGCGGATCAGGGGGAGGCATTGGACGACGTAAAACCGTTTACGGTGTTGTGAATAGCCTTTCCATACTATAAGGGGAGGATTTTATGATGATCAGGACCATCTTGCTTTTATCCGTGCTTTTACATTCAAGTCTCATGTTTGGAAATGTCGTAAGCGATGGAATCCGGGAAATGGACGGTAACGTGTTTAAATTGCAAAGGGAATCAGCGACGGAACAAAACGGCGATAAAGATGTGACATGGTTCAAGGATCAACTAAAGATTTCATCCAAATATCAGGAAAGGGAAAGAGGTATATTCGGACTTTCATGGCCCCACTTCATAACCATGATTTTTTTGATTTGCTCAATGATCATAGCCCTGGTAGCGATGGTTGTACGTCACAGAAGGACCAAAGAGCTTTTGAACTTATTATTAAAGGAGGAAAAAGAAGATGGAATAAAGAGTTGAATTCAGAGGGTCGAATCAAATATTGGAATGGGACGACCGGTTTGAGAGCCTTCTGGAACTGGCAGAAAAAAATGGTGTCGAAATTGAAAGCATCCGCCGACAGGGGGTTTGTGGATCATGTCAAACAAGACTCATTTCAGGTAGAGTTGAGATGGAGATGAAAGACGGCCTGCATGGACCCGATCGCGAACGAAATATGATCCCCCCGTGTGTCTCTATTCCGAAAATGGATATTAGTCTGGAGGTGTGAGCCCATGTTCAGAGGCAAAAACGTGTATATCTTCCTTGCTGTTTTTTTAATGGTCTTGGTTCTTAGAAGCTTTATTCAGGAAGGCCCCGATTTTGCCGGAACCATGACGGGACATTTGATTGGGATCGCGGGAACCCTGCTGATTTTTTCAGTTTTACAGTATCCCTTTAAAAAGCGGATCATGAAACGTAAGGGGAAGTCGAATCCTCTCAACAAGCATATCTCCTATGGTTTGATCGGTCCTTCTCTTGTGGTCATCCATTCGGCCCATACACATGGAAGTCCGATAGGCATATTATGTTTTTTCGCCATGGTTTTTTTGGTCCTAAGCGGGATTGTGGGTATGTTTCTTTTTCAGAGGATCAGCCGGACGGTCAAGGAGCAGACTAAGGATTTGAATGCGCTTAGAAGATTTTTTAAAAGTCATCGGAATGATATGGTTTTTTGTCGTAATTACTTCGATATGGAACCAAATGGTTCAAGCCGTCAAACTGTGAATGAAGAGACAGGAGAAACCATTACTGAACAGATTGTAAAAGACCGGTGTGACGAAATGGTGAATCTGGCTCACTCTATTGCGGAGACGGAATATTCTCTTTTGGTTTTTGACAAGACCAAAACCATTTTTTCGAAGTGGATCTACGCGCATTATATATTGGCCGCATTTCTTTTTTCCATGATTATTATCCATGTTTTAAACGCGTTATATTACGGCGTGAGATGGCTATAACCCGAAAAATAATACCATTGATCATCATCGCGGGTTTTCTTGTGTTCTCAGGGTGGCTTTTTCAACATGATAAAGCCGCAGAGCCTGGAACGTTGAGTCCTTTTCATCGTGAATTAGATGATTGCACATACTGCCACGAACCATGGAAAGGTGTTTCCGAAGAGAGGTGTCTGGATTGCCATTATTTCGATGATACTGAGGACCTTAGGAGAGAGATCCGTTTTCACGAAGTAGGCCGGGGATGCATGTCTTGCCACAAAGAACATGGACGTTTAGAGGGCGGCATCACAAAGATGGACCATACACTGCTCAATGAGGAGTTGCTTTGTTCGCGATGTCACTTTGATCCCCATGAAAAACTTTTCGGAGAAAATTGCAGAGATTGTCATGGTATTCGAACCTGGGCCATAAAGGGGTATGAACATCCTGCGCCGGATCGAACAAACTGCAGTCGGTGTCACAAAGGTCCTGCTTCTCACTATGACGAGCGATTTTGGAAAATTATTTTGGAGGACGTGGGGGACGGACCCGCATCTCCGAATGATTGTTGGCGATGTCACACCATATTCCATTGGCCTCATTTACGACAAATAAATCGTTCATAGGGCGGGTAAGCCACACGCCGCAGCCGGATCGGCTGGAACACGTTGTTGATGATTACAGGGATAAGGGGGACAAATTCATGAACCGGACAAATTATGATGTGATTATTTTGGGCTCCGGACCGGCAGGGCTACAAGCCGCCATACATGCGACACGCAGGCAGGTGAAGATCCTGGTGATGGGCAGGGTACAAAAAAGCAGTGCATTTAAAGCGCATATTGAAAATTATTGTTGTATCAGCGGCGATACCGGTAACGAGTTACTGGAGCAGGCACAATACCGGGCCAGGGAATCCGGTGCGGCTTTTCTGAATGAGGATGCAACGAACGTGTCCCGAAATAATGACATTTTCACCATTGAATCGGAGGGAGGCCAAAAATTAACATGTGGTGCCCTTATTCTGGCAATGGGGATATCCAGAAATAAATTGAGCATAAGGGGCGAAAATGCATTTATCGGGCGCGGTATAAGTTATTGTGTGGACTGTGACGCGGGCTTTTACAAGAACGAGCCTGTAGCGATGATCGGCGGAGAGAGTGCCGCAAGTCACCGGCGCATTGACGCTTCTTTCTTACACAAAGGATGTGCATCTTATTTGTGAAAGGTTGAAGGTGGCTGATTATCTGGCCGAGAAAATACGAAAAAGCGCAATTCATATCCATGAAAACCGCAAGGTCACCGAAATTCTGGGGGAAGAATCCGTGAATGGGTTGATCCTGGATAACGGTTTGCGATTGGATGTGAAGGGTATTTTTATCGAGTTAGGGGCCAAGGGGGCTGTAGCTCTGGGAAGCGGTTTGGGAGGGGCCCTCGACCCGGAGACCATGAAATTCATCTCAACCAATAAAAAACAGGAGACCAATGTTCCGGGCGTATATGCCGCGGGTGATATTTGCGGACCACCCTGGCAGGTGGCCAAAGCGGTCGGGGAAGGATGCGTGGCCGGTCTGGAAGCGTCTGGTTATGCCGGAAGAATAAAAGTAAGTCCTTCATTATAAATGGATGTTCTTTAGAAAATAGGGGATTGAATGTATTTTTTATCCCGGATAAAGGTTTAAAATGGGATTAGTCAGACTATCAAAAACCATTTGAAAAAAAATAAGGGGGTATAGATCATGAAAAAAACATTATGGTTATCGATAATCTTTATCGTCGTTGGAGGACTTGGCCTAATGGCCCTTTACGCGCATCCGACAGGTTCCAGCATGATGGGACCGGGGTATGGTTCCCAACAACAAGGTGACTGGAACTATTGCCCGTATTGTGGGAGTCATTTGAGCGGCGGATACGGCATGATGGGACCCGGTATGATGGGTCGAGGCTATTATGGTATGATGGGGCCCGGCATGATGGGACCGGGTTACGGATACAGACAGCCGTATCAGCCTCAGGAACCCATGAGTGAAATGGACGCAAAACAGATCCTGCAAAACTACCTTCAATTCACGAGAAATCCAAACCTGAAACTCGGTAAAATTGAAGATAAAGAACAATATTTTGAGGCGGAGATCGTGACCAAAGAAGGTTCCCTCGTGGATAAGGTCACCGTTGATAAAATGACGGGCTTTGTACGAAGCATATATTGATGGATTATCTTTCAATTATTTGAGAGATAATCAGGGTTCAAGGATCTCAGGATTTAACTGAAATATGGACATCCCTGGGATACCGATATTGTAAGGGGGCAAACCATGAAGTTTAAAAATGATGTTTCATCCGAGCTAGTAATATGCCTGCTCATCTTTCTATTGTCCTTGGGGGATCCGGCCTTGGCTGATTGGGGACAGGGATATGATCGCTGGCATATGGGACCAGGTATGATGGGTGATTGGGGCATGGGATGGTTTGGAGGGATTTTTATAATCATTTTTTGGGTGTTGATTATTATCGGGTTGATTTTTCTAATCAAGTGGTTGATTCAGAGTGCGAGAGGGGAATCTGACTTTTGGCATAAGCGTCCATCTAATCCCATGGATATCTTGAAAGAACGTTACGCAAGGGGCGAGATCAATAAACAGGAATTTGAAGAAAAAAAGAAAGACCTCCTTCAGTGAGATCGGTCTTATGACCTTCTATCAACCTTTTAAAGTTGATTGCATTACCGGGATTACGAGACACGGGTGTATCGCTATATTTCATTTTTAAGGAGAAAGAATTCATGAAGGAGAAAAAAGCAACACAATCAAAAGAAGAAAACCGGAAGAAGCAAAAGCAGGAAGAATGGTCGTTGTCCAACTGCAGGAGAGCAGCTGACCCGGCGCATCACAGGGGTTTCAACGAGGAAGATGAGCCCTGCGATGATAGCCGCGACACGATCATTCAGGAACAAGGGAAGAATGAAAAAGAAGAAAAAGACTAACCAGGGAGCTTGAGAAGGGAGGTTATGAAATGCCGATGCCGAAGCATTCACGTTATTTGGATCTCCAGGAGAGCATTGTTCAAAACTGGAGAAATTTTATGGACAATATGGAGACATCGCTCAATATGCTGGACAAAGAGATCGATGAGGCCGCTCAAATGCAAAGCATATGTACGTCGGAGTGGTGTGAGGCCACGGAGCATGTGATCGATGAGCTCGGCAACAGTCTTTTTTCCATCAGTGAACCGAGATGGGGACCGGAAGAAGATAGCCTAAGGATCAAAGAACTCAGGAAAAGACTCCATGATCTTTATGCGAGATATAAGGCGGCCTCCGGGAGGTGATGTAAAAGAGGCGAGTAAACGGAGCACAGGCACTTGCGATGTATGCCCCGGTGAGCGGACGGACATGCGATGTGCGATATGGGATGTGGGTTGAGAGGGGGTGCATTTAAGATGAAAACAATCGCGGTCATTATCTCTGATTTTTTTGAGGATTCCGAATACACCGAACCGGCCGAGGCCTTTCGTAAGGCCGGTCATAAACTGGTACATATCGGATTAAAAGAAAACCAGACCGTCAAAGGCAAAAACAAGGCCACGCCCGTCAGGGTCGAGCTTGCCGTGAAAGATGTATCCGCGGATGATTATGACGCCCTTTTGATTCCAGGGGGGTATTCCCCGGATAAATTACGCGCGGATGAGGATGCCGTTCGGTTTGTAAAGGCCTTTTTTGAAAGCGGTAAACCGGTTTTTGCCATTTGTCACGCACCCCAACTCCTGATCACGGCCGATATCCTTCGAGGCCGTAAAGTCACAGGATGGAAGTCCATTATTCAAGATATCAAGAACGCGGGTGCGACATTCGTGGATGCGGCGGTGGTCGAAGACGGAAATCTGGTCAGCAGCCGTTATCCAGGTGATCTTCCGGAGTTTATACGGGTATCGCTGAACAAACTGTAAGATAAACAAATCGAATACCTAAAAGGCCCTATCAGACTTTTCGTTAAAAAAACGGCGGGGTCATATTCCCCTCGCCGTTTTTTATGCGTTTCCCGGGATACCGTTCTTGTTTAGGGCGCCAATCAGTCGAATATTATGAAGACGCCTAATAAACAGATGCACGTATATCCAAGAGAAACCGTGTAACATATTAGCAATCACCTTGAAAAAAACCATGGGGTGGATTCAGTATTTCGAGTCAGATGGGCCGGTATTGTGAAATCTACTGCTCCTCACCCCTTTTTTTCTCGGCCTCCACAATGGCCTTGCGTTCATCCTTGGCCTTGGCGTGTTCTTCATCCCCGATGAAATAAAAAGGATCATGGCGCGCTCTCGGTTTATCGTACTTCGGGCGTTTTCATTTTATTAAAAAGCCTGGTCGTATCTTCTTCCCGGCACAACTCCGTTCCCGGTGTCATGACCGCGGCCGTCCCGGCCGCCAGCCCCAACTTAATAGCATCCAGGATAGTATATTCCCTGGCAAGACCCAGAACAATGCCGGCGACCATGCTGTCACCCGCACCTACCTTGCTTTTGATGGGGACGGAAGGCACATGAATCCGCTCGCACCCGTGATCCCAAACAAGAAGACCTCCAGCGGCCCCCAGCGAAACAACCAGAACATCACATTTTTTGTTCTGAATAAAATTTTCGGCCGAATCCAGCAACTCCGCATCTAACACATGATCATCAGCATGATGCATAAGGGCCTTAAACTCAGCCCAATTCGGCTTGATCAGAAATATACCTTCTTCAACGACTGATGCTAATGCTTCACCATGGGTATCCACCATGAGCTTGATTCCGCGTTCATTGGCGATTCGAGCAAGACGGGCATAAAAATCCTTGGGCACGCCCCGGGGAAGCCCACCGCTGGCTACAAGGTAGTGGGGACTGGGCATATCGGATATATATTGAAGCACATTTTGCCATTCCTCCGGACCCAGATCGGGCCCTGGAGTCCCAAAACGGTACTGCTGGTCACTGTTGATTTCATAGACAATAAAACTTTCCCTTGTCCAGTCATTAATGGGAATGGAGTGTATTTGAATATTTTCATCCGCCAGGAGACCTTCCAAGAGTTTGCCAAAGGGACCGCCGAGCGTAGTCACGGCGGTGGATTTGCCGCCCAATTTTTGTATGGCACGGGATACATTGATCCCGCCGCCTCCAGGTTCGTGTGTGGGGGATTCGCATCGAAGTTTTTTTCCGGCATAACCTGATCAATTCGGACATTGGTATCCACGCTCGGATTCATAGTTAATGTAAGGATGGTTTGCATAAGATTTCTCCTGTTAATGTTTATTCATATGTTCTATTTTAAGTCTATGTTCATGCCATTCCCAATAATGTCAATCATGTATCTTTAAAATATTTTAAGCCTAGGAAGAAATGATTACCCAACCCCAATATCTAAAAAAGGATCAGTGATCAGGATCAAGGTTTCAGGTGTCAGGATAATAATACCCGACACCAATATCCATTCCACATCACAAATCGCACATCACAGATCGCCTATCTCATCTTATACTCCGTAATTACAATTAAAATAAAGGTTTGACTCTATTTACACTTATATTGGGACAGGTCATAATCTATTGAGAAGGTTACTCGCTAAAATAGCATCAGTGTCCAAAATAATTGCAACTCGGCTTTCAGCGGCGGACTTGAAAAGAGATCCCCGTACCCCTCCGATTTTGGACAAGTGTGGTAAAAATTGGGGGAATGATTTCCATGTTTATCCATAGAACCATACACGGAAAAATAAACCATATTTTCATGGTGGCGGCTCTGTTATTTTTTCTGATTTTTTTATCCTGTTTCCCGGCCCTGCCGTCATGGAACGACCAATTAAGCGACATAAAGATGCCAGAGGGTTTTACAATCGAAGTGTTTACGGACCAAGTTCCCGGAGCAAGATCCATGGCCTTAAGTCCAAACGGGACCTTGCTATGAAGTATTCGCCGAAGGGTGGCTGCGAGGCGTGACTGCGTGGGGACGCCCGGTGGATGTCATTGTCGCGCACGACGGGGCTTTGTTGGTTTCCGATGACCGGGCCGGAACGATTTATCGTATCCGTTATACAAGAAAGGAGTGATCAAATGGAAAAGAATATGGGGAACATTGATCGTTTTATCCGGATTGCGACGGCCTTGCTGATAGCCTTTTTTTATTTGACAGGACCCGTCTATGGTGTAGCCGCCGTTGTTTCGGCGATTATAGCCATTGTATTTTTTGCTACCGGTTTGGTGGGTTTTTGTCCCGTTTACGCCCTCTTTGGTATTTTTGCAGGGTCTAAAAATGGAACCTAATGTTATTTTATTCATAACAACAGGGAACGGATGAAGAATGTATCTATCATTATCTATTATTTTTTTATTATTACTTGGGATCATCGTTACCGGCGTTCAGAACAGTCTGACCCTCGACATCAAATTCCTTACGTGGGACTTGCGTATAACCTTGCTGGCATTGATCTTTTACGCCGGAGTAACAGGTGCGGCCATTATTTCACTTCTCACACTACCCAAACTTGTCAGCAAAACGATTAAAGTCCGCAAGATGTATAAGGAGATGGACGAACTAAGAAGAAAGAACAGTGATATGAAAATGCATGCAGGCAATTAAAATCATAAGCAATTTGGACTCGGAATATCATCGAAGCCATCTGGAACGAACGTAGCTGACGATTTCTTCCGCGGATTCGACTGGAGATAATACGTCCGAATGGATCACAACCTCGGGATTTTCAGATTCTTCATAAGCAGCCGTTATCCCGGGAACACCGCCTTTTAGTCGCCCTTCACGGGCCTTTTGATAAAGATTCCCTTCAACAAGGCCATCAACGCGGGATGCCTCCCGCTCTTGACACACCTCAAGGGGGCATTGGATATAGACTTCCGCGAATTCGAGGATCAATGCCCTGGCCGTATCCCGGTATGTGCGGCGGTTACCGGTGGCATCGATTATCACATCTTTGCAGTCGGTCGAGACTAATAGCTTCGCCATATAGCCTAGGGAACGATACACGACATCTCTTTCCTCATCCGTATAACGAGGTTCGGGGGTAATATATTTTCGAATCTCATCAAGTTGAAGGATGAGGATCTCCCGACCCATGTCAGCCAGGGATTTTTTCACATTTCTTGCGATGGTGCTTTTCCCGGAGCCGGGAAGCCCGGTGATCCATATACAAAACATTATTATCCCTCCAAATAGTCGGGGATGCAATCGATCTGGAATCTTGGTTCTCTCAAGACGGCATGGCCGAAATTGAGCATCTTTCTGCGTGTTATATAGGTATCATCTGCATAGAATCTTGGATTGGTGATGACTAAAATCCTGAAGGCGAAAAAGGGCTGCACCACATCAAATATCTCCGTATCCCCTGTTTTTTCGAGATAACGATCCCAGAATAACCTGAACAGTTCCGCAAAAGGTCCATCAAACTTTCCGCAATGTTTGATTGCATAGTGGAGATAATTCACACTTAAACAAGAAACATCATCCGCCGGTTCTCCCCAGCTTCCCCTGGACCTGTCCAATAATGTAAAATCATCTTTTTCCAAACGAATATTCCCGGGGTGAAAATCACCGTGAACGCTGCATAATCTTTCGTTTTTTTGACGGATCTTTCCCCACCAGGGAAGACATTCGGATACATAGGTCACCAGTTCTTCCGATGAGCTAAAGACGGATATATCAAAGGCATCCGCGATGCCCATGATGCATTCACCGTGTCCGATCAGGTCCCGTATCCGCCTTCGATAGAGGATGTCCGCATCATCGCCTTTATATTTGTTTTCATGGATGAAAGCGATAAACGAGGCCAGGGTCAAGGCCCGTTCCCTGTCTCCCGAAGTAATATCGCCTCTTTCGAGTATGGTATTCAAATCCTTGAAATAGGGCTCCCCTTTGGCCTCTTCCATGAATATATAAAACTCCCGGGCATCCCTGATCGAGGTCAACCTGAACTCGGAATCGCCCACGATATCCAAGGCCTTTACGTGTTTGGGCATCTCATTGTAATTGGCATTGGCTAACAAGAGGACTTGTGCCCGGTCTGAAAAATGATCATGTCCGAACCTGGAAGGAAATAATGTCTTCATAATCAGATGTTTTGTTTCGCCTGGAACGGAAAATGTGATACGGTAGGCTGAGCCGTGAACCCCTTCACCTAAAGAATCCACGCCCTCCAGTCGAGCCGCCGGTTCGAAACGTTCTTTAAGATAGTTATCGATTTTTTTTCGGAGATCCATCTTTTCTATTAGATCCTTTCCAGATTCATGTTTATCCATTAATCCCCTCTCCACTCGCTCTCCTTCATTAGAGGTTGCGTCGCAATTCATGAAGACTATACCATGATATTATATTCATCTCCCGGTTTTGAACAATGGGGTCCATCCAGTATATATTAGGATGGGATGAATATTTGGTTCTGGTCCTGCTGGGTGGGGAGGTAATTTAACCTACATGATCGCTCTTTTATTCCACGCGCCTTTTCATTCAGCCATATAAATCTGGCCCATCGCAACTGGACGGCCGTAGGATTACCGGATCCCCCGCTTTATCCATAGGATATTTGATGGCGCCTTGGTGGGAGGGCGAGCCTCAAGCCAGATTTTTCTGTAAAGATCATGGATTTTGAATAATCTGCGATATGCTTGATGTGGGATGTGTGATCTGCGATCTATGATTTGTGATGTGGGGTACTGGAACCTGACCGGAGGTTCGGCACGGTTGCTGTGTTATTGCGAAACACGAATACCTTTATCCAAAAACATTACCCAATATCCGGTACCTAATACTAAATACCCAACACTCAATACACCTACCAAGAAGTGTACTCATGAAGAGGTTTCATTCCATCCATACTCACCGATCAAATTCACGAAACGCACAGCCCCGAGGTCATCTTCAAAGAGATTTCCATCTTTCTTTGTGATCTTGATGAGTTCTTGACCGATCCGGTTTCCCACGGGAATCACAAGCCGGCCGCCTTCAGCCAGTTGTTCGATTAAGGGATCCGGGATATATGGGGCCCCAGCCGTTACGATAATGGCATCATAAGGTGCGTGCTCTCGCCAACCCAACGTGCCGTTAGATACCTTGAAATGGATATTGGTATACCCCAATTTCGTTAATATCTGCTCAGCCCTTTCCAGAAGCTTTTTGATCCTGTCAACCGTATAGACGGACTCGCAGAGCTTCGCCAGGACAGCGGCCTGGTAACCACTGCCTGTACCTATTTCGAGCGCCTTGTCCGTATCCTTAAGTGCCAGCGCCTCGGTCATCAAAGCAACGATATAAGGTTGGGATATGGTTTGGCCTTCCCCAATGGCCAGGGCACCGTCGGTATAGGCCATTTTTTTGAGCAGGGCGGGTACGAACCGTTCTCGAGGGATCGCTCGCATGACCTGTAAGAGTTCCGGATCCCTGATTCCGCGGGGGATCAATTGGGTGCGGATCATGTTTTCTCTTGCTAAGGCATATTGGTCATCCATATATTCTCCTTCATGTGAGATAAAATTTAATAAAGACGATGAAAGCGTGAATGACGATTACAAAAAACACTTCCCAAATTATTTTATAGGAATTCTTAAGAACAATGAATAGGGTCAATACCGTATCTTGTTTTTTAAATGATATAGCTATTCAAGTGTCTCCGATTAAAAACGGTAATCAATATATAGGTTTCTCCGAGCCTCCAATAGCGTTTTCGAACAGGTGTGATAAGTGATAAGTGTTCAAATCATAAATCCCATATCGCATATCCAATCTTAAAATAAAGGATAGACCCCATTGCATTAACGATACAGATGAAAGAAAATATGACTAAGTATGACATATTTTGTTTCCATAATCGTTATTCTAAAACATTCTTGAGGAATATTATGAACGAAACACTCTTGCTTAAAAGAATCGAAAATATCGATAATGAATTGGAAATCCTGCGTGAATACCATCAAAATGACCTTATTGAATTGCGCGGCGAGATCGACCGTCTCAAATTGGAGTTGGTCGTGTTTCGAAAGTTTCTGGAAAAACAATTTCCCGATTTTCCGCAACGATTTAAAGAAGATTATGTGCAAACCATCCACGAATTTAATCCGGAATTTGACTGAGGAGAAAAATGAAAGCAAAAGTTGATCTGGATATGTGTATTGGATCAGGCCATTGTGAGCTCAGTTGCCCCACGATCTTTAAAGTCATGAATGGCAAAGCTCATGTCTTAAAGGATCCCATCCCATTGGACCAGAAAGACTGTGTCAGCGAAGCGGTGACCAGATGCCCAGTGGGTGCCATCAGATTGTCGTAGATAAAATATTCTGGAGGACCATATGCGATGTGAGATGTTAGATCTGGGTATTTGATTTGGGACGCTGGATGGGGATTGTGTATTGGATAAAGGGTTCTGGATATTGATCTGACATCTAAACCCTGAACATCATGGGGCAGACACATATACCTACTCTTACTGGTCATTGTTTTTCAGTCGGGTCATGGCGATGAAGGGGAAACCGCCGGAAGAAAAGTTTCCTTACGCGGAAGGACCGATACCTGCGAAAGTTATGCTGGTTGGACAGAATCCGGGTAAGGAAGAAGCTTTGGTTGGCCGCCCTTTCGTGGGAAGATCGGGGAAGTTCTTGAATCATATATTTAAGAAAAACGGTCTCGACAGGAGTCGATTCTATATCACCCCACTGGTCAAGGAAACCACCCCCCATAACCGGAAACCCAGAGCAAATGAAATCAAACGCTGGCTGCCGGTCCTCGTGAAAGAGATCAAACGGGTCAGGCCGGAAATGATTGTTCTATTGGGCCGGATCGCATGGCGGATACCTCGCTATGACGGCATCGAGTATATTGAAACTTACCATCCCGCTGCGGCCATGCGATTTCCGAAGATACGGGAAAAATTTGAAAATGATATGAAAAAGCTGAGCCGAAAAATCAGCGATACGAGCCGGTGATATTATCCATCACCTCATATAATTTAATAGGCCGAATGTTGTTCCATATGCTGATGAGGACGGGTCTTAAAACATAAATAGATAATTTATCATAATTCGCTAGTGTCCTCCTATATAACTAATCGATTCCAACAGTCTGCATACCCGTAAAGGCCAAAATACAGGACATACCCCATTCCTTAATTCCGACACTTCAGTATCATAACAATATAAGCCTGCATGAATGAAAAACCTTTCCGGGATAAAGAGTATGTTTTTGTGGACAATCAGGAGGCCAGCCGAACCCTTGGTCCCCTGATCCGTTCCGATAAACATTGGTATGACCTGGGTCCGGGAGAGGTCATGACATTTCTAACCCATTCTAGAAAGGAGTCCAGTCATGTCTGAATACAGCATTTCCCACATGGATAGCGATAATGCATGTCGTAAAAACCGTGAAGAGCTGATCCGGACACTCAGATACAGTGTCGCACTTCAGTACGAAGCCATGCAACGATTTTTACAACTTGCCGGATACATTGAAAACCAAAAAGCGAAGCGGCTTCTCGTGGATGCGGCCGATGATGAAAAGGAAAAAGCGGAAAAAATTCTTAGGTTATTGGAAGGCTTTTCACGGAATGAACCGGGGCATCAAGAAAATTGGGTCTCAAGAGCGGAAGGGATGTTTAACATGCCATCGATACCGTTCGATAAAGGTCGGAGTTATGACGATTTGAAGGATTGTGAGTTTTCGCGTTGAGCTGCCATTAGGAGGATGACGGTTTTCATCGGTTCAAATGACCTGAAACAACTTATTCTGGGCGTGGATCAAGATACTTCAAAATTATCCAAACTGTTTGATGAACAAAACGATTCCGTTAAAATTAAGATCCGGCACATCATCCGATCAGTCCATCTAAGGGGTTGCAAGGAAGGGATCTGTGGCCAGGCCCCCAGCGATTATCCGGGGTTCGCTTCCTTTTTGGTCAAAGAGGGGATTGATTCCATCTCCCTGAACCCGGACAGCGTTATCAAGGTGAAGGAACATGTGGCAGCGACTGAGGATAAAATGAGGATACAAAGACCCAAAAAGATTCAGGATGGTGTGGAATTATCAGAAGAGGCGTTGCGATAAGTCATCATGGCTGAACCCCCCAAAAAAAATCAAGGCAAAATCCTCTCCATACGAAGCAGTGTTGTGGACGTGGTCTTTGAAGATCATCTTCCGGATCTTTTTCATGTCCTGCTGGGCGGTGATGAGCGGGACGTGGTCATCGAGGTTCAGACCCACCTTGATCCAAGAAGGATCCGCGGTATTGCATTGACACCTACGCAGGGCCTCGCCGAGGGCTCCATCGTGGTTGATACGGAAACCCCCCTTCAAGTACCGGTCGGGGATCGTTTATTATCAAGGGTTTTCAATGTCTTCGGTGAAACCATCGACCGTGAAGAGCCCTTGAAGGGCGGAGAATGGCGCTCTATCCATCAAAAGACGGTGCCTTTAGCCCTACGATCGACAAAGTCCGAGGTGTTCACCACGGGGATTAAGGCGATAGATATCCTTGCGCCCCTGGAGTTGGGCGGGAAGGCCGGGCTCTTCGGCGGGGCCGGTGTGGGCAAGACCGTCCTGATTATGGAAATGATCAACAACATGGTGGCGGAACATGAGGGAATCAGCCTTTTTTGCGGAATCGGCGAGCGGGTCCGTGAAGGGGAGGAACTGTACAGGGAAATGAAAGACGCTGGTGTGCTGGACAATACCATCATGGTTTTCGGACAGATGAATGAGCCTCCCGGTGCGCGGTTCCGGGTCGGTCACGCGGCACTCACCATGGCCGAATACTTCCGTGATCATAAAAGACAAGATGTGCTTTTGTTGATTGATAACATCTTTCGTTTTATTCAGGCCGGCATGGAGGTGTCCGGATTATTGGGACGACTTCCATCCCGTTTGGGATATCAACCCACTCTGGGCACGGAACTGGCGGAATTGGAAGAGCGTATCTGTAATACCGTCTCCGGCGCCATCACGTCGGTACAGGCCGTGTACGTACCGGCCGATGATTTCACGGACCCCGCGGCCGTCCATACCTTCGGCCATTTGTCCGCTTCCATTGTCCTTTCACGAAAAAAGGCAAGCGAAGGTCTTTACCCCGCCATCGACCCCCTTCAATCCGGCTCTAAAATGATGGTGCCGCATGTGGTGGGGGAACGGCATTATCAAATAGCCCAGGCCATGCGACAGGCATTGGCGGAATATGAAGATCTCAAGGACATCATCGCCATGCTAGGCTTGGAGGAATTATCCCGGGAAGACCGCCGCACCGTTCAAAGGGCCAGGAGGTTGGAGCGATTCCTGACCCAGCCTTTTTTCGTGACCGAACAGTTTACCGGCAAAGAGGGAAAGCGGGTGGCGCTGGATAAGGCCCTGGATGGTTGTGAACGCATATTAAACGATGAGTTTTTCGATTATCCGGAAAAGGCGCTTTACATGATCGGCGGCGTTGATGAGGCGGATAGGGCATGAATCTGAAGATATTACTTCCCACGGAAATCCTTATGGATGAAACCGTCCATAAAGTGACAGGGGAGGCGGAAAACGGATCGTTTACTCTGTTGCCCTCGCACATTGATTTTGTAACGGCTCTGACACGCGGTCTGCTGTCATTCGAAAAAGAAGGTGTAGAGATCTTTGTTGCGGTGGATGAAGGCATCCTGGTGAAAACTGGACAAGAGGTCTTGGTTTCCACGACAAGGGCCGTATGCGGTAAAAAACTGGGGGAGTTACGAAAGGTCGTGGAAGAACAATTCAAGGTCCTGGGGGAAAAGGAAAAGAACGCCCGCGCCGCCATGGCCAAGATTGAAGCCGGTTTTATCAGACGTTTTTTGGAGGTCCAGCAACGTGCCTGAGCAAAAGCTAACGGAAAGGCCGGGAAGGAGAGATCAGCGCTTCAGTGAAGACGTCGGAGCCAAGGAAGGACGAAAAATTCGAGCCCGGAAGGAAAGAGACCGCGGCGTCTGGTTCGGCCTAGGCATGTTCGGGTTGGTGGGTTGGTCGGTCGCCATACCCACGGTCATTGCCGTGGCATTGGGGGTCTGGATCGACAAGACCTGGCCTGGACCCTACTCATGGACGTTGATGTTGCTCTTCATCGGAGTGGTACTGGGCTGTTTAAATGCCTGGTATTGGGTCAAGCGGGAAAGCCATCGTGAATGAATATGAATTGAATTATCCATATCACATTATCCTGGTGGGCGGTCTGATCATGCTGATCATGTTCCTCAGGGCATGGATGTTGCCTAATGACGTAGGTCCTGGGATCGGGGTTCGTGCTTTTGTTGCGGCGCATACCCTTTTAAAACGCTGGCCCCGGAAAGGAGCAGATACATGATATTTGATGTCGGTTCATTCATCAAGATATTCGGCTTCGGCCTGGGAGTAGGGGGTATCTATTTCAGCGGTTTATGGTGGACGGTCAAACGGCTTCCACGGGTCAGGCGGCAAGGCATCTGGCTGATAAACAGCATGGTGGTTCGTTTATTATTTTTACTTGCTGCGTTTTATTGGATCATGGATGGAAAATGGCAAAATTTGCTGACCGGTTTGTTCGGATTCATGATGATGCGTTTGATTACGGTAGCTATCCTGAGACCACGGGAAGCTTTGCCCGTGGATAGGCCTCGTGATCGTTCTGGAAATCCAAAAACTATTCAATCCGGCGCGATAAAATGGACTTCATGAACCTTAAACAGATCAGTCCTGACCAGGTGGTATTTCTGGAATGGGGTTTTTTTCAAATCAATGCCACTATTGTCTTTACTTGGGGCGTTATAGCGCTCCTTGTGATCGGTTCATGGCTGATCACCCGAAATTTAACCACGGGAACGCGTATTCCCCGATGGCAGAACCTGCTGGAAATCGTGGTGGATTACATGCAAAAGGAGATACGGCAAATCAGTCAGCAACAAGCGGGGACGTATCTGTATTTCGTGGGGACCCTGTTTCTGTTCATAATAGTGTCCAACCTTCTGGCCGTTATCCCCGGCTATATCGTGCCGACGGCCTCACTTTCAACAACCACCGGGTTGGCCATCTGTGTGTTTATCGCCGTTCCGATTTACGGGATCTTGAATCGAGGATTTTTAGGATATCTACACCAGTATATAGAACCTACCCCGTTCATGTTGCTTTTCAACATCCTGGGTGAGCTATCCAGGACATTGGCCCTTGCAGTGAGATTGTTCGGAAACATGATGAGCGGGATGAAGGTGGTCGCCATCCTGCTGGCCCTGGCGCCGTTATTTTTCCCGATCCTCATGCACGCGCTGGGTCTGTTGACGGGAGTTATTCAAGCATACATTTTTGCGGTGCTCGCCATGGTTTATATTGCATCGGGAACCAGGGTCCGGAGGGAAAAAGAAAGGAAAAGCAGTCCGTAGGGCTGGATTTTATATCCCGCCAAAAACAGATGTCAGTATATCGGTACCCATTACCTAATAGCTAAATATAACAGAAGGGAGACAAAATTATGGATAATATCGGTTTAATCGGCATGGCATCGGTGATTACCGCCGGTTTGTGTATGGGCATCGGGGCCATCGGTCCGGCTTTGGGGGAAGGCCGCGCCGTATCGCAAGGGCTTGCATCCATCGCCCAGCAGCCGGATGAGACCAACAGGATCACAAGGACCCTATTCGTGGGTTTGGCCATGATCGAGTCCACGGGGATCTATGCGTTTGTGATCTCTATGATCATTCTTTTCGCAAATCCCTTTTGGGATCATCTGATAAGCAACACCGGGGGATAATTATGCTGATCGATTGGTTTACCGTCATCGCCCAGATCGTCAATTTTTTGATTCTGGTATTCCTCCTTAAGCACTTTCTCTATGACCGAATCATTCAGGTCATGGACCAGCGTGAGCAAAAAATACAATCGCGAATGAAAGACGCGAAGGACAAGGAGATAGAAGCGGAAAAAGAAGCGGCGTCTTATCGTGAAAAAAAGGAATCCATCGAACGGGAACGGCAGGATATGTTGACCAAGACCCGCGAAGAAGCTGAAACGCAGCGAAAAGAAATGACTCGCAAGGCACGCGATGAAGTGCAGGGTTTGAGAAAACAATGGACGGACTCCATTGAAAGGGAAAAAGATACATTTTTGAGTGATTTAAGGAGATTGACCATACAACAGGTCTATTCCGTTTCGCGTAAGACCATGAAGGATTTGGCTGATGCGGAACTGGAAGAACGCGTGGCGGAAGTGTTTTTATCCCGCATCCGGGATCTTCCCGAAGATAGGCGTAAGGCACTGAATGAAGCCATGAACCACAAAAAGACAGCCGTTGTCAAAAGTGCGTTTGAGCTGCCCACCGCGTTGCGTCAAAAAACCACCAAGACGCTTCATCATGAAATAGGCGACGGTGTTGACGTCTCCTATCAAACCGATCCGGATATGATCATGGGTATCGAGCTGAAGGCGGGGGGACAAAAAATCGCATGGACGGTTGCGGATTATCTGGAGTCTTTGGAGAATGAGGCAAAAGAGGCCTTGGAAAAGGAAACGGAAAAGGGAGAAACCGGATAAAGCATGAGCCGACAGGATCAAACATCACAAATTTTCATACCGCTATTGACGCATACTTTTGATATCCTGGACCAAGCGCTGGCCGATCATTCGCCCTCACTGGAGATCCGGGACGTGGGAACCATAACATTTGTAGGTTCTGGCATCGTCCATGTTTCCGGATTGCGGGGTGTCCGATCGGAAGAATTGATTCGCTTCAACAACGACCGGCTGGGAATGGTTTTTAACACCGATCCCAAAGAAATCGGTGTGGTGCTGCTGGATGAAAGCGATGATCTGAACGCGGGCGATGAAGTCATACGAATGGATCGCGCTTTGCAGACGCCGGTGGGAGAGGCATTGATCGGTCGGGTCATGGATGCCCAGGGACGTCCTTTAGATAATAAAGGCCCCATACGAACCGGTCATTCTTATCCCGTGGAAAGACCCGCCCCTTCCATTATGGATCGATCTCCTGTCACGGTACCGCTTCAAACGGGAATCAAGGTCGTGGATGCCCTCATTCCCATTGGACGGGGACAGCGGGAACTCATCATCGGTGACCGCCAGACTGGAAAAACAGCGATCGCCGTGGATACCATCATCAACCAGCAAGAGGGGGATGTCATTTGCATCTACTGCGCCGTAGGCAAACAGGCCAGCGCAGTGGCCAAGGTCATCGCCGATTTGCAAAAAAATCGATCCATGAGTTATACCATGGTGGTTGTATCCACGGAAGAAGATCCCCCCGGGATGCAGTTCATTACCCCTTATGCGGCCATGAGCATGGGGGAATATTTTATGGAGCAAGGAAAAGATGTCCTGTTGGTTCTGGATGATCTGACCCGCCACGCACGCGCTTA
>JAFGGA010000067.1 GCA_016930835.1 Deltaproteobacteria bacterium
GGACATGCTGGCAGGCAGCGACAGGGTATACTACGTTTGCCAGATCTGCGGGCACATCCATTTAGGGGAGATCCCCCAGCATTGTCCCGTATGCCAAGCGGTTCCTGGACGGTTTAAAAAGGTGGTCTGATTTTGTAATTTCAAATCAATCACCCCGCCGTAGGCGAACGGGATATGAAAAGGAATGATACTGTTTTTGCCCCCCTCACCGTCGTCGTATAGAGTGCGGGATAAATTGCAGCCAGAGTCCAGAAAACATCGAAGAACCTGGATTCCGGCCTCCGCCGGAATGACGAGGTAGAGCCAAGAATGAGACGATTAATATAATTTTTAAAAAAGGAGGACATATTATGACAAACAATGTTGTAATAGCATTATCATGCGGAACAAACGATACCAATCGCGCCACCCGCGCCATTCACCTGGCCACTATCGCACATAGAGAAGGAAAAAATACATGCCTTTTTCTTTTGGATGAAGGTGTCTATTTGGCAAGAGAAGGCATCATCACCCATGTAAGGGCAGCCACCGGTGATATAGCGGATGACTTGCTCGCCTATCTTCAGGCCCATGAGGTCCCGATTCTGGTTTGTACCCCGTGTGCCAAGGCACGCCAAATAAAAGAAGAAGAGCTTATTGAAGGATCTCGAATGGCTACTGCGGCGGAATTTATCAATCTTTGCTGTGATGCCACCGTTATCAGCCTGTAAAAGGCCCGCTATGGTTTTACTGGATAAATGTTCGTCGTTGAACCGGCATTGTTGGAGGGATGCATAATGGAAAGCAAATCCATAATCGATTCTTTTCTTCTTTCCAATCCATTTCATCGTGGAATGGGCGAAATCCTTATTCTTGTTGGAATGGGAATTTGCGGGTTGCTGTTTTCCTGGACCAAGTTTTCCATTTTTCCAGTCTCAAATATTTTCGGTGGTCTTCTGATCCTTTCAGCGTTTATGTTTCACGGGCGGACGGAAAATGAGCACAAACAGGCTCATGAACGATCCGAAAGCATTGACATGATCGTAACCTCCGGTGTCTATGCAAAGATTCGTCATCCCTTATACATCAGCATCATTTGCATGGACATAGGAATTGCCATTGCCTTTGGGGTTATGGCGACATTTATTTTGGCTTTGCTGGCGATTATTCATTGGGTCTTAACCGCATTAAAGGAAGAGGAGGCTTTATTGAAACAATTCCCAGATGAATACGCGAGATATAAGCAACAGGTTCGGTGGCGTATGATTCCAGGGATTTTTTGATAGCAATAAGTCCTTGCCAATGTTTTTCAGACGCTAAAAAATTGTTTGAAAATCGATGGGAAAACATTGACGCATTTACCGGATTCTAGCCCCATCGTTAGGGCAATGAAGAAATGAAGGTTATTCCAATATATGCAGCATGCTGGTTGGGGATGGTTATTCTTGCAATTGTTAACGGTGCGATCCGTGAGAAACTGTATGGCCCATTTATGCGTGAGCTTTCAGCCCATCAATTATCGACTCTCATTGGAATGACCCTTTTGGGGGTCTACATATGGATACTGACCGGGATTGTTCGCATTGAATCACCCAAACAGGCCGTCATCATAGGATGCATGTGGTTCATCATGACTATAGGATTCGAGTTTGCCTTTGGTCACTTTGTGATAGGGCACACTTGGGAAAGATTATTTCACGACTACAACCTTGTAAAAGGGCGGGTTTGGTTGTTGGTGTTGATTTGGACAACTGTAGCGCCGTACATCTTCTATCGAGCTAGGTCGTAACATCCTATTAGGATTAACAGCACCACAAATAAAAAATTAGCAGGATAAACGCCCGCCCGATAGGCTCGACGCTTTATGCGGGATTGAGGGATGGGAAGTACGAGGAGATGATAGCCGTATGAAACAACCGCAGGCAGAAAAGCCGAATTATGGCAACTGGGTTTCAACGCGATTCATTTACGGGCCGGGTTTGGTCGGTTTGTTTTTCTTCGGATTGGCTATCCGATGCCCGTTGTTTTTATTGCTTGCCGCGTTTTGTTTCATTTTATCTCTGTATTTTGCATATGCACGATATATATTTTCCCCACAAGGTCAAAATATCCAGGACCGAGTTCAAGGGTTGGTCTTATCCAATTTAGACTGGAGTGGAGAAGGAATGATACTGGATATAGGTTGCGGAAGCGGTGCATTAACGATCGCACTTGCAAAAAAATATGCAAAAGCTCGAATCATCGGGATAGATAATTGGGGAAGGCAATGGGGATATTCGAAAGAGATCTGTGAAAAAAATGCAATGATCGAAGGAGTAGCGGAACGCGTGACATTTCAAAAAGCAAGCGCAGCGGTCATCCCTTTTGATGATGAAAGCATGGATGTTGTAGTCAGCAATCTGGTATTTCACGAGGTGAGTGGTGTCAAAGACAAGAAGGACCTTATCAAGGAAGCCCTACGAGTGGTTGGAAAAGGCGGCAGGTTTGTCTTTCAGGACCTGTTTTTATGGAAGCGATTGTATGGTGAGCCTTTTGAACTGATAGAGGCCATCCGCGAATGGGGAGTCAAAGAGGTTGAATTGATAAACACCAGCGAGTCGGCCTTTTTGCCCGTGATGTTGAAATTGCCTTTTATGGTGGGTACGATCGGGATCATTGTCGGCGAGAAATAGGTGGGGATAGACTCTAAAAGAATCGGCTTTAGATCCGCGAAATAAAAAGATGAAAAGCTCCAATCTCAATGATTACAAAGATCCATGGCACTCCGGACGTTACCGTCCTTCCCTGACTGGGCATCATAATAATCGTCAATCACAAAGAACCTGACCCCCCGTCATTCGTCCCTTCCTGCAAAGGAATCCCCATGGACGCGTTGGTGATGCGATAATCTGAACATCTATTCGACAACCACTTTTTAAAAATCTATTTTACCCAGCAACCTCAGCAGTTCTAACAGCTTATCGTCGCGCCAACGGGCAATCTCCTCATTGGTTCGCCCCTGTTCCGGTCGGCGGTTGGCCATTTCTTTCTCCACCCCGTCTTGAAGAATGTCCGCGCAATTCTCTGGAAATTTTTTCCATGCAGCCATATCGGCCAGCCACATTTCAACGGAAGGGCCGATATGATCCATGATTCCTTTAAGACCAAGCGCGCCGCCGCCCAGTTGATAGGTCAGGTTGGGTCCCATCAGCGCGTAACGCAGACCCGGGCCGAAACAAACCGCCTTATCAACGTCTTCCACGGAGCAAACACCATTTAAGACCAGGTCAACGGCTTCGCGATGCAAGGCAATCTGGAGGCGGTTTGAAATAAATCCGAGGGTTTCCTTCTTCAGGACGATCGGTTCCTTTCCTAGCGCTTTGTAGAAATCGTATGCTGTTTGAACCGTCTCATCATTGCTTTGCTTCCCCTTGGTGATTTCAACCAGGGGAATCAAGTGCGGCGGGTTATAAGGATGGGCGCCGATGCATCGTTCGGGGTGCTTGGAGCCTTTTGCTATCTCCGTAATCAGGAGACCCGAGGTGCTGCTGGCAAAGAGGATCTCTGATGTTCCATGCTTATCCAGGGCTGCCACCAAAGTCTTTTTGACTTCATAATTTTCAGGAGCGCACTCTTGCACCAATTGAACGTCTTGGCAGGCTTCGGCTATTTCTTGCGTAAAAACAACCCGATCCAACGCATTGGACACGGCTTCTTGAGTCAGGACGCCGTTTTCAACGAGATAGGAAAGATTGCGTGTAATGCGCTCGCGGGCAGGGGCCAGGGCATTTTGATCGATATCATAAACAACCACCGACAAACCCTTCCACAAAAAATACGTTGTCCAGCTTGAGCCGATGATTCCAGCCCCTCCGAAAACCCCTACCCTGCTTATTTCAGATGCCTTCATAAATTGCTTCTCCTTCCCTTGCCAATAAAAAAACCAACTCGATCTCTGTGCCCTTCGTGGCTCCGCGGTGACCGTACTGAATAACTACCCAATCCGGAGATGGTCCTTAAAAGCCGACCTCGTCTATTCCCTTCAGGTGCAAGATATCTCTTGCCTCGTCGGGCGTTGCGGGTTCAATACCAAGCTCCCTGGCGATACGCACGATCTTTGCCACCTGTTCACCATTGCTCTTTGCCAGAACCCCTTTATCCAAGTACAGATTGTCCTCCATACCCACGCGAACATTGCCCCCGAGCAGTAGAGATTGCGTGCAGATCGGAAACTGATCGCGCCCTGCCACGCATACGGAAAACTCAAAATCACCGATGAGCTTTCTCGCATACTCCACAAGGAAAAGAAGGTTTTCAGAACTCGCAGTAATGCCTCCAAGGAGACCCATGACGAACTGTATGTAAAGAGGCCTCTTGACGTAACCATTGTCCACAAGGAAAGCGACGTTGTTGACCATACCCGAATCGTAAACCTCGAATTCCGGCTTGGTCTTGTTTTCATTGAATATCGGAGCAAATGCCATCATGGACCTGAAAGAGTTCATAAAGACAAAATCATCCGTCATTGCCAAGAACTGCCTTTCCCAATCGAATTTGAAATCCTTGAATCGTTCAATCGCGCGAAAAAGGCCGAAATTGCCGGAACCGGCGTTAAAAGAGGCCAATTCAGGCTTAAAGGCGGAAACCGGGGCAAGGCGCTCCTCAGGCGTCATGCCCAGTGCTCCTCCGGTGGTGAGGCAAATCACCATATTGCACTGGCTCTTTATCCGGGTGATGGTCTCTTCAAATAGCTTGAGATCTGGAGATGGTTGGCCTGTTTCAGGATTGCGGACATGAATATGGGCAACAGCCGCACCCGCCTCATACGCCCGAACCGCTTCATCAGCGATCTCCCGCGGCGTTATGGGTAAATATTTCGACATACTAGGGGTATGAATACCACCCGTTATGGCTGCCGTAATAACCGCTTTCTCCTTCATGCTGTTTTCCTCCTGTAGATGATTAAGGTTGAAAAAACGATATTGGTTAAACCGGAACCTTCACCGATTACGGCGATTTTTCCCCCTCCCCTCGCCCCTCCCGCAAGGGGAGGGGAATGAAAGGAGCGCCCTCCCGCAAGGGGAGGGGGATTTAAGGGAGCATCCCCGCTGTTACTTACATCATCCATTCGTAGTGCGAAGGTTTGGCTTGTTTTTGAAAGGCCGTATCACAAAAAAATTCCAAGAAACTCTTCAATTACCCCCTCCCCTAGCTCCCGCGTGGGGGGATTTAAAGGAGCCTTCTTGCTGTTACTAGCGTCCTCCATCCGGTATGCGAAGGCTGGGCTTGTAAAATAAGGCTCATGGCTCAGCCGCCGTTGTCTCATGGCTACCGCCGTCGCTATACCTTCGGCGGGATAAAATGGCGGGTCTAATGGCCCAAGGCATAGGGCATTTTAAACAACAATTTTCATTTTTCCGAGCCATGCGCACTTTGCCCTTTGGCCTTACAATATTCGTCCCGCCTTAGCCGCTTGAGTATACTGGCGGCAGAACCGGTCCTGGCCAAGAACCATCTTGGAAATGACCAAGGTGGACATGAACTTTTCGTCCAGAGGATCCACAATAGCCCCATCCAGTCCGGCCGTCATTAAAACAGGCAAAAGGACCCGATTGATGGCCCGGCGAAGAGGAAGCCCATATGAAAAATTAGAAAGACCGCATGTAATATGAACTCCGGGAAATTTTTGGAGAATGCCTTGCATGGCCTCTACCGCGGTTATCCCGGCCCGGGTATTGACGGCCACCGGCTGGATCAGAGGATCGATATGGATACTGTCCCGATCGAAACCGATATCCTCCAGTCCTTTTACAAGGGCGCCGGCCCTGTCAATAACATCCTCGACCGATCCGGGGATTCCTTGGTCATCCAGGCACAAGCCGATGATGGAGCAATCCCTTCCTTTTAAAAAAGAGAGCATGGGTTGGAAGCGGTTGCTCTCCAAGCTAATCGAATTGATCATCGGCCTTTGCTTGATCAGACCATAGGCCTCTTGTAAAAGCAACGGGTCAGGGCTGTCCAAGCAAAGCGGTTTACTCACTGCCTCTTGGACAACCTCAACCAACCAGGCCATGTCCCGGCCTATTTGTCCCGGTCGACCGCCGGCGTTGATATCCAGATAATCAGCCCCGGCCTCGGTTTGTTTGATCGCCTCCACTCTGATGGCTTGAACATCACGTTTCTCAACGGCAGCCTGAATAGACGGCCTGGTGGCATTAATCCGCTCTCCGATAAGGGTAAACATCTATAACCTCGCTTATGGGTATCGGGGTTTCTCTAACCGATATTTTTTTCATCTTGCCGACTGAAGCTAGCATAATTTATGCCACTTAATAAGAATGGGGAGGTCTTTGAAAGAACCCTTTTCCGTGTGAATACCCATTCATCGCATCCCAAACAGACCGGCAAGTTTCATGAAATTTCAACAATTTTTTTGAAATATAAAAAATTCAAGGACAAGTCCGTGTAACCCAAACGCTTCATGAGCACGTAATCACGGCGCGTCAGACCAAAAACATAGGTGGCATTCCCTTTGCATTCAACACGGAAGAACGCATTTCTCGAGTGATGGAAGTATCGGGTTCAATCAACTCCCTATTCTTATCCCTAACCCCTGTATCAAATACAGGGTTTCTGCTGTTGATTGAGTGCAATCTTATCGACCCTGTCGTCATGTAGGTCCCGTTTCTATTACGGGATAAACCGCAACTGGGGTCCGGAAGATTTCGAAAAATCGGAATTCCCCGAATTTTGCTTCGGGGAATGGCATCAGAGGTTTCAGTGTGCAGGTGCGGGATCGGGAAGGGAATAGGTGGAAACCCCGTGGCCCCGCATGAGCGGGATTCCCGTTATACTTCAAAAAGCGCTTGGATATCAAAAAAAATTTAAGGCCTCTAAGGGAGAGATAAGATTGAATCTTCGATGCACAATAAGGCCCGAATACTAGAAAGGAGGCATTTTGGTGACAAAAGAATTATCAGACGCACTGGCGGATTTTGATGAAGATATTGTTCTCGAAACACTTAAAACCCGTTTAGAAAATGGTCACCCACCGCTCAACCTGCTGAAGGATCTTCAAAAAGGAATGACCATGGTGGGAGATCGTTACAACAAAGATTATTACTTAAGCGATCTCATGCTGAGCGCTGATTTATTTAAACGAGCCATGGAAATTCTGACACCTTCACTGGTTTCAGAAACAGGAGATTTCGTGGGTCGTATCCTGATCGGCACCCCCAAAGGGGATATTCATGATCTGGGCAAGAATATTTTCTGTTCCCTGGCCCGGGGTGTTGGCTTTGATGTCATGGACTTGGGAGTCAATGTCCCGGTTGAAAAATTTATCGAGGCCGTAAAAGATTTCAATCCCGGTATCCTCGGTTTTTCGGCCTTGCTCACCCCTGCTTTCGCACCCATGAAGGAAGTAATGGACCAGTTAGTGGAGCAAAGATTGAGAGGGTCTCTCAAGGTGATTATAGGAGGAGGTGTGGTGACCCCGGCAGTCAAGGAGTACCTGGGCGCTGATGGATTCACTACGGATGCCATGGACGGCATTAATCAGTGCAAGGCATTTCTCGGGATCAGTTGAGGCATAAAGAGAGGAGGATTGAATTTACTCATGGAAACCATGAATGTTCTAGAGCGGTTCGACGCCGCCGTGAGTCTTTCGGCGGTTGACCGTCATCCGGTTTTCCCCATCCTGGTGTCGGGCGCGGCAAGACTCTGCGGCCTCACCCAGGGAGAAGCCTGGAGAGACCACGATAAGGCCCGGGAAGCTATCACAAAATGTTATTTTGACTTCGGCTTCGATTGGGCCACTAAACCCAATTTTTACTATGATCAAGTCCCCGGCATCCTGACGGGCGCCCCGGTGAGATACCTGACCCCGGGCAAGAAACTGCCTGAAGATGACCTCGTTCAGGTCGAGGAGCGGCCCCTCTTCGGTCGGGAAGGTTACGACAAATTAGCCGCCCTGGGGTGGAACAAGTTCTGGGATGAAGAATATGAGAGGATGAGCGGCAGGCCTTTCTCCACTTTGGTTGAAAAACAGGAGTTCGGACACCGGATATTCAGCGAAGATCTTAAGATATGTAACGAAAAGGGGATCCCCTTTTTCTTAACCGCAGCCGTTGATTCGGTTCTCATGGCCTTCTCCATGAGCCGCACGTTTATCGAATTTACCAAGGACCTACGCCAAGTGCCGGATAAGGTGGAAAAAGCCATGAAGGCATCCTGTGATGACCTCATCAACAATACCTTAAAAATGTGTAAAAACAATGGAGGCAAGATAGCCTTTATCGTCCTGGAACGTGGTTCGGCCTCCATATACCCCCTGCATATCTTTGAGCGTTTCGAATGGCCGTTCCTCAAACGGTATGTGAACGCCTTTGTGGCCGAAGGCATAACCCCATGGCTCCATCTGGATACCGATTGGAGCAAAAACCTCCCTTATTTTAAAGAGCTCCCAAAAGGCAAGTGCGTGGCGGATCTCGATGGCACAACCAATATCTTCGGCGCCAAAGAAGTCTTGGGCGGTCATATGTGCATCAGTGGCGATGTGCCGGCCAGCCTGTTCTCCATAGGAAAGCCGGAGGACGTTTCGGAATATTGCAGGAAGCTTATTCGGGAGGTAGGGAAAGGCGGTGGTTTCATGCTGACTTCGGGTTGTGAATGTCCGGTGGATGTTAAACGGGAAAATCTGACGGCCTTTGTGGAGACCGGCAAGAATTACCGCCCATAAATTTTTGGGCAGATTTATGGAACAGCGGTAATTACCCCCTCCCCCTGATCCCCTTCCGCGGGGGGAGGGGAATCGGTCGAAAAGAGATAGCCATGGACCCTATAAAATCCTGCCGGATTTGCTTGCAGAACCCTAACCGTAAATGACTTATGAAGACCCAAATTTTGAATAATATCTCCTTTGAGGTGGATATCGACAGGTTGATAAGTCGTTTACGAATAAAAGGTCCAGGACCGACACTCTCACTGTTTCAGGACCTTCTCAAGGAAGCGACGAAGATTGCCCGGCCTAAAGCAATAATCGGACCTGCTGATATTGAAAATCGAACCGCGGAGGCCGTGCAGGTGGATGGGAAATGGTTCCGAAGCAGGGTCCTGACCGTCAATGTGGACCAGTCACATCGGATCTTCATTTACGTAGCCACCTGCGGTAAAGAAATGGAAGAGTGGGCCAAAGGGTTGAAAAGCGAACTTGAGGTCTTCTGGGCGGAAACGTTCAAGGAGATAGCCCTTCGAAACGCCGTGAAGGCCGTTGAGTTCTATGTGGAAGAACATTACCATCCCGGCCGGACGGCCCATCAAAATCCGGGGTCGCTGGATGATTTTCCTCTGCCCGAACAGGAGGCCCTTTTCGCCCTTTTGGGAGACACGCATATCTCGATCGGGGTTAACCTCCTTCCCAGTCTGATGATGTCCCCCATCCACTCCGTGTCGGGAATCATCATTCCCTCCATTGAAGATTTTCAATCATGCCTCCTTTGCCCGAGGGAACAATGCCTCGGACGCCGCGCGCCTTACGACCCGATGCTGTATTCCCGGAAATATGCCAAAGATCAGGAGGATGTGGATCAATGAACAATCAGGTATTGATCAGTTTCTATCCCCAGGGGAAAAAGATCTCAGTGCCCTCGGATTTTACCGTATTGGAAGCGGCGCAGTTGGCGGGGGTGATGATCGATTCCGTCTGCGGAGGCAAGGGACGATGCGGAAAGTGCCTCATCAAGGACCTTTCAGGCAAACCTCAAGAGCCCACGGAAAACGAAAACAAATTTTTATCTCCCCGGCAAGTCCGTGAAGGGATACGCCTGGCTTGTCAAACAAGGGTCCGGGAAGGGCTTGAGGTTCAGGTTGTAAATGAGGTGTTGGAAAGCGGATCGAAGGGAAAAGAGATTGAAAGGGCAGTCTTCAACAATATTGAGGGACGGATCAAAAAAAGACGTATCGAGCTTGCTCCCCCCTCTGAAAAAGATCAGACTTCGGATTGGGACAGGATCACGTCAGCCTTGCCGGAAACAAAACAGGCCAGTCTGGAGATCTTAAAAAAAATACCCGGTCTACTTCGCAAGTCTGATTTCAACCTTACCTTTACCCTATTCCAGGACGAATTACTGACGGCCGATGCCGGAGATTCCACAGATTACGGTCTGGCAATAGATCTCGGTACCACCACGGTGGCCGTGTATCTCGTGGACTTGGGATCCAATCAAATCATCGCTTCCAGGGCGGCTCTCAATCGGCAAATGCTGTTTGGAGCCGATGTCATCTCCCGGATAGAAGCAACCCGAAACCAGCCGGATGGTCTGAACAAGCTACAGAAAGCGGCGGCGGATGCCATCAATGCTATTCTGGAGGAGTTCTTTGCCCAAATATCCTCATGCCGGGAAAACACTCATCTTGTCATCCTCGTGGGAAACCCCGCCATGATCCATCTATTTTTGGGGATCAACCCCCGGGGCCTGGCGGAGTTTCCTTTTATTCCCGTTTTTTCACGGGCCTTCACCCTTCGGGCGGTAGAAACGGGTCTGAACCTCCCCGCGCATACCCGGCTGGAGACCCTGCCTTTGATTTCGGCCTATGTGGGTGCGGATAGCCTGGCCGCGGCCTTGACGGTCGATATGGATACCCCGGGACCTCCCCGGTTGCTCCTGGACATCGGCACCAATGGAGAGGTGGTTTTGGCGTATAACGATACGATATGGGCCTGTTCCACCGCCGCGGGCCCGGCCCTGGAAGGCGGCGCCGTCAGGTTCGGGATGAGGGCCGAGCCCGGGGCCATTTCAGCCGTAACGATTGACGATGACGTCAGGATATCGATTATCGGGACGCACCAGGCCAAGGGCCTATGCGGGTCGGGGCTTTTGGATGCCGTGGCCCAAATGCTCGGTCGGGGCCTGATCGGCAAGACGGGCCGAATCATAAATAGCGGCAACCTGCCGGATGGAATATCGGATAATATTATTAGACGATTATCTCCCGGAAGCAAAGGACAACGTTTTTATCTTAATCCGGAGATATACCTGACCCAGGGAGATATCAGCCAACTTCAATTGGCCAAAGGCGCCATGCGCGCCGGGGTGGAGATCTTGATGGAGGCGGCCGGGGTTAGGGTTGATGATCTGGAGGAAATCATGCTGGCCGGGGCCTTTGGAGCGAATCTAAAGCCGGAAAGCCTGATCGCCATAGGCCTCCTTCCTCCCGTTCCCCTGGAAAAGGTCAGGCCCGTGGGGAACGCGGCCGGTGCCGGGGCGGTCTTATGTCTTTTATCGCAAGAACATCATCAAAGGGCCTTGAGATTAGCCGGGCAAATCCAGCATCTTGAGCTGTCGCTCCATAAGGATTTTCAAGAACGATTTATCCAGGCCATAAAATTTGAATCTGAGCTCATCCGGAAATACCATGGATCCCCCTCCCCTTTGGGAGGTTGTGCCGCGATATCGAAACCCGTCCATCCGGACGAGCAAAGCACCCTTCCTCCGCGGTAGCTATGCCACGGAGGGCGGAAAATCCAGGATCGAAAAATAATTCGGGATATTATGTCGTTTTCGATTCCTGCTCGCGCCCTATTGCATGAGGCTTGGCCTGCATGACGAACTGCAACGCGACCTCTGGTGCGGAAGGGTTAGGGTCAATGTTGTTCATTTAAAGAAAATGAGGGAAACATGTACATCGTCGGTGAATTGATTAACGCATCCCGAAAAAATATCGCATCCGCTATTGGAGATAGAAACAGCGACACCATCAAAGAAATCGCTCTGGCCCAAGACAGGGCCGGCGCGGATCTCATTGATGTAAACGCCGGCGTCTTCAAGGACCGTGAAGCGGAACATCTCCAATGGATTATTGAGAATGTCCGATCCGTCACGGAAAAACCCTGTTGTATCGACAGCCCGGACCCGAAAGCCATTGAGGCAGTCTTATCCGTCCATCAGGGACCCGCACCCATGATCAACTCCATATCCTTGGAGAAGAATCGCTGGAATAGCCTTCTGCCCATCCTTACCGGAGGCGATTTGCAGGTTGTGGCCCTGTGTATATCGGATGAAGGGATGCCCGAAACGGCCGATGAGCGGTTGAAGATTGCCGACAGGCTCATAAACGGCCTGGTCCGGAACAAGATTCCAATCGAGAATATATTCGTGGACCCGCTGGTTCAGCCGTTGGCTACCAATTCCGTGTACGGCACGGAATTCATCAATGCCATTGAACGTATCATGAACGGATTTCCCGGTGTTCATACCATCTGCGGTCTGTCCAATATTTCCTATGGACTGCCGGAGCGAAAGCTCCTGAATCAGACCTTTATGATTATGGCCATCACCAAAGGGCTCGACAGCGCAATTATCGACCCCTTGGACAAACGAATAATGGGTGTGATCAAAGCGGCTGAAGCCTTGCGAGGCAGGGATGAATACTGCAGGAAATACCTCGGCGCCTACCGAGCCGGTCTTTTGAATTTTGGATGATCTCATGGTATTTGGTTTGTCTAACTCGCCTACCGGATCGAAGTGTATACGGCGGCATGTAAAAGGCCACCCTACAGGCGACCCGGCTTCGCGATTCCCTTAATTATCGAAAAATGACAAAAAATATTTTTTGATATATCAACAATTTCATTGACTCTTATCCAAAAAATGGATTATGGTTAATGCCGTTGCGGAGGGATTCAATGAAAGAGACCATCAATACCTTACCCTTGCCTGTCTCGGACGACCAGTTGCTGGCACTGGCCTCCCTGTTTGAAGGAGAATTTTCAATAGACTGGATCCAGGCCCTCTCCGGGTCCAAAGCCACTCATATCCTAAAAGCCTTTGATGAATTCAATCTAAACTGCATCCTGAAAAAACATGATCTCGGGATATTCTCCTTCGCTGACACACGGAAAAAAAGAGCTTACCGGGAAAGCCTTCCGGCCGAAATAAGAGAAAACCTGCACCGGCGGATCGCCGATCTATTCCTAAGTGAAGACATCATCGATGAAGGATTGCCCCGGGCCGCGGATCAACTGCTTCATGTCACCAATAACCTGGAAGGGTGCGGTCTCCTCCGCCGGGCCGGGGATCAGTTTCGCAGGAACGGGCAATCGGCCCAGGCCCTTAGCTGCTATGAAAAAGCCATCGGGGATCTCGGAAATTTGAAAGGGGTTGAGGCGGATACCCTTTTTATTGAATGTGTTATCGGCTATTCAAAGGATCACCGGGCCATTCATCGGCTGGATCAACTGATCTCATATCTGCACGAAGCCCTGGAACGGGCGGAAAAATTGAACAATCAAAAACTCCAGGCCCTGATTCTAATGCATCTGGCCTCCAACGTCTTTATCGAACAGAATAATGAAGACGCCCAAACCTACCTGAATCGAGGATTTGCCCTGGCCGAAAAAATCAGTGACCCCGATGTGGAACGGGCCGTCATTACCGGAACCATCATCAGCCATTTCTATTCCGGTCATTACAAGGACGCTGTAAAGATTTACGAGACCTATGAACCGCTCTTTACGGCAAAGTATCCCCTTCACAGGCTCTCTCTTCGAATGGGTGTACTCATGGGGATCTCTTATGCCGGGATTGGGCAGGTTTCCCAAGGGCTGGGCCTGCTGGATGGTATCCGGGTTCATTCCCAGGAAATAAAGGATCATGATACAGCCGCCACTGCCGCGGTCGACATGGGACTGGTCCTCATGGAAACCGGAAGGACGGAGGAAGCCATCCGGTTATTATCGGATACCATGGCCGATTCCAGGGGATGCAGTGAATTCACCAGGTGTTTCGGGCTGTATTATCTGGCGTGGTGTTATTTCCGCGAGGGTGACCCTAAAAAATCCAAAGAATGTCTGATCAAGGCATTGAACAAAAGTGACAAATACAACTATTCCATCCGGTTTTTGCCGAATTTTACGGATATGTGCCTGGCCATGGAACAGGGTGATTATCCCCCCGTGACCGGGATTTCTCCCATGAAGGCCATCCGCTCATCATTGGAAAGCACAAATATGATCACCAGGGGGGTTGCCCATCGTTGTCTGGCAACCATCAAGAGCCAGAACCAAAGCCGAGGTGGCAGGCTGAAACATCTGACCCAATCACTGGCCTTACTTGAAGAATCCGGGTATGTGACCGAGATCGCTAAGACCAAGTTTGAATTGGGACGCTATTATCTGGAAATAAACGATATCGTCGGGGCTGAGAAGACCGTAGCCGAGGCGGCTAAAACGGCGTATCAGGTCAATCCCAAACTCATCCCCGAGGACCTGGAACATCTTATCCGGGATCTACGCATCAAGGATAATCTTCTCGAAGAGATTCTCAACCTGGGGCAGGAAGTGGTAGCCCTTCGGGATACCCAAGAAGTGGTGCAACATATCTTCTCAACCGTCAACCGGATCACCGGCGCGGAACGTGGGGCCATATTTCTTAAGAATAATGATTCGCCATCGATTATGACCAGGCTGTGGGCGGCCAAAAACCTGACCTCTAATGATATTGCCCTGCCGGAATTTTCAGCTTCACTGGATATGATCAACCGGGCCGCGGAGACGGGACGGGCCGATATCCAGACGGATTCCAAGGGGAGACGTCAAACCGATCCTGAAACAAATCAAATCAAATCACGTATCTGTGTTCCACTATCCGTGAGGGGTCGCAATATCGGCGTGCTTTATCACGACAATCGTTTTTTCAACAGCACCTTTAAAAAACAAGACATCAAGGTCCTATCCTATTTTGCGTCCCTGGCCGCCATTGCCCTGGATAATGCCCAGGCATATGAGGAAATCCGGCGTCTGAATCAAAGGCTTCATGAAGAAAACCTGTACCTGGAGGAGCAACAGTCAGAAAACCTGCATTTCGATGACTTTGTCGCGGTCAGTCCTGCCATCAAACGGGTGTTATCCATGGTTGAACGTGTAGCCGGTACCCTGTCCACAGTGCTGATTTTGGGGGAAACCGGTGTCGGCAAGGAAATGATAGCCCGAGCCATCCATCAACACAGCTCCCGTCGTGACAAACCTTTTATCAAGGTTCATTGCAGTGCCTTTCCTGAAAGCCTTATCCCCAGTGAATTGTTCGGTCATGAGCGGGGTGCGTTTACCGGCGCAATTGAACGGCGGATCGGACGCTTTGAACTGGCCGACGGCGGCACCATGTTCCTGGACGAAATAGGCGATGTCCCCATGGAAGTCCAGGTACGCCTTCTCCGTGTGTTGCAGACCAAAGGATTCGAACGCGTCGGCGGCAGGGAAACGATCCACTCCGACTTTCGGCTCATCGTCGCCACCAACCGCGATCTCACGGAGGAAGTCGCTGCGGGCCGGTTCCGTTCGGACCTGTTCTACCGGTTGAATGTCTTCCCCATCGCCGTACCGCCCCTCAGGGAAAGAAAGGAGGATATTGCCCCTCTGGCCGGTTATTTCCTGCGGGTGTATGCCGAGAAAATGGGGAAATCCTTTAAAGGATTTCCGGAAAAAGAAATCAACAAACTTCTTTCTTATCACTGGCCCGGGAATGTACGTGAACTGGAGAATATCATTGAACGGGGCGTCATTCTCAATACGGGCGGTCTCTTTCGTATCCCGGAATTGACCGGGGAGACCGCCGGATCTCCGGCGGCAGGCAGAATGACCATAAAGGAGATGGAGCGCCGCTTTATCATCGAGGCCCTGGAAAAAACCAATTGGAAGATCTACGGTCCCGGAGGGGCCGCTGAATTATTGGACCTGAATTACAGCACCCTGTACTCACGGATGAAAAAACTGGGAATCAAACAGAAAGAAAGGTCGGCATGATTTTGAATAGTCCATAGGGATCGCTTTTTTACCCGGCGAAAGAACCGGGCCTTCCTGAAACTTTTGTTGATATTTCAAATATATTTTTGATTTATCAATAAGAGTGGCTGCGACCGGCCATCCTCAGCGGCTGTCCGCACTCTCAATATAATGATCTTACGAGACTTTTCTGAACCCCACCTCCCTGGCATGCCTATTGCTTCGCCATGGACAAAAAACCGTCCTTCTCTAGTGCCCATCCATAAATGCCCCACATTCCCTCCCCCTTGACGAGGGAGGGCTTCGGCGTGAGATCAGCCGAACGGTTAGAGCCTGTCCCGTACTGGATACGGGACCGGGGGTAACGAAGGGCCGATAAGATCTTCCTGAAGCCGACAGCATTGGGGGTTAGGGGGGAAGGAAGTCGGGATAATTCTGGATGGATATCAACAAGTATTCCATAAAAAAAGTTGCTTCAGATGGTTAACTATGCCTAAGTATATTGCATATTTGGGCATTGAACACATCATACCCCTAAGGTGGCCTTTCATTTTTCCTTGTGGGGGGAGATAAAAACAAATATGGAAAGGAGAAACAAGATGTTTAAGAAATTCGTTTCGGTACTGATGGGAGTTGGGCTATTATTGATGATGAGCAGTGGGGTAATCGCGGCGGAGACCGTTAAAATCGGTTTTCTCGATCCTCTTTCGGGGCCTTTTGCCAATGTGGGCGATGCGGGTTATAAACATTTTAAATACGCGGCCGATATGATTAATGCCCAGGGAGGCGATCAAAGATTTGAGATCGTCCCTTTTGACAGCAAATTAAGCGTGAGTGAGAGCCTGATCCACCTTAAAAATGCCATTGATCAGGGGATTCGTTTTATGACCCACGGAACCGGTTCCAATATTTCCGGTGCATTGATAGAGGCCATTAGCAAGCATAATGAACGCAATCCCGATCAACAGGTACTCTATCTCAACTATTCCGCGGTTGATCCGGCCTTGACCAATGAAGGATGCAGTTTCTGGCACTTCCGCTTTGACTCCCACTCGGACATGAAGCTGGCCGCCATTACCGATTATATTAAGGATCAGAAAAATATTAAAAAGGTTTATCTGATCAATCAGGACTATGTGTTCGGACACGCTGTACGGGATGCTTCCATAGCCATGTTGAAGGCCAAACGACCGGATATTGAGATCGCGGGAGATACCCTTCATCCCATCGGAAAGGTCAAGGACTTTTCCCCTTATATCGCCATGATCAAGGCTTCCGGCGCCGATGCGGTCATAACCGGCAACTTTGGTTCGGATATGAGTCTATTGGTCAAAGCCGGGAAATCAGCCGGGCTCAATGTTCAATACTTCACCTTTTATGCGGGTGGAATCGGTTCCGTTCCCGCCATCGGGGAAGCCGGTGTCGGTCATGTCAAGCAGGTGACCGAATGGCATAACAACCTCTGGTTTGAAGAGAATAAGCCGGATGATGAGAAATATTTCATGGGATACAACCGGAAATATGGCGGTGAAGGCAAGGCCCCGTTTTTTTTCCTGCGCATCCGTACCATGATGGAGATGATGGATAAGGCCATTAAAAAGGCCGGCAGCGCCGATGCCAAGAATGTGGCCTATGCATTGGAAGGGATGACGCATAAAACCCCTTACGGAACGGTGACCATGCAGGCCTCGGATCATCAATTAATCCAGCCCCTTTATATTTCCACCTTGTCGAATGCCGGGACCAAAACCGTCAAATATGATGTGGAAAACACGGGATTCGGATGGAAAACGGATAAACGTATCGAGGCCGATGCCACGGCCATGCCGACGACATGTAAAATGGAAAAGCCTGCCAGATAAGATCTGACGGTAATTTTATCCCTTCAGGATATACCCTTACCCATTAGGGAAGGGTATATCCTTTCTGAAAGAAATCATGCTGGAATATATCTTCTTCTCGACCATAAACAGTCTGCTTTACGGTATGTTATTGTTCATGCTTTCCAGTGGACTCACCCTGATCTTCAGCATGATGGGCATCCTCAATTTTGCCCACGCCAGCTTTTTTATGCTGGGGGCCTATTTTGCCTACCAGATCAGCCAATTCGTCGGTTTTTGGCCCGGACTGGTGATTGCACCCCTGCTCGTGGGGGTTTTGGGTGCCCTGGTTGAACGCTATGGACTCAGGTCTGTCCATAAACATGGCCATGTGGCCGAGCTGCTCTTTACCGTCGGCCTGGCCTATCTCATCGAGGAAATCGTCATGCTGATCTGGGGCCGCAATGCGGTTCCCTATCAAATCCCAAACATATTGGATTTCGCGTTAGTGAATATTCTCGGAACGGACCTCTCCGCTTACCGGGTTTTCATGCTGGTCGTCTCCATCGGGATGTTCATATTCCTATTCCTGGTATTAACCCGCAGCCGCATCGGCCTGATCATCCAAGCGGCACTGACGCATCCTGACGGGGTAAGCACCTTGGGACACAACGTCCCCGGTGTCTTCATGTTGGTCTTCGGAGGGGGGTCGGCTTTGGCCGGTCTTGCCGGGGTGATCGGCGGCAATTACCTGATTACCGAACCCTCCATGGCCGCCCATCTGGGTCCTATCGTTTTTGTAGTGATTGTCGTCGGCGGCATGGGTTCCTTGACCGGGGCCTTTATTGCCTCTCTATTATTAGGCGCCATCCAAACCTTTGCCGTGGGGGTACAGGTATCTCTTTCCGACCTTTTGGCCCTATTTGGCCTCACCCCTGAACCGAGCGGCCTGTTAAAGGATTTCCTGAGAATTCAGATCTCCCATACCGGTCCGATTCTGCCGTATCTGTTCATGGTGCTCATGCTCATATTCCGCCCAAAAGGGCTCATGGGAAAACGGGAAACATGAAAAAGAAGGACAAAAAGGGATTTTTCATGTGGTCCAAGCATGGCCTTTGGATCGCGGCCATGCTCATCGTGATTATCTTGCCGTTCTTCTTCCGTTCCGGATTCTCCCGCTCCATGCTCAGCCAGATCGGTATCGCTATCATCTTTGCCCTTTCCTACAACATGCTGCTCGGGCAAGCAGGACTGCTGTCCTTCGGACATGCGGTCTTCTACGGGTTGGGAGGTTTTTTCACCATACACATCCTCAACACCGTGTCGAACGGGGTGATTACGATTCCCCTGGAGTTGCTGCCCCTGGCTGGAGGGTTCGGTGCCGTCATAGTCGGGCTGGTATTCGGATGGCTTTCAACCGAACGGGCAGGCACGCCCTTTGCCCTGATCTCCCTGGGTATCGGGGAATTGATTGCCGCCAGCTCTTTGATGTTCCCCAGCTTTTTCGGCGGGGAGCAGGGAATTTCCGGTGACCGCATGACTGTTTTTGCGTTGACCGGCATAAGGTTTGGAAAACAGATCACCATTTATTATCTTATCGCCTTTTGGGCATTCTTGAGCATTGTCCTGATGTATTTGCTGACCCAAACACCACTGGGGAGATTGGCCAATGCGGTGCGCGACAACCCTGAACGGGCCTCCTTCATCGGGTATAACCCCCATTGGGTAAGGACCCTGCAATACGCGTTGGCCGCCTTTTTCGCTGGTATTGCCGGTGGGCTTTTTGCCGTGAATTATGAAATCGTCACGGCCGAAACGGTCGGCTTCATCCCATCCGGCAATGTCTTGATGATGACCTATATCGGCGGGGTGGGCCACTTTTTCGGGCCGATTCTGGGGGCCGTTCTGGTAACGTTTATGCAGCTTTCCCTGGCCAACATGACCCATGCCTGGCTGATCTATTTCGGCCTGCTTTTTATCGGTATGGTCATCTGGGCCCCTTCCGGAATAGCCGGTATCATCATGCTTCATGAGCCTGTCTGGAAGGCCAAACTCATGAAAAGGCTCATTCCTTCATATGCCTTGGCGGTTTTCCCCGCCTTGATTCTTTTTCTGGGGACCGTCATGTTCATTGAGATCAGCTATCATCTGTCTCTCAGCGTCGATCCAACCGCCCCAATGCATTTATTCGGCATTCATTTCAGGGCCCAATCTCTTTTCCCCTGGGGGATAACCGTTTTCCTGATCCTGATCGGATTCGGGCTATTACAAAGGGCCATAAAACGGGTCCGCCAAAGCTGGGGGGAAGTCAACCTGATAATGAAGAAGGAATCATCATAATGTCCTTGCCCGCGGTCAAACTGACAGATGTTTACAAAAGCTTCGGTAAAAGCAGGATCATCAATAGGGTAAACCTTGAAATCAACACCGGTGAACGTCATGCCGTTATCGGGCCCAATGGGGCCGGCAAATCCACCCTTTTCAACCTGATCAGCGGTTTTTATCCGGTCAGCTCCGGAAGGATTGAATTAAAAGGGAGGGAGATCACCAACCTGTCTTCGCATCAGATCAATCGGCGCGGGCTTTCCCGGAGCTTCCAGGTAACCAATATATTTCCCAAAATGAGCGTGTTCGAGAATATTCGATGCGCCCTGCTTTGGACCACGGGCTATCGTTATTCCTTTTGGCATCTTTGCGGACGGCTGAAAAGGCTAAATGAAAAGGCCGAAGAGCTTCTGGAAAAGATCAGCATGACCGAACGGCGCCATGTCCCGGCCGGCCTACTGGCCTATGCCGAACAACGGGCCTTGGAGATCGGTGTGACCATTGCCGGGGATGCCGATGTCATTCTGCTTGACGAGCCAACCGCCGGGATGAGCAGAAGTGAAACCGAAAGGGCTGTATCCCTGATCCGCGAGGTGACGGAATCCAAGACACTGATCATGGTGGAGCATGACATGAGCGTGGTCTTTGACCTGGCGGATCGTATTTCGGTCCTGGTCTACGGCGAGATCATTACCACCGATTCTCCGGATAATATCCGCAACAATACGCGGGTGCAAGAGGCCTACCTGGGAAAGGAGTCCGCCTGAATGCTGGAGATAAAAGACCTGCATGCCTTTTACGGTAGAAGCCATATCCTTCAAGGCGTGGATATTCACATCGACAAAGGGCAGATCGTCAGCCTGTTGGGACGAAACGGCGTCGGCAGATCCACGACCTGCAAGGCGGTTATGGGGCTGGTTCCGGCTCGGGGGTCGATCCGATACCAGGGGGAAGAAATAGTCGGGCTAAAACCCCATCTCGTCGCCCGGAAGGGGATCGGATTCGTGCCCGAAGACCGCTGGATCTTTCCAGGTCTGACCGTGCTTCAGAACCTGCAACTGGGATTGAAAAGCCGTAAACAAAAGGGTCGATGGGAAATCAAAGACGTTTTTACCATGTTCCCTAACCTCAAGATACGCCGGGACGTACAGGGGGGGCTGATTTCCGGTGGCGAAAAGCAGATGCTGACCATTTGCCGGACCCTGATGGGTGACCCGGATTTCATCATGATCGATGAGCCCACCGAGGGACTTGCCCCCATGCTGGTGGAACAATTGGCCGGGTTGATCAAGGAAATCGCCCAGCGGGGGGTCTCCGTATTGCTGGTCGAACAGAAGTTGAGCATCGCCCTCAAGATATCCAGTCGGTTATATATCATGGGTCATGGTCGAATCGTCTTTGAAGGAACCCCGGAGGACCTGAAAACCAATCAAACCGTTCGAAAAGAGTGGCTGGAGGTCTAAACGTCTTTACTCCGGAAAGGTTTAACGATTAAGCGGTTCAAGGTGTAAGGTATACGGTATTGTTTTTTAATCTTTTTCTGTAAACCGCGAACCCCAAACCGCAAACCTTTCGCTAGGAGCATTATCTTTGACCCCGCCCGCATTGGGCCGGATTTCCTGATTCAAATAAGGAGAGCGAACAAATGAATGATACCTATTTTAGCACTATGAAGGAACATGTCCTGGCTTTTAATGAAGCCGCCCTGTTGGAAATCATCGAGAAGGCCTTGAACCAGGGCGTGGCTCCGGCCGATATTATCTCTGATGGGTTGTCGCCCGGCCTTGAAATGATCGGACAAAAATTTGAGGTCGGAGAGTATTTTCTGCCGGAACTTATGCTGAGTGGAAACATCATGAAAAATGCATTGGACAAAATCCGACCCCACATGTTGATCACCGAGAGCAAAATGTCTGGTACGGTATTATTGGGTACCGCTGAAGGGGATATCCACTACATCGGTAAGAATATCTTCGGTGCGGTTCTAGAGGGTGATGGATATAAAGTCCATGACCTGGGCGTCGATGTTTCTCCTCAGACGTTTTTAGGCAAAGCCAAGGAGGTGAATCCGGACATTATCGGTATATCGGCCCTGATTTCCGTGGCCGTATCCAAGATAGCCGAAACCATTGCCCTTCTCAAGGAAAATAATATCCAGACCAAAGTCATTGTGGGGGGTGCCGCTTTGACTAGAGAAAACACAAAAACCATCGGCGCGGATGGATACGGCGCGGATGCCTGGCAAGGTCTGCGAATAACCCGCGAACTGATCGCTGGAGAGGAGGGGATAAGATGATTCGTGATTATCAAGCTTGCCTGGAAAGGACCAGGGCCGTGATGCTGGGGAAAGAGCCGGACAGGGTGCCTCTATATTTCCTCACCTCCGAGGATGTGGCGGCCAGGATCACGGGACTGACCGTCAGAGAAATGATCTCCTCCCCGGAGGTTCTGGCCGATAAGACCATCATGGTCAATAATTTTCTGGGTTGCGACAACATGGCCCTGGTAACCAATGCCTATTGTGGTCCTTTTGAAGGGCTGGCCTATGCAAGGGCCAACGGCAGGGAGGATGTATTTGTATGGAAAGACTACACCACTCCCTTTATACGTGAGGGGCTTTTGTGTCAAACCGAGGAAGATATCGAGAATCTGGTCATTCCGGATCATAGCCAAACAGAGCCCTGGCCCACCTTCTTTAAGGCCATAAAAATCATCCAAGAAAAAACCGGCATGGGACACCAGTTGGGTCCCAGTCTGACCTGGTCAAACGTCCAGATGCTGCGGGGAAGCCAGGCCTATCTTGACGTCAAACTGAATCCTGATCTTTTGATGAAGCTTTGCGAAAAAATCTACGCATCACAATGGGATTATTATGAGGCCTATTGCAAAATGGCCGGTCAACCGGTTTCGGCCTTTGAGTGTTCCTATGCCTTTAACCGGCATATGCTGAGTTTTGAAGATGCCTGGAAATTTGAAGGTCAATTTATCGCCCGGTTTGCCCGGGAAACCAAACTGCCCCTGATTATCCACAATTGCGGCTTTAAACCCTATCACATTGAATTGATAGAAAAGCTTTGGGAAGAAGGGGTTTCCGTTATCGCCCTCAATGCCAGCCACCCGCTGGATATCGACTGGTGGGTGGATTTCAGGAAAAGGTTCCCGGATATAACCATTATGGGCGGACTTCATGTGAGCGCTGAAATGGAAAACGGCACGGAAGAAGATGTTGAGAACCGGGTAAAGGCATTCATCAAAAAGCTAGGTCCCCAAGGCAGGCTCATCATTACCCCGACATGCTGTATGCCCTGGAGGGTCCCTATGTATAATATAAAGGCCGTTACCCATGCCGTGGAAAAGTACGGGAAGTATCCTATTGATATTGACTAAAAGGTATCACCTTAGCCCCTTAAAAAAAGTAGGGTGGGGTTTTATACCCCATCGTTAGTTGGGGTTCTATACCCCATCGTTAGTTGGGGTTTTATACCCCACCGCTGGGTGGGGTTCTATACCCCATCGTTAGTTGGGGTTCTATACCCCACCGCTGGGTGGGATTTTATGCCGGTGAAGGAATAAAATCAAAGGCATTTCACGGGACAGGCACCCCACCGAAGGTCATGGTCGGGAATAAATCCCGACCCTACCGGTTTAAAATCCTTCTTTCATGTGGTTTTACGTCCAAAAAAATTCTATTTAAAAAAAACCAAACGATTACACCGGACGCATTGTTGAAATATCAATTATTTTTTTGATCTTTCAATAAAGTGGGTTTCTCCATGGCAGCCTCCTGGAAAGTCTTTTTCTTCTAACTCAATGATTACACATCATTTCTGCCTGACCTGTCATCACTGGCATATCTATTGCTTTTCAAAGGGACAAAACAATCCGAGTATTGCATACATCGAACTTACAAGGGGCTTCCATTTTTTGTAGGCGGAAACAAAAAAACAAAAGAGGATCCGCGGGTCGAAAATCCCCGTGTCCACAGTTCGATTCCGTTTCTTAGCACCCCATAAAAAAAGAAAGGGTTAACCAAGACATGGGTTAACCCTTTGTCTTTGACCGTTAAGGGTAAGCCGGGATCAAAAGATCCAGGTCCCGTAAAATTAACCTATTCAAGGAAAGGAGAATGGAAATGGGTCGAATCAAATCTAAACATAACAACCGGAATTTTCACTTCATGGTCTTGGCGATGGGGCTTTTGTTACTTGCCGCAGCCCTTTTGGTAATGCAACCAGCTCCGGCCGAGGCGGACGAGGGGACTGTCAACGTTGGCATCATGGCACCGCTTTCCGGCCCCGGAGCCCCGTGGGGGATAGCGACCGCGAGAGTCCTGGAGCTTCAATTCAAACAAATCAACGATGCTGGTGGCGTCAAAGTCGGGAATAAAGTCTACAAACTCAAGTGGTATAAGGAAGACGACAAGTATATGGGGTCGGCCGCGGCCCAGGCAGCCGCCAGGCTGATCCATGACTTGGATTGCAAGGTCATCTTCGGAACCAACGGTTCGAGTCCGGTGTTGGCCATGCACCCTATCACCACCGACAACAAGGTCCCGGTTTTTTGCAACTCTTTCGCTGATGACGCCGTCAGTCCGGAGAGAAAGTACAATTTCCGCACCTCCATGACTAGCCATCAATATGCCCCGGTCGTGTGGAAGTATGCAAAGGGACGCTGGCCTGAGATTAAGCGGGTAGCGGCTATCGGGCAGAACGACGCTACAGGCAAGGAAGAGACGAATCATATCAAGTTGGCCTGTGAGCCTCTGGGGATCGCAGTCGATATTGAGCTTTTTGAACCGGGACAAAAGGAATTCTATCCCCTGCTGACCCGCGTCCTGGCTAAAAAGCCGGATGCCATGGATCCCACTTGCTGCGCTCTCGGATCGGCCAGCCTGATTATGAAACAAGCCCGCGAGCTCGGCTTCAAGGGTAAGTTCATCAGCAGCGTTTTCTTAGACCCCACCTTGAACGGACCGATCGCGGGATTCGATAACATCGAGGGATCGCTTACCGTTACCTGGGACTTGGCCAATGGTTCACCCGGCGAAAGGGCGTTTTATAAGATGTGGTGCGACAACTGGAACCCCAAAGAATTCAACGTGTCTCCAACCATCTTCTATACTGGCGCGGAAATATGGCTGGAAGCGATTCAAAAGGTTGGCGACATCGATGCGGACAAGGTCAGAAACCTGATCGAATCCGGCCATATGTTTAATACCACTATTTACGGCAAAGTCAAATTCTCGGGCAAAGACTACTATGGCGTTGACCATCAACTTATCACACCCGTCGTGATCAGCGAGGTAAAAGACAAAAAGCTTGTGGAGATATGGCGGGGGAAATAATGATGAGACATTATTATGTAACCATAAACACAGCATTTCCTGACAAGTAGATCTTCGGCAATTTTGTAATGGCGCAGCCGCCGTCTCTCGGTAGCTATGGCGTGCCAAGAGGCGCGGGGGCGTAAGGAAAAGATATCTTCACCATTAGGAAGAATTCCATTTCGGTTCCGGCAGGAGTGGTACTACCCCTGCCGGATTCTAAAAGGATGTCTGATGACATTGCAGATGTTTGTTCAATCATTAATCAACAGCATTTTGTCTGGGGGGGTACTCATCCTCATAGCCATGGGGTTGACCATCATCCTGGGTATCATGAAGGTAGTCAATTTTGCTCACGGGGAATTTTACATGCTCGGCGGGTTCGGGATATGGTGGTTTTTTGCCGAGCATGGCCTGAATTTTGTTCTGGCGTTGATCCTGAGTGTGACCCTGGTCGGCATCCTGGGCGTAGCCATTGAACGGGGCCTGTTCAAACCCTTCAGGGAGAATGCCTTCCCCAGTCTTATTATCTCTTGCGGCATCCTTCTGGTGTTCAGGGCCGCCACCCAATTGAGCTTCGGATTGGTGGACCATGCCGTCCCAACACCGGAGGCTTTTAAAGGTATGATTCAGGTCTCTGGCGCCTTTCTTTCAAAAGAAAGGTTGATCGTCATCTGTATCACCCTGGCCCTGATCATCGGGCTGTATGTTTTTATCAAATTTACCAAGGCCGGTCTGGCCATGCGAGCGGTGTCTGATAATCCGGCCGCGGCCTCGCTTCAAGGTATGAGCGTGGATAGGATCTCGAGCCTGGCCTTCTTCATCGGGTCCGTTCTTGCCGCCACGGCCGGGTGTTTGACCGGTCCCATTTTTTACGTCTCTCCCACCATGGGGGCGGAACCCGGCCTGATGGCCTTTGTAGTCATCGTGCTCGGCGGCATCGGCAGCATTACTGGAACGGTGATCGCCGGATTGATCATCGGTTTTATAGAGGGTTTCGGTGCCATTCCTTTTGGCACGAATTACGCCACGGTCATGGTCTATGTCGTACTCCTGATTACCCTCATCTTCAAACCCATGGGATTACTGGGCCATGCTGAAAAATAGACGTTTGACCCCAAATATGGTTTTACTGGTTATCGCGATCTTGCTGATCCTTTTCCCCATGCTAAGCGGCAATAAATATTATCTGCGGACCATCACCACGCTGGCTATTGCCATTGTCCTGACCAGCGGATTCCGGTTGATCGCCCTGACCGGACAACTCAGCATCGCCCAGGCCGCCTTTATGGGAGTCGGGGCGTACTGTTCAACGCTCTTGATTATGAATTTGGGGTGGAACTCCTGGATTTGTTTTTTCCTGGCAGGATTCGCGGCGGCCTTGACGGCCGGCATCGTCGGCTTTATCACGCTCAGGATAAAGGAAATCTATTTCGCCATCGCCACCCTGGCCTTGAACGAGCTTTTCAGGCTTATCTGGGTCGAGTGGGACACGCTCTTCGGCGGACCCGCGGGTATAGTCAATATTCCTTCTCCGGACCCCATTTTGGGCATCCATTTTGGAAGCGTCGTCTCGTTTTACTATATCGCCGTTCTGCTTTTATTTAGCGCGACGGCAATGATGCTTCGTATCGAAAGGTCCAGAATCGGCCTGATCTTTTCTTCCATCAGAGAATTCGACACCTTGGCGGCCAGTCTGGGTGTTAATCTCATATGGGAGAAGGTGAAAGCCTTCATGATCGCCTGTTTCTTTGCCGGGATGGCCGGGGCCTTATACGCTCACCTCCAGCACTTCATCAGCCCGGTTGATTTCACCCTGATGGACTCGGTCATGTTCTTGTTATACGGGGTGATCGGGGGATTGGAAAGTGTCTGGGGCCCGGCTGTGGGCTGCACGGTGATGATATTCATACCGGTGGGTCTGCGTCTAATCCCCAATTATAATCCGGTCATCGAACCGATCATTTTCGGAGGTATCTTGATTCTCGTGATGCGGTTTTGCCCGGGCGGACTGGTTGGTTTGTTTCAGAAGCTGGTCTCTGATTTGAAGAAAACCGAATCTCAAAAAGGAGAACAAGAACATGCCGCTGCTTGAAGCCGAACACCTCTCCATAAGATTCGGGGGCTTAAAGGCCCTGGACAAGCTCGATATCCAAATCGAAGAGGGTGAAATACTCGGTCTCATCGGCCCGAACGGTGCGGGAAAATCAACCTTTATCAATGTCGTCAGCGGTTTTCACAAGCCGTCAAGCGGTCGGATAACGCTCAACGGTGAAAATATCGTCGGCCTGCGAATGGACCAAATCGCTTCCAAGGGGATTATCCGGACCTTTCAGGTCTCCAACCTGTTCATGTCATCCTCGGTTTTGCGAAATATCCAAGTAGGCTTTCACTTACAATCCGGAATCGGTTTCTGGGGATCGATTTTGGGAAACAGCAAGACCAGGCGACAGGAGCAAGTACTCCATGAAAAGGCATTGGAAATCTCGAACCTTTTTAATATGGGCCATCTGAGTAACGAGATGACGGCCAACCTGCCGCACGGGCACCAGAGGGAATTAGGTGTGGCCATGGCCCTGGCCGCGGAGCCGAAATTGTTGATGTTGGACGAGCCGGTCACCGGGATGATCGCCGAGGAAACCCTGCGTTTTATGAACACCATCCGAGCCATAACCAAAAAAAAAGGAACAACAACCCTTTTGATCGAACATGACATGAAGGCGGTCATGGGTTTTTGCGACAGGATCGTCGTCCTGAATTTCGGAAAGAAGATAGCGGAGGGTACACCTGAGAAAATCCAAAAAAATCAGGATGTCATAAAGGCATATCTAGGGGAAAAAAAAGATGCTCAAAATCCGGGACCTGCAAGTTGATTACGGTGGGATAAAGGCCTTGAAGAAGGTCTGCATGGATATTCATAAAGGGGAGATCGTCACCCTGATCGGAGCCAACGGCGCGGGAAAGACCACCACCTTGAGGACCGTATCCGGCCTGAAAAAACCTTTCAAAGGTGAAATCTGGTTTAACGATATGCGAATCGACGGCTTGTCACCGCAACGGATCGTCAAACTGGGCATCGGCCACGTTCCCGAGGGAAGACACGTATTCAAGAATCTGACCGTTCTGGAGAACCTGAAAACCGGGTGTTATCTGCGCCGTGACAAAGAAGGGATCAAAAGGGACATGGAGGGAGTTTTCGAGCACTTCCCCAGGCTGCGGGAAAGGATCCGGCAAAAAGCGGAAAGCCTGAGCGGAGGGGAGCAGCAAATGCTGGCTATAGCCAGGGCCTTGATGGCTGGCCCTACCATGCTGCTATTAGACGAACCCTCCTTGGGGTTGGCCCCGGTTCTGGTTTGGGAGGTGGGTGAAATTGTGGCTGGCATCAATAAGCGAGGGGTCACCGCGATATTGGTGGAGCAGAACGCGCAAATGGCCCTCAGTGTGGCCGGCAGGGGATATGTATTGCAGTCTGGAGGGATCGTTCTCGAAGGGACATCCGAGGATCTTGTCAAGGGCGAATCGGTCAAGAAGGCCTATCTGGGCGGCTAATCCTGTTTTGTAATAATTCACCACAGAGGCACAGAGAACACCGAGATTGTCTGGTTTTTTTCATTTCCGCCCTCTCAGGGGAAAAAAGCCTTTTGTTCCCTCCGTGACTCCGTGGTGAACCATTATTGTTTTGTATATCTATTATGCCTCATTAATAACTCCAAGGAAAGGAGACATGGACTATGTCACAAGAGGTTTTCGAGAATTTGAACAAGGCGGTGATTGAGGGTGATGAGGACAAAATCCTGGAACTGACCCATTCGGCGATCGAGCAAGGACTATCACCCGACGACATCCTTAAGAAAGGCCTTATTCCGGGGATTCGCAAGGTAGGCGAGCTTTTCAACTCGGGTGAGTACTTTTTGCCTGAGTTGATCGTATCAGGCAAAGCCATGGAGAAAGCGGTCCAGCAGTTGACCCCCCTATTCCACGGGGAGACCGCTTCCAATACAGGCAAGTTTCTAATCGGCACCGTTAGGGGGGATGTTCACGACATTGGCAAGAATATCGTGATCATGATGCTCAAAAGCAACGGCTGGGAGGTCACGGATCTGGGCGTTGATATCCCTCCCGACCAATTTTGCACGGCGATCCGCGAAGGAAACTACAATATCTGCGGTATGTCCGCCCTTCTGACCATGACCATGCCGGCCGCGGAAGAGACGATCAAGGCATTGGAGAGCGAAGGACTGAGGGACAAGATCAAGGTGATGATCGGGGGGGCGCCCGTTACCCAGGAATATGCCGATCAGATTGGCGCCGACGCTTTCGGGAAAGACGCCTGGGATGCAGTCACCAAAGCTGAAAATCTCTTGAAGATGAATTGAGGAGGATGCCATGAAGAAAATGACGAGTGTAGAACGGGTGATCACGGCATTGAGCCTGAAAGAGCCCGACATGATTCCAACCTACGATTATCACAACAAGAAGCTGATGAATGCCATCCTGCCCGGTTGCACCTATGAGGATTTTGTCGAGTATATGGATCTGGATGCCATTATCTTCTTCGACAAGGTCGATGCCTGGCAATACGAGATCGTGAGCGAAAGCCCGAGGATCGTGAGGGATCAGTGGGGCGGGTTGACCCGATTTACCTCCGAGACGTTAGGCGTTCCCATCGAACCCGTGATCAAGTCGGAGAAAGACCTTGATGGATACGTGCCCCCGGATCCTGATGACCCGAAGCGTTATGTCTGGTTGGAGAAACTGGTCAAACGGTTCAAGGGCGATAGGGCCGTTTGCGTCGGTGTAACGGATGTCTTCGACATTGCCAAAGAAAGCCTTCTCGGTGATGAAGCCTATTTCGAGGCCATCATCAAGAACCCGGCCCTCGTGGATCGGGTGAACGAGATCGTTCTGAA
>JAFGGA010000003.1 GCA_016930835.1 Deltaproteobacteria bacterium
ATGGTGAACAGGTAATTACCATGGCTGGCACATCGCAGCCAGCAAGACGCACCAGGCTTATCCTGGCGCACCGATCAAGTCGCGGAATGACCAGTCTGGTGTTCATCCAGAAGCTAACCTTTCTGGATTCAAGCGATCAGTTATCAGCTCTCTGTGGTCAGCCAAGGCATTTTTAAACAAGTGGTTAGCTGATGGCTGAATGCTGACCGCCTTTCGGCCCAGAGCTCAAGGCCGATGGGCTGAAGGCTTCATCCGGAAATGTCTTATTTCCGGATGCACACTAGCCTAGTTTTTGGCCATGTGACTGTAAAGGATCACCTCTAGCTTTTGCACGGTCATTCCGCGACTTGATCGCGGAATCCAAATGAGTATCCTTACGCGGTATACCGGTGGTCGGAACATAAAAAATTTAATAGACGGCTTCCATTAAAAACTTGCCTTTTTTCATACTTATCTACTAATAATCGTATCTTCATAGATTGGTTCGAAAAGATGTAATTACTGACACATCCATTGAACAACCTTCCACCAATCCAAAAGAATGGAGGTATGTATGTCCGCGACTATTTTTCCAACCAATGTGACCATTTATGACCCTGAAAAATGCTGGAACGGGTATACCGTATTCCAGGCATCCATGCAACGCGCAAAGGATGTCGGGGCCGTGCTCATAGACATGAATGGGAATATCGTGAATCAATGGAAAGGCTTGGATGGTTTTCCCAACAAGATCCTTCCCGGAGGATATGTCATGGGCAGCACCGGTATCCGGAATCCGGAGTATGGTTTTCAGGATATGCTGGACCTAGTCCAGGTTGACTGGGACGGAAACGTTGTGTGGTCATTTAATCAATACGAGCAAATCAAAGACCCTGGTCATAAGAAAAAATGGATGGCCAGACAGCATCATGATTATCAGAGACAAGGCAACACAGTAGGCTATTATGCCCCGGACACGGCGCCAATGATTGATAAGGGCAATACACTCATTCTTTGTCATAAAAATCTTAAAAATCCCCGGATCAGCGAAAAACCACTCGTGGACGATACCTTTATAGAAATTACATGGGATGGCAGAATCATTTGGGAATGGATCTGCAGTGACCATTTTGATGAAATGGGATTCAGTGAAGAAGCCAAGAACGCCATGGCCCGCAATCCGGCCGTGAAACCGGCCGGAGGCGGCGTGGGGGATTGGATGCATATCAACTCCATGTCCACCCTCGGACCCAATAAATGGTTTGATCAAGGGGATGAACGGTTTCATCCAGATAATATTATCTGGGATGGTCGGCAAACCAACATTATCGCCATCATTAGTAAAGACACGGGAAAGATCGTCTGGCAGGTAGGCCCGGATTACATTGCCACGGCGGCTTTAAGAAGGTTAGGACAGATCATCGGCCAACATCACGCGCATATGATTCCAAGGGGCCTGCCGGGTGAAGGCAATATCCTGGTGTTTGACAACGGCGGTTGGGCTGGATACGGTGCCCCCAATCCCGGATCGCCAACTGGTGTTGATTACGCTCTAAGAGATTATTCCCGTGTATTGGAGTTTGACCCCACCACACTGGAGATCGTCTGGCAATATACACCCACCGAGGCCGGGTATCGCATACCCTATTATGCCAGCAGGTTTTATAGCGGGCACATTAGTTCGGCCCAACGCATGCCCAATGGCAACACCCTGATTACGGAAGGCTCACAGTGCCGTGTTTTTGAGGTCACTCCAAAACATGAGATCGTCTGGGAATATATCAGCCCTTACCAAAGTCCGACGGCCAGGTCCAATATGATCTACAGGGCCTATCGCCTGCCGTATCATTGGATACCGCAGGTGGAAAAACCCGAGGAAAAGGCCATACCTCGTTTGGATAACAACAAGTTCAGGGTCCCGGGTTCCCTACGAAAAAAACCGCTAAAAGTGACTCGGTTTCAAAAAGCCCAAAAAGCCATTTACGAGGTCCAACATTGCGTTATCGCCAAGGATGTTGATTGACGTGTTTAAAATCCGTAGGTTGGGTTGAGGCAGGAAACCCAACCTTTTTCGATGGGTTCCGCAAGAGACACCCCTTCCTCGCGAAACGATGACAACTTTTGGCCTGCCGGGTCGGTAGGGTCAATTGTCTCTGTCTGTCCGCTCCTGTCTCGCCATAGCTAAAAACGAGGGCGGACGGGCCGATAGGCTCTGTGCACCGCCCAGTGCGCCTGCCTGTGTGTCGCACGCAGACAGGGACCCGCTTGCTAGGGTGGTGTGGGGGCTGGGGGAGAGAAACCCCCGGCTACCCGATTAGGGTTGCTTTTCAAACCAACACCGACTCCACCGGCCGCCGCAACGATCTCGGCATTTCCTTTCCCCGACCGAAGCGTAAGATGAGATCGGGCCTCTGGTCACCCAACCCCAGGGCTTTGGCGAATTCGGGGCGAAGGCGGGACTCCTCGACAGGCTGGTTCACAAAGGCGTTCCGGATTCCCAGCGCTGTCGCTTGCAGAGCAAAGCGCTCATAACAGCGGCCTGCCTCAACCCAGTGATCCTTGTCATCGACGTTCGATACAAACACTGCGATTCCGGCCGAACTGCGGATGTGACGGGCATACTTGTCATTCTCCGGTTTCACACGAAAGAAGGTGTGAAATAACAGCCTCCCCAGCCAGCGCGGAGCCGGAGGGCTTCCGGTCGATCGAGCCGTCAAACCATCCCCGGTTCGTAACGCTTCGCCATCACTGAAGCGAATCCAACTCGCCAGTTCACTCACAAAAACCGGGTTGTTGATCTGCATCGTGTTACCCTGAACCACATATTCAAGAACCTTTTCCATGGCTTCGCGTTCGGTCAGGAGGATGACCGCAACACCATTCCCGGTTCCCGCTGCTTCGAGCAGTCGCAGTTCTTCCGGATCTAGCGGCTTACCATCAAAGTCAGTTCGTGTGCATTGCCGATGGGGAATTGCTTTGAACAGAGGCGATTCTTCCGCCTTCGATCGTTCCATCGCAACCATTATTACTCCACCGGTAGCGGGACTGAATTCCGCATTACCCATGAAGCCGAATGCCCTTGCCGCCTGGACGAGGTTCTCGGTAGCGCATCCCAGCGACACGAAAAGATGATGGTCATCCGGGTCAACCACTGGGGTACGCCGGGACAAATCCGGCAGGATCGCAATGGAACGATTCGTGAGCCGAAACCGCCAGCACTGCGTGTTGTGCCCGGACGGGGCAAGTGTGGCGTAACGGATGATCTCTTTCATCTGCGCCGCCTCATCAGCCAGAGCGCCCTCCGAGTGGCGCCAGATGCCTTGCTCTGCCTCTTCGTAGTTCATGTCGCGGACCTCCCTTCGCAAACCTAACACAGAGCTAAGGGGCCGCCATCGCGAACGAAGCGAGCTATTGGCGGTCCCGCTTGAGCGAATTGTTATAGGGCTTTTTCTTTGATTCTACCCATGGGAAAAGTGCACCAAATACAATACCGATAAAGATTGCTAAAATTAATGATGAATCAGGCTTTGCAATAAGCCACCATATCATACCAGATATACAACCAGCACTTGCGCCTATAAATAATTGTTTGCTACTGCGAAATTGGAGATGTTCAATAAAGAAAGTAATTATTACCATATATAATGCCCCTGCTGACATAGCAGCAAGCAAATGAGATATATCGAATTTATAGAACCAAAGCTCTAGAAGCCCAAGAAATGCGCCAGCAGCTGCTCCAAACATTAGCCTTAAAAAAAGATTCTGGCCTTTCTTCGTGTTATTTACCATAGTTAATCAGCCCTATAACGGCAGGCTTCACGGGGAGCGGCCGCTTTTTGGCCGCGATCCCGTGCTATAGGGCACGTCCATGAAATTATAACTTAAATATTTTCAAGTTATAATTTCATGGACGTCCCCCAAAACATACTTGATTTGAAAAATACTTAAAAAGTAAAGAAATTCCGAATAAATTTCATGGTGAATATAAAAAATGGCTGCAATATTATCTGGATTTTTGTCGGAAATATAATTTTCCTTCGACAAATCAAGAAAGCCTGCCTCCATTTATTAAAAAACTAGAGGAGAAAAGACAAACAAAGACACGACAAGAGAGAGATTCAAACTCGATTATGCTTTATTATCAGTTTGTTGAGGCAAAAGCAACATCCAATAAAACCAAAACGTTCAAATCTGAGGGACCGAAGTATGTCTCATCGGAGATTGATAGACCTTTTATTCACCAGGCAGCTAGCCCTGAATCCGATCGATATAGCAGGATTGAGTCTCATCAACCTCATGATTCGGCTCCATTATTAAAATCCCGAAGTTCCTCACCTAACGTTAAGTCGTTAAAGAAAAACTCTGATCATTTCATCACTTCTTATTCGCTTGACACTAAGAAAGGTAAGGGGGATTCCTGGGCAGAAGAATATTCGAGGATTGAGAATGAAATTCGTGTCAGGCATTATTCCCCCAAGACGCTTAAGACCTATAGAGGATGGGTAAGGAAATTTCAGACGTTTACCAGGAGTAAGTCTCCTGAAACCCTTAGCGTGGAGGATGTTAAAGACTGTTTGACCTTTCTGGCAGTGAAACGGAAAGTATCATCGACTACTCAAAATCAAGCCTTCAATTCACTGCTGTTTTTTTTCGGCATATACCGAACCGAGAATTCGGCAAGATCGATGGTGTTGTTCGGGCCAAGCGAAAGCCCTATATCCGGGTGGTTTTATCTCGCGAAAAAATTGAATCCATATTAGAATATCTTGATCCGCCCTATGACCTTGTTGTCAAGTTGCTTTACGGTAGCGGACTTCGTCTTTTTGAATGCTTAAACCTTCGGGTGCATTGCCTGAATTTTGACATGGGCATTTTAGCTGTTCATGACGGGAAAGGGAAAAAGGATCGAACGGTGCCGATGCCTGAAGTCATTATGCCCGCGCTTCGAGAGCATCTGGAATCATTTAAAATCCTTTAAGAGTCAGACCTTGAAGGAGGCCAAGAGCCCGCTTGATTTTTAATGTCAAGACGAACCATTCAATGATCCTTTGTATTCGATTTAAGCTAAAAGAGGATAACAGGATAAATAAGATGGTTTAATTGCGAGCCATGCTATTACACTGCTAAAGGGAAAAGAAACCCAGCAAACCGAGTATTAGAAAAGGGGAATGGAATGACAATGACATCGCCCTTTACAAACTTTGCCATGCTTCATCCTCTTCCTGCTTGAGCCAATCCCTTGATAAAGACGATTCGCTCATCACGGCAATATCTAACCTCTCCCGATGAGCCATTTCTTTTAAGAAATGAACAAAATCGAGCACCTCGGAGAGAAACGGCTCGGGGGTTTTCTCGATCTCGTTTATAAGTTCCTCTTTGGTATTCATTGCGATCTCCATGCACCTTGGAGATCAGAAAGGATTGTTTTTTAATATCCTGTTGGTTCTTGTATAACCGGCATTTTTTCAACCCTATTTTTCGTGCCTTATCGCTTCGACTTAGCAGCGCGGCGATTTATCAGCGGTATGCTATAGCTGCGCTATAAAATCATAAGGGAAGTTTATTCAGTCCGATTGGGCTAATACAATTCGATTATGCTGTAATACACAATGCGTCTTGTGCTTCACGGGATAATTGGATGGGGATAAAATAGGATTCCGGATAGAGATAATCTTCACCTGATTCATCAATAATCCTCATGTAGCCTTCCTGTTTTGCATCCTCATCAGGAAGGACCTGATAAATTTTCCTTTTTTCTAAGTCCTCACAATCCTTATTATCCACACAAAGCACATACTCAGATTTATTATTTTTTATCATTTCTAGTCCAAGAATTTTTTAATTTTCATTTTCTTTCTACCAATACCATGTGCCTCATACCAATGCAATTCAGTTTTCCTTATTCTCTTATCATTAAGGTGAACTGATGCGATCCCTTTTAGTTTTCTCCATCGACCAATGCCATACTGTTTTCGGAGCCGCATAATATCTCGGATATTTCCACCTATGGCAATTGTCTCGATATGTTCAATTTCGCCTATTATCTCAAAGTGCATTCAAAGTTCCAACCGATTTATTCTTTTGATTTACTCGCCTAACGGGCTATGGAGCCTTGTGCATCACGAGGAAAGGGGCGCGTAGCGGTTTCTTCCCGAGAGAAGCGGAGTTGGCTCAACAGCCCCCATAAACTGACGAGAGAAGCGAAAGTGAGCGTTAGCGACAGAAGGGAGCGAGCGGTCTGCCTTATCAGCTTGGATAAATGAAAGATTTTTCGTATCATTTTAGATTTTTGAAAAACTTGGAGCGAACCTATGGATTCCGCGATCAAGTCGCGGAATGACCGTGCAAAAACCAGGGGTGATCATTTACAGTCGCTTAACCAAAAACGAGGCTGGTCATTCCGCGACTTGATCGCGGAATCCAATCGTTTGGGTTTAGAAAGACCTAAATTGTTACGATTTTTCATTTATGACAATATACTATTCATAATATGGAAAGCAACAAAAAATTCATGTCTAATCGGAACCTAAAGCTTATGAATTAAGTCCGTCAAGTGCTTCGATGTCATCATTCTACTTACTATATGGAGCATGCCTGTTGTGATTGGATAGTCCGATATATCAGATATTTCGGCGCAAAAAAGCATCCGCTTGATATGGGTAAATCAGAAATCGAGGCATTTTCAACCATCTTGCGATAAAACAGAAAGTGTCGGCCTCTACTCAGCGATAGGCCCTTGGTTTCGCTAGTCTAAAACTGACCCCTTTAAGGCCAAAACGATAACCCAAAATTGACCCCCTTCATCACAAACTCTGATAATAAGATTGTTGAACGGCAATCAACTCATTATCGGAGGAAAGGAGAATGCTGAAGGTGGATCAATATGAGTTTATTGGGACAAGTTATCGGGTTTACGGTAAAAAGATTAAGGAAGCTGCAAGAGAAACGGGTCATTCCAAAAACACCGTTAAGAAAGTTCTCAAAGGGGGGTATAGAGGATACAGAGAACGGGATAATCAACCCTTTCCTGTCCTTGAGCCCTACCTTGAGATTATTGACGGGTGGCTTAAAAGCGACAAGGAAAATCCCAAAAAGCAGCGGCATACGACGGTGAGGGTATATAACCGGCTTAAGGTGGAACATGATTTTAAGGGGGCTGAGACAACCGTACGCCGATACGTCCGGCAAGCAAAAATGCGGTTAGGATTAAACGGGCAGCAGGCATTCGTTCCTTCCGATCCGGAAGCCGGGATCGAAGCCGAAGTCGATTGGGGAAGGTGCCTGGCGATTATCGGTGGTCAAGGGACATCATTAAAATTTTTCTGCATGCGCTCTAAATATTCGGGCAAACATTTTGTCCGGTGCTGTCCCTCACTTCCGCCAACCTGTCTTCCAGATTATAGACGTAATTGGTTGAGTCGGTTGGATTGGTTGCATTGGTTTTATTGGTTAGGTTTCCATTGGCATCGTAATCAGAACTGGATCCCGCGATCAAGTCGCGGGATGACGTTGTGATACGATAAAGAGCGTCATCATTGTAATGACCGTGCTCTGTCTGTTTGGCAGTGATGTTGTCCATCTTGTCGCAGGTGTATTCATAGATCAGATGCCTATTTTATTTTCACCACCCCCTGCGCTAGAGGCATCCCCCGTCGCTAGAGCTATGGCGGATGCCTTGGCAAAGGTGGAAGCCCTAGCGACGGCGGATGCCTCTGAGGTGGAATCAAAGACTCTTCGAGTACGATTTTTTGTTATGTATAATGGGTAAATCAATGAGATTATACTGTATACTCTCTAAAATTCATTCTTCTGAATATTTGTAAACCTTTTTTTGTATTATACGAATTTTTATTATTCTTGTGACAGCGATTTGTTTCAAAAAGAGTATCATTTTAGATTTTTGAAAAATTTGGCGCGGACCTATGGATTCCGCGATCAAGCCTGCCCCGCACTTGATGAGGGGTCGCGGAA
>JAFGGA010000068.1 GCA_016930835.1 Deltaproteobacteria bacterium
CCGATATTCTTGATGATCAGCCCCATGGCCCGGCCGAAGGCGGCGTTTGCCATGTCACCAGGGCTCAGCGTCCCCACCCCGCTATTAATATGAAGGTCCTTTCTGATAGGGCCGTTTATGATCCAGCAAGGAGACCATGATCCGGTGCTGACCTCCCATGTCCCGAAAAACGCCCTCCGGTCCATAATGGCCTGGACACCCGCGATCAATAGTGGCATGTATGTAGGCAGGGCCCCGGCCATTACGGCATTGACGGCGATTTTTTCAACAGTGGCCTTTCCCATTCTGGGAATTATCTTGGTGACGACATGATCCAAAGGAAGATCCGTGCCCGTCAGCATCTCTTGAACAGCCTCTTCCGTGGGTGGCAAAACAGGCAGGCCGTCGGTCCAACCCCTCTTATAGAAAAAGCGATTTACTTCTTCTATGCTGCCTTTGAAAGTGATCCTCTCATGTTTTATTTCATCTTTTTTCCTCGGGGAACGCTCTTCCTCGGATAAAGGAGTGGATATCAGTGCGAAGATATCATCCATCACCTCATAAATTCCCGCCTCTATCTGATCGGGAATGGTCGATTCACTGGGAACCTTCTCAGGCATAATACGCAAACCGGGCATGCCTTTCCCAGCAGCTGCAGATGCGGCGTCTTGCGCGAAATTTTTATTGACAATGGCAAGGGCCGGCACACCCCTCTCTTCGATTGTTATCGCATCGTACACAAGGTACTTGGTACATGAGCCTCAGTCACCTACGGCGGATATGACCGTGTCCACCTCCTTGACCCATTGTTCGAATTTATCCTTATCCTCAGTGTCCGTAATCTCCTGATTAAAATTGGAAGCAAAGTGACTAAAGTGAAGATCCCCGTATCTCTCTTTCAATGCCTTTTCAATCAATGCAACAATGGGTTTTGATGTCACCTTGGTGTTTGAAAAGAGACCCACGGTCTTTCCCTTTAAATCCTCTACCCTGGGGGCAATCCCTTTAAGGGGTATAGGATCTATTTCAGCCCAAGGGCTGAGGACTTCATACTGCGCATTCATTTTACCTGTTTCCATATTTACTCCTTGTAAAATAAAAGATTATCCTCATATTTGACTATTTAACCTATGATCAATTTGGTTATATCCCTTATGTCCTCGACTTCTTCCAATTTTTCAATGAGCACAAGCAGCTTTTCAGCATTTTCTTTGTTTACGGTCTTTGCAAAATCGACCTGATGCCTAAATTTGGCTTTAATTTCATCACGTGGAGTCGGTCTCTTCGTCCATTCCCGATTGGGTTTTCGGGCTATCGTATACTCTTTACCATTCCTCATCTTTACTGTCAGCTTAACGCCCATTCTACGCGGGCGCCCATCATCGGAAAGCTCCACCAGCTTGGTGTTGGCCGTTATGGCATTCACCATTGGATCACGTATGGCTTCATCAGTATAGTTGCTAAGGTCCACACTGCCGTGAAGCAGCGCCGTAGCCACGGAATAGGGATAGCTGAAGATAGCATCGCCATGAGGAAAATCGCGTATGATAAAGGGCTTTGCATAGTAGCTGGTGCTGATGGCGCCATGGGGCACATATATTATTACCTCCTCTATGTCACCCGCCTTTATATTATATTCTCTGACCATCTCCAAGGCGCAGTCTATGGCCACATGATTGGGCATGCCGCAAGGATAAGGCTTGAAATATGCTTCTCCGTAATATTTTTTGCCCAGCTCATTCGTCATGATATCCGGATCTTTACAGCCTCCTGCGTAAAGAAAAAAATAACCGAATCTACTCAATAAAGAGTCTTCCACCCCCGTCCATCCCTCTTTTGCCAGCTCAGCGGAAAAGATGCCGTTCCTGGCCGCTGTACCCTGCCCCAGTTTGAATGTAGTTGCTCCGTCCCATAAACTCTGGATAGCGCTGGCTATAGTGTTGAGAACAATGCCGAAGGCATTCCTTGTCTGGGCTTTGTCAAGTCCCAGGAGGCGGCTTGCAGTCGCTGTCGCACCCAGGTGACTCAAAGTGCCGCATCCATCCCACCCAAGCCCTATGGGATGACCTTTTGAGGCCGTCTGGACCCGTGCTGCCATATCATCGCCGACAAGCATGGCCGTGATAACCTCTTTACCGTCAGCACCAGCCAATTCACCCAGGGCCAGGGCGGTCGGCACAAGCGTTGCGGCATGATGAGAAGCGAATGATTGGCCGTTTATCACATAGGACATCACTTCAAAATCAAAGGATCGGGCCATGATGGTATTGAGCGTGGCAACATTCTGGGCAGGCGCCTTGCCACCGTGAACAAGTATGGTCGATTCTTCCCTGCCCCCCCATTTTCTGATAAGCCTAAGAAGTGCTTCATTGCCTGGTGCATGGGAACCCCCAATGAGACAGCCCAGGACATCAATAATGCGGTTCTTGGCAAGCTCTACTGTATCGTTCTCAAAATCCTCAAACCGGGTATCAACAACATTTGCTGAGAAGGCCTCAATAACGGTTCCCTCACTCATTGTTTAACCTCCAAGATCAGGCTATAAAACAATCTCCTTCATAAGCTCTGAGATCCCTTCCACTTGTTCCATGTTTAATATGGACTTAACAGCAGCGTCTATTTTGGTACGGGTGAGTATCCTTGAAGCGTTGTGTCTGAATTTATTCTCCAGATCGGTATCGGACATGGCACCTTCCGTCCCCACCGTACCGCTCGGATGTAATGTCTCCGCGTGAAACGTCGCCCCTCGGGCAACCACATCGACGGTATAGATCTGAATCGTCATGTCCTTCTGCGCCATTGCAACAAATTCCGGATGTCCCTTAAATTTTACTTTTTTCATGAACTCCCTAATCCCGGGATCTTGCATGGTGGCATGATCCTGCCACTCGGGACCTATCCTGACACCGTTTGCCACGACTGAATACACATACGCGGCATTAAACTGGGCGTCCACGATATTTTCCACCTCTTTGTGTAAAAAACAGGGTAGCTCTATGGTGGGGTGTCCGAGGACTTCAATGCTTTCGATCTCATCCGGTTGAATATTGTTTTCTTCAATAATCTTGTATAGACAGTCTATGCCTCCATGAAGCATCCGGCAGCAGGGGTAAGGTTTGTAGATTATTCTTGGAAATATCCATTCCCTGCCCATGTCCCGGGTAATGGCTTCAAGGTTGATTTCACCCTCATAACCGCAAAATGTAAAGAACCCGTAATCGCCGTCAAAGACGGTGGTATCCCCCATATAGCCCATCTCGGCAAGGATGACCGCCATCATGCCGCCGGTATTCTGCCAGCCTGGCACCCCGTATTTGGTGTCGGGCCTGTTGTCGCTGAATGAGTACCTGACATGTGTCAGGACCTGGCAAAGATGGCCGCTTATACCGAGCGCATTGGCCATCCTTTTATGATCTAGGCCCAAAATTTTAGCTGCCCCGGCCGCAGCTCCGAAATTTGAATAGGCCTGCCCCCCTCTTGTCCCCCAGCTAAAGGATGCGTCTTTGCCCTTACCTGTAAATCTCTCTTTAAAAATTCCCGACGGTATCCTGGCCGCGACTTCAAAGCCCAGTGCCGTGGCAAGGAGCATATCCCTACCGCTTACATTTTTGCTTTCAGCAACAGCCAGAGTGGGTGGTACGACATAAGGCGGGACGTGCCCACCGGGCATGAGCGTATCGTAATCGGTTGTATTGATCAGTTCTCCATTGACATAGGAAGCGGTGATATTGGATACCCTGTCCCCGACACCAATGATGGAAGACTCGGGAGGTCCGCCCATCTTTCTGGCCATGGCAATGCTCATTTTACCCCTGTCCGTAGTAATCGAGGATAGTCCGCAGCCGATTGAATCAAGCAGAAGATATTTCACCGCGTAGACTACACTCGCGGGTAGATCTTCAAATCTGGTATTCACAACAAAATCAGCAAGTTTTTGAACAGTATCTGACATAAGGATTACCTCCTTTTATTGGTTTGTTTTTCATCTGGAAACACGAAGTTTCCGGATGAGGCTTTCCGCGATAAGCGAGTAAGTTGTCAGCCAATCATTTGTTTTTTAGTCTCTCGCTGATGACTGAATGCTGAAAGTTAATGGCTCGAATACAAAAACTTTGGTTTATGGATCCGTTCTTTTTAAGACGCCCGCCAAAGTGGTTCATTTATTTTATGACATGCCACACTGTGACCGGGCCTCGTCTCAACGAGTAATGGTTCCGCCTCCCGGCAGATCCTTTTAGCATACTCACAACGTTGGTGAAAACGGCAGCCTGATGGCGGATCAAGAGGGTTGCCTATTTCACCCTTTAAGGAGGGGGCTTTCTTAACCCTCCCAGGAACGGGCCAAGGGACTGCGGCAAAAAGGGCCTTAGTATAGGGATGTAATGGTTCGTTAAAAACATTCTCCGTTTTTCCCGTCTCCACGATTTTCCCCAGGTACATAACACCGATATCCGTGGTTACGTGTTGAAGCATTGCAAGGTCATGGGCGATGATGAGATATGTCAGGTCCTGTTGGGCCTGGATATCGGATAAAAGATTCAGAATTTGGGCACGGATAGACACATCCAGGGCGGATACCGGTTCATCTAATATGACAAGCGCGGGGTGAAGAATGACGGCCTTGGCGATCGCAACACGCTGTTTCTGGCCACCGCTTAATTCATGAGGATAATTTGCCAGCTTATCAGTCGGGAGCCCCACAAGGCGGATCATCTCCTCCGTCCTCTCCATGATTTCCTTTTTCGTTAATGTCTTTCCGAGCTGTACCTCAAGGGGCTCGCTCACAATATCCCTCACGCGCATGCGGGGGTTGAGGGAACTGGCAGCATCCTGGAATATGGTCTGAACACGCATTCGATACCATAAGATGTCCTTACGAGCTAGCTTTGAGATGTCTTTTCCTTCATACAGGATCTTCCCGCTTGTTATCTTTTCAAGGAGAAGAATGAGTCTTGATATCGTTGTTTTGCCGCTTCCCGATTCCCCGGCAATGCCGAAGCAGGCGCCTTTGTCGACTGAAAAAGAGACACCATCAACTGCCTTCAGCATTTTATATTTTCTCAGGATGACGCCGTCTGTGACAAATAGAAAATGCTTGACCAAACTTTTAATCTCTAAAACAGGGGCCATTATTTACCTTCTCCTCAGCAAAGAAGCCAGCATGAGGCTTCTCCTCCATTTTTTAGGGATATAACAGGAGGTGATTGAGTTTGACATATATCCATGGCCTTATGGCAACGGGGCCAGAAACTGCATCCGCCCGGAAGTCGCAGAAGGTTGGGAGGCTCTCCTTCTATCTGAAACAGCCTCTTCCTTTTGCTCCCCATTTTCGGCAGGGCCTCCATGAGCGCCTCGGTATAGGGATGGGCCGGGTTCAGGAAAACATTCTCAACCGTCCCCCTTTCAACGATCTTTCCCGCATACATTATGGCAACCCGGTCACAAGTCTCAGCAACAATGCCTAAGTCATGCGTAATCATTACCAGACCCATGTTGGTCTGTTGCTGCATGTCTTTCAAAAGCCTAAGAAATTGATCCTGGATGGTGACATCAAGGGACGTTGTCGGCTCATCGGCAATAAGGAGCCTCGGATCTCTTGCTATTGCAATCGCAGCCAGGACCCTCTGTCTCATACCTCCGCTGAACTGAAAGGGGTAATCCCTCATTCTACGTTCGGGAGATGGTATTCGAACCCGTTTAAGCACATTGATGACCTTCTTACGGATATTGTTCGATCCGTTATTCAGCCCTTCTATCTTATAGGGTTCGGATACCTGGTTTTCTATTGTATAGCAGGGGTTTAAAGATGTAAGAGGATCCTGCAGTATCATGGATATTCTCTTGCCCCTCCATTGTCTCATTTCCTTTTCCTTTTTTACTAACAGATCCTGCCCTTCAAAGAGGATCTTGCCCGATATAATACGTCCCGCCGGTTGAGGTACAAGCCTCACAATAGAAAGGCACGTAATGCTTTTTCCGCAACCTGATTCACCGGCTATTCCGAGTGATTCACCCTCTTTCACGGAAAAGGAGACGCCGTCAACGGCCTTAACTACACCGGCCCTTGTAAAAAAGTATGTCTTCAAACCTTCTACGGCTAAAATGATTTTTTGTGTCATAAAATCAGTATGGTGCCTCCGTTGTTATAATTGACGTAGTTTCGGGTCGAACTTGTCTCTAAGCCAGTCTCCCATAAGATTCGATCCGAGGACCGTAGCCATAATAGCAAGACCTGCAAAGGTCGGGATCCACCAGGCGGTGGCCATATACATCCTGCCTTCCGATATCATCAGCCCCCACGCGGTATCAGGGGGCTGGAGCCCAACACCCAGGAAGGTGATGGAGGCTTCGATCAGGATGGCACGTCCGAGTTGAAGTGTGGCCAGAACCGTAATGGTGCTTATCAGATTCGGGAAGATATGCCTTATTAATATCCTTGCCTTGCTACACCCGGTCACTTTGGCCAGGACAACGAATTCGCGTTGCTTGAGACTAACTGTTTCTCCCCTTATGACCCTTGCGTAACCTGTCCAGAAGACAACCGATATGGCTACTATTATTGTCGTGACACCTACGCCCAATGCGGCGGCCAAAAGGATCGTAAGGAGAATCGCGGGTATGGACATCTGCGCATCCACTACCCTCATTATCACTTCATCGGCTTTACCTCCCATATACCCCGCCAGCATGCCTAGACTGCAACCGATCAATCCGGATAACAGTACACCAAATACGGATATCAGCAGTGATATTCTTGCCCCCTCAATCAGCCGGCTTAGAAGATCCCTGCCCATATGATCCGTGCCTAAGAAATAGGAGAATTCCCCTCCGGGCAGAAATGCGGGGGGCTTCAGCGCACTGCCAAGGTTCATCATGGTCGGATCATGGGGGTAAAATAGTGGGCCAAAAATCCCGCAAATTATGACAGGGAGTAAACATAGCGCAGGGATTATGGGATATCTTTTAAAGACAAACATGAATGAAAATGTTTTGCCTATTGGCTGATCCTGTTCTGTTTTCACTGTTTGGGACATTTGGTTTGACTCCGGATCTTGAGGCTAATGAAACGACGCGCAAATTATTGATTTCAATGATCATCAATCATATCGAATCCTTGGGTCTATAACTCCGTAAATCAGGTCCACAGCAAGATTACATGTAATAAAGATTATGGAAATAACAAATACACCTGCCTGGACAAGGGCATAATCACGGCTATAAATGCCTTCAAGGATAAGGCTGCCGAGGCCAGGCCAGCTGAATATGGTTTCGGCAATGACAACACCCCCTAATAGGTGGGCCAGCTGGATCCCGGACATGGCAAGCACAGGAATAAGGGCATTTCTAAGTGCGTGCTTCCATATGACGATCAATTCGGAATTACCTTTCAGCCTCGCCGTTTTAATATATTCGCTATCCAGGACATCCAGCATTGTTGATCGAGTAATACGGAGTATGGAGGCTATGGAAAACCAGGCGATACTGATTGATGGCATAATAAGGTGTGAAATATTCCCCCGGCCGCTGGTGGGAAGCCATCCGAGTTTAACCGAAAAAATTAAAATAGCCATTACACCCAGCCAGAATCCAGGCATGGCTTGACCAATAAGCGCAAATGTCTTTCCCAGGGTATCGAGGAAGTTATCACGTTTGGTTGCCGAGAGAACACCGAGCAGCAACCCACAGATAACCGACATTAAGAATGCAGCAAAGGCCAACTCTGCCGTAGCAGGCAACCTTTCCAGTATAATCTCCATGGCCTCTCGATTGGTATAGCGGTAAGATTTGCCGAAGTTTCCTCTGACGGCGTCTTTTAAAAAATAGAGATATTGGAAAGGAAGAGGTTTGTCTAACCCGAGCTTGGCCCTCAGCCGGCCAACCTCTTCCTTGGTCGCGTCTTGGGGTAAAAGAAGATAGGTCACGTCTCCGGAGAGCCTGGATGCGACAAAAATAATCATGCTGACAATGATGACTGTAATGATTCCCAGAATAACACGTTTCAGGGCATATCGTCTCATCTTGGATCCCCTTTTCCGGCCCATCGCAGATAGCAAAGAATATGCGAAGAGCCGGTTTGATTATTATAGTAATCGATTACGGTCTAATTTTGATATCTTTCACAAGGACAAGGGCGTCCATTGCCCTGAGTGTGGGAGTGAAGTCAATATCCTTTTTCAAGGCATATACGCTTACATTGGCCCAAATGGGAATTGTAGCCACATCATCCGCGATTATCCTCATGCCCTGTTTGATCAGCTCGGCCCTCTTGGCGTCATCAAATTCCTGGCTGGCTTTTAGATATATTTTATCAAATTCCGGATTGTTATAGAGGCTGATGGTTGATTCGGAATAATAGGAGGTGCGAAAGCCGTAAACAGGATCCGTCTGGTGTGCTATAGGTGGGGTCGCCACACCTACATGCACGGCTTCCGGGTTGTTATGCCACTTGATCCTGATGCTCTCGATCATTTTGACCGGTTCCCATCCTATCATGGTGCATTTGATACCTATTGCTTTAAGGTAGAGGGCCACGGCCTCGGCTGTTTCCTTCTGACCTGTAGTTCGGCCAGCCCAGTAGTACAGAGGCATCTCAAAACCCTTGGCATATCCTGCCTCCGCAAGAAGCTGTTTGGCCTTCTTGGGATCATATTCCCACAATTTCAAACTGGGATCATAACCCAATTCCCAGGGTGAGAGCCAGACCCGCGCCGGGATCCCATGGAGCAAGCTTTTGACAATCGCGTCGCCGTCAATTGCGTGCGCAATTGCCAGCCTTACTCTTTTGTCATGCCAGGGGACATTCGGATTCATGAACTGAAACTGTACCTGGGTCGTAGGGTGGGCCGCAAGCTTTATAGTCTTAAATCCTGATCTTTCCAAATCCTTGACCATTGCATATGGCACGCTCGTAATCATGTCCGCCTCTCCGGCCTTTAACATGGATATCCTGGTTGTACCCTCCTTGATGAAATGTAAACGAACGTTCTTAATCTCAGGTTTCTCTCCCCAGTAGTCATCAAATCGTTCAAGCTCAACAAATTCCGCTGCCCTCCAATTTATTACCCTGTAGGGTCCTGTACCCACGACCTTTTTATTAAATTCAGCTTCCCCGACCCTGTCAAAGTAAGATTTGCTTCCGATGAAAAATGAACGATCTTTAAGAAACAATACATCCGGTTGTTTGAAAAGGACCCTGAAATTCATGTCATCGATGATTTCAATATCTTTGACCCATCTAAACCCGGTTGCCGTTGTCTTTTCCAGAATACGTTTATAACTGAAAATGACATCCTTTGTTGTAAGGGAGTCTCCGCTGTGGAATTTAACACCTTTACGTAATTTGAAATCTATGGACATTTTATCCGGCGCTATGGTCCATGATGCCAGACCTGGTACTGTCTCTCCATCGGTAGTTATCTGAAACAATCTTTCCATGACGTTTGCCGCAATGGGGATCGCAGTAGGCGCGTGTCTTGTACTGCACATATCTAGAGTATCTGGATCACCTTCGTATCCAATAACCAGATTTCTTGAAAATGCGGCTTCCCCGCAAACTGGCATGAACATCGTTGCCATAAGGATTACTAATAACGCTACTGCCAATTTTTCCGCCATTTTTTTCGAATCCATACTGTTCCTCCTTTCTTACTTGAGAGAAATAAAGGGTTTGATTTTAAAAAAAATACCTAACCACCAAGCAATAGCAACCTTTAACAATTTTGTTGAAAGATTATTTCACTTCAGGCAAGGGCACTCCCTGCTTTATCAGTCTTTCCCGCAAGGCTCCCTGGTCAACATCCCTGACCCTGGAGCCGTCCTTAACGCACAGGGCCGCCGCCGTTCCTGCCGCTTCCCCAAAAGCAATACAGTGCGGTATCAAGTTAAAAAAATTCTGTACAAGTTGATCGGAAGAGAAGGCCCTGCAGGCTACAAGCAAATTTTCAACACTCCTGGGTATAAGAGAACGGTATGGAATATGTATATTTGGGTGCCTTGCTGATTCTTCCCCTCTGTCCAAATCAGGAAAAATGGCGATTGTGTCGTCAAATACCCTGTCCGCAACAATATCTTTTTCGGTCACCATGTATTCGCCGTGAATGCGCCGGCTGCTTCTGGTGCCCAACTGGGGGGAAGTAAGGGTAATGAAAGCGTTTTCAAAACCAGGGGTATTCTTCTTGCGGTAGTCATAGGTGATAAGCATTCTCTTCCTGCCCTCAAATTCCACCCGGGTAAGTTCTTCAACATCTATTTGGCTGGAGTTGGTGTAACGGGGATGAATCCAGACCACGCTTTCCTGATTTTTTAGATTACTTTTAAAAAAATTGGGGTGCCCGCCGATCTTTATTAGCTCCTGCATCTGTTCCTCATCCTTTTCAGGCTGTGTTTGTCTGAACTCCTCAACTTTTTTGAGGTCTACGCCTCCTATCCAATAGCAGAGCGACAGGTTGGCTATTCTTAAGGTCGGATCAATGTCCATGTCAAAAGTGGCTCCGGCCGATGGAAGCAGGTCTCCGTCACCGGTTCCATCAATGATCACCTTTGCAAGTATGGCCTGCCTGCCGGATTTGCTTTCGAAAATCACACCCTGAACCTCATTATCACCATCAACTATAGCTTCAGTGCCCCATGAATGGAGAAGGGTCTTGACCCCGGCCTCTTCGGCCATATCATTCAACGCGCATTTCAGTATCTCGGCATCAAAAAGGACGCTATACACAACCCTCTCCTGACGTACATAAAAAAAAGAACGATTTTTGTAGTACTTTACAATCGCTCTATTGGTACTAGCCCAATCTTCCCTCTTGGGATAGTCAACACCATCACGATTTTCCATGCGGTCTATCCATTCCTGGGTCTGCCCGACGATCTGCTGCACCCCGTAAATATCGCACATATTCGGGAGTATGGTGACCAACCCTCCTGTCGCCATACCTCCAAGATGGCCGTATCTTTCAACCAGGATCGTATCGGCACCGTTTCGGGCCGCGGCTATGGCCGCTGCGTGACCTCCCGGCCCAGCTCCGACGACCACGACATCGGCCTCCCTGAAAACAGTAACTTCCCTTTCAGGCTCCATAATGGTTTTTGTACTGGGACCTTTTTGCACGGCTTTCCTCCTTGAGAGTATTTATCTGGATTTGCTGAATAGTGATTCACCGGATTCGAATACATTCAAGCGACAGGCTACTCTCGCATGACCAGCTCTTTTTCAAGGTCTATTCAATCATTGAACCATGTCTTCAAACAGCCAAGGCGCAACCTAGCCGGGAATCAGTCCATTTTTGAACTTAATTTCTTTTCTGATAACCTCGGCAACCCAATACAGATGCTCCTGAATCGCCTTTTTCGCTTCTTTCAGATCCTTTGCCTTTACTGCTTCATATATAGCCTTATGCTGATTGATATGATCCGGGTCCTGGATATGATTCGGCAATAATTCACTGATAAGAGAGTTGCTGAGATCTACTAGGGACTGAAGAAAATATTTATACAGACGATTTTCGGTCCCCTCTGCAAGCAGAACATGGAAATTGATCAAGGGCTTGTTGTCCCACACATTAACTTTTACGTCCGCCTGGCTGGTAATCTCTTCGGACCTTTTAATATTTTCCTCAAGAGCGGCCAGATCTTTCTTCGTAATACTTTTTATGTTTTTCTCAATAATAATAGATTCAAGCGATATCCTTGCCTCGGTCAATTCTTCAAGGGTAATATTCCCAGTCCTTATTAGGTCGGATATAGTGTTGGTCATTCCGGTCGAGTCCAGTTCCTTTACAAACACCCCCCCCTCAGCGCCGGGTTTGATATATAAAAAACCCGAAGCCTCGAGAATGCGCAATGCTTCCCTAACGGCCATCCTGCCGGTGCCGAACTGCACTGCCATGTCTCTTTCCGAAGGAAGCCTGTCCCCAGGCTTTAATGCCCTGGAATAAATGAGCTTTTTGATCTCATCCGCGATATTTTCAAAGGTTCTTTTTGAATTGATCGGTTTGAACTGTACTGTATTATTTTTTTTCATCTGTTTATGCCTCAATAAGGATCCCGCAGCATGCAGAGCTGCTTAACGGCAGCGGTCCGAGTTACGGGATTATAAACAAAGACACTTCTGGATTTACTCGTAAAAAATCCTTTACAAATTCAATAAGATGAATGACCTGCTAGGCCATCATGAAAACGTGTTTATTATGTGGGGCAAATATTAAGCCCGGTTTGGTTACTAAAAAAAGAGAGAATACTAATTTAATGTTATGAAGGTATTACCATTAACCAAAATTCATGTCAAGCCATATTATTCGAACATCGCGTAATAAAAAGTTAAGAATGCTGGTCTTGAAAAAAGTCGGAAGATGTCAATCTAAGTCATTTATGTCTGCCTGTTCGTGTCCACACGCAGACATGTGAAGACCGGAATCCATTCTTTTCAGATAGTTACATGGACTCCGGACCCAGGCTGCAGTCTATCCCGTACTGGATACGGGACCGGGGTGACGACTTTTTACGAGATTGTCAAAAATTGCGTTTTTCGGTAACTCCTGTAATTTCCGCCCCACATCTATTAGGTGAATGAACTGCGGCAAAGATCTTATAATTTCAAGATCTTACAAATTCCCGCCTCCGCGGGTCGGAAATCCCGTTGCCGTTTAACGGAAAATGACAGTTCGGCAGGCTTTTTAGAAGATTATCATTATTTAGTATTTGCCCATAAGAAAGCTGACAATCCCTTGGGCCTCGTGAAATCCATCTTCCGGTGCAGGCACAATCTGTTCGGAAATTTGTGATCATGACCGTGTCCCCTGTATCCCGCGAGGCAACGGTCATTGAACCGGGTGTACCCTCTTTTAGGATATCGAGGCTGAAATGGTCGGGGTATACTTTAAGCGGTGATGCGTTGAAGGGTATTGGGAGGGCCCGCTAGGGCCTGAAGACTCCCCGTATCTTATTTTTTCGTTATTTCTATCACAATACTTGAAATTCCGCCGATTCAAGTTTTTCCAAATAATTATCCATTTTCGAGGCAAAAATCTCTTCCAAGAGTGCTCGCATATCCTTGAATCCAGGCAAAATTGAAAATTCTATTGGCATCTTAGAACCGATTGAATGGTCTTTTATACCGCCAAAATGAGATAAAATAAAAAATATTGTTATGCACTTAGGTAAGATCAGATTGCAGATCACTTGCCAGTATCTCAAATACAAAAAATTCCAAATACATTGAGAATATCATCGATCGGGGAAACCCTAAACACTGACCCCTATCGAAGATCCCGCTCTACGGGAAATCCCGAACGTTGAACGATCTTTATTTCGTCTTTATCGCCTCAAGTCTGGCGCAAACCGCCTCATAATGTTCCTCGGTCTGGGTACGTTGTTGAAACACAAGTCCTTCATAGGGCAAAACCTGCTCCAGTGTTGATTGCATACCATGTCGAAGAATATGCTTGGTCATTTTAACGGCATCCGTAGGTAGCGCGGATATCTGGGAGGCTATCTCTGCTGCAACCCGCATAAGCTCATTCTCAGGAACAACCTGATTCACCAGACCCAAACGAAGTGCCTCTTGAGCGTCGATGGTCTTGGCAGTCAATGCCAACTCAGCCGACCGTGCATATCCAATCAATCGAGGTAAGAAGTATGAACTGCCACATTCCGGGGTCACGCCAACCCGGACAAACGCGCAACTAAATATGGCCCCTTCCGCGGCGACCCGAATATCACAGGTCAAGGAAACCGTGAGGCCGAATCCCACGGCTGCTCCGTTTATGGCCGCGATCATGGGTTTGGGGAAATCAATAAAGGCCATGGGGAGATCTGTTCGTCCAAACTCTGTAACCGTGCCGTCTTTTCTAAATGCCTCATAAGCCTTCTTGAACATATTCAGATCCGCTCCGGCTGAAAATGCCTTGCCCTTGCCTGAGAGAATGAGGGTCTTCACGGTTTCGTCTTTTGCGACATGCCCCAAGTAATGAACAAGCTCCCTACGCATGGTTTCAGAAAGGGCGTTCAGCACCTCGGGCCGGTTCAAATAAAGAATTCCTATATTACCTTTTTTTTCAGTGGAGATGGTCGTATATTCCATGGTGTGTTTTATCATTTCCTCCCGTTCATTTGATATTAATGAAATCCTGCTTGTCCAAAAACGGTTTTCGGGGGTACGGAGATCTCTTTTCAAGTTCACACCCAAAAGCCAACATGGCCTTTTCCCCGCCCCCATCGCTGCGACGAATGGAATTGAGGACAGGCATAAAGAGCAAACGGCGCTTAAACAACCATGCTCTGTGGGGCTGCTATGATATTTGCAGTATTTTGGTGCCCTTCGACTTGGCTCAGGGCCATGAGCTTGTCGAATGGCCGTCCCATGACCTCCTGACAAATGGTGTGAACTTGAAAAGAGATCCCCGTACCCCCTTTCTAAATCAATATAAAGGGAAACCTGAATGAAAACCGATTATGGACGTTATGGAAAAACAAGCACTAAAATAGGCAAAAAGCTCAAATTAAAATTATTTTGGACACCAATGGAATGAAATATCATTTCAAACCCAATCTGGCAAGTCCACTCAAATATATGAAGATAAATCCATTTTCCCGGACATCTTCCCCAAAACGGCTGATACGTTATTCTTTTTGGATCGATAAAAAGGATTCGAGGAGCACAAGCGGGAGGGGAATGAAAAGAAGAGGGAATGAATGGGCCTTCGAATCCCGGAACCCTTTCTCCCAAGCCATAAGCATTTATCCTAGACAATATGGGTTGCCATTTTGGATGGATTAATATTTAATACCCCTTCAACTTACATCCAATGAAATCCCCTTACTTCTAAAAAATTGAAAAATCATTGCTGGCCAAATAAAAACTCGATCTTGGATAAAAAGTATTGAAAGATAATGAATCATAATGAACATTTCGTGGGATATTCCTGCGCATACACCCCCTTACCCTTGATCCATGCCGCCGGTTTGACCCCTTACAGGATCCTGCCGATGGGCGACCACCCCGATCAAGCAGGCTCCATCATGCACGATAATCTATGCCCGCATGTGAAAAGGATCCTCGATCGGGCCATGGCAAAAGATCTACCGGAACTCTCAGGGATAGTATTCATGGAGAGTTGCGAATCCATGCGCCGGCTGGCGGATGCCTGGGAATATATTCGTCCATCTGATCGCCGGGCTCTGATCCCTTTACCCTTTCATACCAATGAAAAAGGCATTGCCTATCTTTCAAAACAATTGAAGTTACTGGCGGGTGCATTATCAAAATGGTCCTATCATCCCATCACAACCCAGGACATCGCAAAAAGCATGAGGCTTTATTCCGTTTTGGCCCGACAACTAAACGGCCTCGCCCAAAGAGCCGCCAATGGGGAGCTATCCAGAGGTTTACTCCAAGCCGTATTCAATCGATCCGTCACACAACCTGTTGACCAAACCCTTTCGGAATTGGCCAAGCTGAACGACCAATTGCCTCCCTTTAACGCCAAAGGACGCGTACCGGTCCTGCTCTTCGGCAATGTACTGCCTGATCCGGAGGCGCTGGCTCTTTTTGAGGATTCAGGTTGTCTGTTGATTAGTGCCGACATGTGCACCGGTGACAGACAACACGCGATGTACCATTTTGATGAAATGGAAGATCCGTATATCCAATTGGCCCGTTCCATGTTAAACCGCCCCTTTTGCGCCCGAACCATAGCTCCGCTAGAACCGGGTATATTGGCAAAACAGGTTGTAGAATTAGTGCAGAGCACCGGGGCAAGAGGGGTTATCGGCCACGTCATGAAATTTTGTGATCCATACCTGGGACGGATGCCGCTTGTTTTCAATGCATTAAAAGAGAAAAACATCCCCTATCTGATTCTTGAAGGAAACTGCACATTGCGATCCTTCGGACAATATAGAACAAGGGCAGAGGCTTTTGTAGAAATGCTCGGGTAATCAGGTAATATTCATTCGAAAATATCTTTTTTCGTAACAATTTAGGTTTTTCTAAGTCCAAACGATTGGATTCCGCGATCAAGTCGCGGAATGACCGTGTAAAAATCAGAGGTGATCATTTACAGTCGCGTAACCA
>JAFGGA010000069.1 GCA_016930835.1 Deltaproteobacteria bacterium
CTAAAGCGTGATATGATCTCAAATATCCTGTTTCTCAAGGGCCATCTTAGATGGTATTCGCAATAGGGTGCTCCTTTAAAATAGCAGCAGGTTTCCTGAAAATGCAGTGGCTCACCACCCCAGATGAGAGGAAGAAAAGTATATAAGCTCCGGTCCAATAAACAAAAATCGTTGGTAAGAGCCATGTGTCGATTCCAATGTAATCTAATGATGGCTTCATTTCTCTTACACCTAACAAGTTCTATGGTTTTATTTCTGTTCCATTTATCATTCAATTTTTGCAGGTTTTTCAGGGCATTTTTCAAGGACCAGAGTCCCTTTATAATGATCTCCTGAGCATATCCCAAAGACGTCCTTTCCACTGCATGTTTAACGATTTTGCACACCACCGTTTCATCCTTAAGAATGAGGCGGCATCTTTCATAAATCTTAGCGGCTACCGAACAGGATATCCAGTTATTGGGGTCGGTCAAAAAGCCTTCGGGATCAGGGAGCCTGTCGATCTCAGGATCAAGATCGGCAAAGAGTCCGCGATATTCACCATGGGTTTTCTCTTTTATATAATCAATAAATATTTTCGAGTTGATACAACTAACTTCTTTTTCCATTTGAGATAACCTTAATAAGATTTTCGAATCTCATCATGACTAAAAAAGCCGTCATTATCAAAAAAAATGCCGGTGAATGCCCTAATAGAAGAAAAGAAATATCTTTTATGATCATCTATTATCAAGATTTAGACATTCTTATTGTCGGTCTCTTAAAACGAATTCAGGCCGGCAATATCAACCTTCCATGCCATAATTTAGTCCGAAAGACCACACCGTGGTATAATATTTGCTTAATCAATATTCCGTATAATCTTGTTTAAAAATGAATGGTTTTCTTGCTGACCATCATAAACATTCCGTGGAAATACCAAAACGGAAAAAGCAGATGAACGAGGAGGTTCTCCAATAATGCTTGCTCCCATTGAAATCGATGGTGATAACTTTCTTCGCCAACACTGTACACTTCCCGCTCTACCTGAAGTCGTATATAGAATTCAGAACATGATGCATAATGAAAATATCGATCTGGATGAAGTTTCGGAACTTGTCAGTAGTGATCCTTCGCTAGTTGCCCAGGCCCTTAAGGTCGTCAACTCCGCATATTACGGGATCCCGAGAGAGATCATCAAGGTGAGGGTCGCCATTGCCCTTTTAGGGCTTAATGAGATCTATCGAATGATCCTGGCCCTCTCGGTTATCAATACCCTCGCTGTAGGGGAAAAAAAAGAACTCAGCAAATTTTGGTATCACTCCTATTATATGGCCCTCTGCACAAAATATCTGGCAAAAAAATATGAACCCCTTCTATCCTTTGAAGAATTATGGTCGGGATCAATACTTCATGATATCGGTAAATTGGTTTATCTAAAATTTTTCCCGGAACATTTCAAGGCATTGACCATATTCTGTGAAGAACACGGTGTATTGTTTTCAGAGGCCGAAAACCACTTGCGATTACCATCAAGCGCTTACATGGGAAGCCTGTTGTGTGAACATTGGAGACTCCCCAATCAGGTAAAACTGGCCTGCGCGTCTCACGGTTTGGAGGATTTGGCCAAAAATAATGGACACACGGTTGTCGAGAGCTTCATTCGGGTTATTTGTTTGGGAAACCTGCTTACGATCCTTTCCACCGAGGAATTGAATAACCACACCAAACACGAAATCGCCGATAAAACAAAAAAGATCTTGAATTGCTCGGAAGAACATTTTTTAGCGATAATGGGAGATGTTTATGAACTGAAAACGGAAGTCGAAGGCTTTATAACAAATTTTGATTAGATTTCAACAGAAAACTTGACCTGAAAAATCCGTTATCCGTAATAGATCTATTGCATGCCAATCTAAAATGAAACCCTATCGTTATTTTAATCTGCCTGAAAATATCTTAATCTGTATATAAATCATATCAAAAGAGTTCTTGACGTTTTTAATTTTGTATGTTCATATCTGTTTCTAGTCTGATCGAAGCATCTTTTTTCGTATTATTGGAAATGTCCAACTCGTATTCATGAGCATTTGAGTTGTATCCATGACGCTCAGATAGAGTCGATAAGTTTCGAATGGTCAATTGATAATCCGATTATTAGGATATGAGGTTTCATCATGGATGAGATAGAAACTGTTCTGGTTATTGACGATGAAAACGGTGTCCGTGAATCATTTAAAATGGTTCTTAAATCGCAGTACAACGTGCTGCTTGCCGAGACAGGACAAAAAGGGATTGAAGTTTTTAAAGATAATGCTGTAGATCTGATTCTTCTTGATATTCTTCTTCCGGATATGAACGGTATTGATCTGCTCGAAAGACTCAAAGGGATGGAACCGAATGTTGAAATCATTATGGTCAGTGCCGTTAAGGAGATCCCTATGGCTGTAAAGGCAATGAAGCTGGGTGCCTATGATTACATTACGAAGCCGTTCGTGGTGGAAGATATCAAAAATGTGGTCAGCCGAGCGATTGAAAAACACAGTCTGATCAAAGAGGTAACCTACCTTAAGGATGAATTATTGCGATATCATCCATCTAAAAAGATCATTGGTGAAACAAAGGAAATGAAAGACATCTTTGAACTCATCAATAACATAGCGGATAGTGACGGTTCCGTCCTCATTCAGGGCGAGAGCGGGACCGGGAAAGAACTGGTTGCAAGAGCCATTCACAGTCAGGGTCCCAGGAGAGACAAGCCTTTTGTGGTCATCAACTGTGCAGCCATTCCTGAAACCTTAATGGAAAGTGAATTGTTCGGACATACCAAAGGGGCTTTTACAGGGGCTTCCCGTAGTAAAGTCGGCAAACTCGAGATCGCCGATAGAGGTGTTGCATTCCTTGATGACGTCGATACATTGGATATCAATATGCAGGCCAAACTTCTCAGAGTTATTCAGGAAAAAGAGTTTGAGCGTTTGGGAAGCACCAAGATCATCAGGGTAGACGTTCGATTCATAGCCGCTTCAAACAAAAACCTCAAAAAATTAGTGCAGAAGGAACATTTTCGTGAAGACTTATATTACAGACTCAATGTCTTTCCTGTTGACGTACCACCGTTGAGAAAAAGAAAAGAAGATATTCCCTTATTATTAGATTATTGTCTGAAACTCCAATCGCAGAAAACGGGCAAACCCTTGAAGCAATTTTCCAAAAATGCCATGTACATATTAACCAACCAGTATGATTGGCCGGGCAATGTCAGGGAGCTTCAAAATCTGGTTGAGAGACTCAGCACCATAGTAAAAGATCCCATAATCCGGGTAGAGGATATCTCTTTTTTTTCTCATGGCAAACAGGACATTGTCGATCTACCTTTGAAGGAAGCCGTGAGTGCATTCGAAAAGCAATATATTCACGAGGTTCTGAAAAAAACCCACGGGAACAGGACCCGAGCCGCCAGGCTATTGGGAGTTCATCGAAATACCCTCCAAAATAAATTATATGGACCTTCTCAGCCGGAACAGGCTTGACCGCATCCTGATACCTTTCATTCGCCATCATACTTGTCTAAAAATGATTTTGGGGCACGGTGATCTCTTTTCAGGTCCACATCCCGAAAGCCGAATGATGTTTATTCTTGACACCAATGATGTGAAATCGAAATTCTTCATCTTGCCCACCTTGGATGAACCCCTACCATTTTATCTTGCAACATCCCTCAAATTGATGATATCAAAAACCGGAAAAACATTGAGATGAAATCCACAACCATTACTGATTGAAAAGGATAACCGAAAAACCATGCCTGAGGACTTCAAGGTTCCTTCCAATGAAATCACGGGTCGTACCCAAAGACTCCAAAAAAAGATGCGTGTAAATAATATGGATGGTCTTTTGATCGTCCAGCGTGTAGACCTATTTTACTTTTCAGGAACGGCCCAAAATGGTGCTTTATACATTCCAATGGACGGTGATCCCGTCCTTTTTGTCCTTAAATACATGCCGCGCGCAATCGTGGAATCCCCCCTTCAAAATATTATTGAAATCAAATCCATGAAAGAAATACCCGGATTGATGGTCGATCATTTCGGGCTGCTTCCAGAAAAATTAGGTCTTGAATTTGATGTCCTGCCGGTTAAAGACTTTCATTTCTATCAGTCGTTCATGGGGGTTCGGGATTATATGGACGGTTCGCGCTTGATAATGGAAACCCGCATGATCAAATCTGACTGGGAGATTGACCAGATGGACAAAAGTGCTGAACTGGGACAAAAGACATTTGAGTATATGTGTTCAGCCATTCGTTCGGGAATTACGGAAATGGAATTTTCAGGAATGTGTGAGACTTTTGCCCGAAAGATGGGGCATGGGGCGGGACTCAGGATTCGAAACTTTCAAACCGAAGGGTATGCATGGCATATTTTAAGCGGAAAAAACGGCGGGATTGTAGGCCTCTTGGATGCGCCCGCAAGCGGGATGGGAACATCACCAGCCTTCCCCTGTGGAGCAGGAAGCAAACGCTTTTGCGAGCATGAACCCATCATGATCGATTTCGGTACTGTTTTGAACGGATATCATATTGATGAAACGCGTATGTTCGCTATCGGTTCCATGCCGGATAAAGCCATGAAGGCGTGTGATGCATCCATTGCAATACACGATATGGTGCTTGAAAACGCCAAACCAGGTGTTACTCTTGGTGAGCTTTTTCAGCTGGCCGTCTTGAAGGCAGACGCTTTGGGTTATGCTGAGCAGTTTCTCGGCCCAACTGGATATAAAGTAACCTTTGTGGGACATGGAATCGGTCTTGAATTGGTGGAATATCCCTTCATAGCAAAAAACCGGGATATGCCACTGGAACCTGGAATGACCTTTGCGTTGGAACCGAAAATGGTCTTTGAAGATGAATTTGCAGCCGGTATAGAGAGCGTTTTCCAGGTTACAGAGACTGGACACCGCTTGATCAGCAAAGTTCCTGTGAAGGTATTTATCTGTTAGTGTATTTCTGGATGGGCATCTGCCAGCATGTTAAAAAATCATTGATATCATCGAATCAGGTTATCTATTTTTTGTTCAAGGAGAAAAGATTGAAAGAGCGACCTTTCATCGGTATCACCATGGGTGATCCATCGGGCATAGGACCTGAAATCATCATCAAGGCATTATCGGATCCGGGTCTTTATGACCTGTGCAAACCCCTTGTCATAGGAGATCCAGGGGCGTTCACCGATCCTTTGATCAATCCGACAATGCTCCCCATCAATGCTATCACCAAATCGACCGATGCCGAAGGGTCTTCCCGATCCATTGATCTGATAGCCGTTTCACGGCTTCAAGAAGCCGCATTCCGTCCCGGACATCCCAGCCCGGAAACCGGCAGGAGCATGGTGAAAAGCATCATCACGGCTGTTCGAATGGCGATGGATAAAGAGATTGCCGCTATGGTGACAGGCCCGATCCGTAAAGACCTGATGCACCAGGCAGGCTATCACTATGAAGGACACACCCAGTTCATCGCCCACCTGACCGACACGGATGATTATGTGATGCTGTTGGCGGGAGACCGATTGCGAGTCGCCTTAGTGACCATACACTGCGCTTTAAAAGACGTATCGGGTTTATTGAGCCGGGAAAACGTACTCAAAACCATTAGAATCACGGCTGGATCCCTTCGACAGGATTTCAGAATCGGGGTTCCCCGTCTCGCCGTATCGGCCTTAAACCCCCATGCAAGCGAAGCAGGGCTATTCGGCGATGAGGAAGAAATGATCATTACTCCAGCCATTGAAGAAGCGAAAAAGCAAGGACTGAACGTTGAAGGCCCCTTCCCTGCGGACACCTTGTTTTATAAAGCGGCCTCTGGCCAATTCGATGCCGTTGTGGCCATGTACCATGACCAAGGTTTGATCCCTCTGAAGCTTCTCCATTTCTCGGATGCCGTGAATACGACACTTGGGCTTCCCATTATCAGGACTTCAGTAGATCACGGGACAGCCTACGATATCGCAGGGAGAGGAATCGCCGATCCATCCAGTCTGAAGGCAGCTATCCGGATGGCAGTGCGTATGGCCAAAAATAGGGGCATAGATTAAAAGACGCCAGGCTCGGGGCACAAGGCGCTAGGTTTTTATAAGGATTTCTGGGTCCCTAATAAGCCTTTCCCCATGTGCCTTGAGCCTTGCTTCATGAGCCTCATTCACGACAGAACGGGATTGATATAACTATTTTAATACAACACAAAGGATAAGAATATCCAAAAAAAAACATATGTCCACTGATTACATCAAAATACGCGGGGCAAGAGTACACAATCTTAAAAACATCTCAATGGATATACCCCGAAATAAAATCGTGGTCATTACCGGCCTATCTGGTTCTGGAAAGTCATCGCTTGCATTTGATACGATCTACGCCGAAGGGCAGAGACGATATGTGGAATCTCTTTCGGCTTACGCCCGTCAATTCCTCGAACAAATGGACAAACCCGACGTGGACTCCATCGAGGGGCTTTCACCTGCCATCTCCATCGAACAAAAGACCACCAGCCGAAACCCCCGGTCCACTGTTGGAACCGTGACGGAGATCTATGATTATCTCAGGCTTCTCTTCGCTCGAATCGGCCATCCCCATTGCCCGGAATGCGGACGGGAAATCGCCCCCCAGACCACTCAGCGGATTGTAGATCAGATCATGGGGAAAAAACCTGGAACCTATATACAGATATTGGCGCCCATGGTGGAGGACCGAAAAGGTGAGCATGCGGACCTTCTTCACCGGCTTCGGAGAGATGGTTTCACGAGGATCAAGGTCGATGGGGAAGTCAAGCTGTTGGACGAGGCAATTTCTCTGGATAAAAACAAAAAACACTCCATTCGCTTGGTGGTGGATCGTCTGGTGATCAAAAATGATATCAAACGACGTTTAACCGATTCGATTGAATTGACCCTTAATATCTCCGATGGACAGGTTATCGTGGAGGACATGGGAGAGGGAGAGATCTTTTTCAGTCAGAAGGCTGCGTGCGAAAAATGTGGAATCAGTATCCCGGAATTGAATCCCCAGATGTTTTCATTCAATAATCCCCAGGGAGCATGCCCGGAGTGTACGGGTCTGGGGTTTAAACAATATTTTGACGCGGATCTCATCATACCGGATCATCGGCTCTCCATAACGGAAGGCGCCATTGCCCCATGGGCCAAACGGCATTCGGTTTATTACCAGCAGCTGCTCGATGCATTATGTCAACACTATCATTTTGACATCTATACACCCTATAAGGATCTGCCGAAAGAGATCCGAGACCTGTTTCTATATGGTTCCGGCCAAGAGGAGATCCATTTCTATTTTGAACAGGATGATCGCAGACATTATTATAACCGTCCATTCGAGGGAATTATTCCCAACCTGCAAAGAAGATATGCCGAGACCACATCATCCGTTATACGTGAAGAACTGGAAAAATACATGAGTGTTATGGAATGCCCTTCATGCAAGGGATTGCGGCTAAAACCCATCAGCTGCGCCGTAACCATTCAGGGTAAATCCATCAGTGACATGACATCCCTCTCTCTCGAAAAAGCCTATGCGTTTTTTCAGAACCTAGCCCTACCTTCCAGGGAAGAAAATATCGCCAGGCGTATCCTGAAAGAACTGAAAGAACGATTGGGCTTTCTCACCAATGTAGGACTGTCCTATCTTTCTCTAGACAGGACATCTGCAACCCTTTCCGGAGGGGAGGGTCAGAGAATCCGGTTGGCAACCCAAATAAGTTCCGGGCTGGCGGGAGTGCTTTATGTTCTGGATGAACCGAGCATCGGGCTGCACCAAAAAGACAACCTGCTCCTCTTGCAAAATATCAGACGCCTCAAAGGTTTGGGGAATACCGTTTTGATCGTAGAGCATGATGCGGAGACCATCATGTCTTCCGACCATATCATTGATATGGGGCCTGGAGCGGGTGTAAACGGGGGGCAGATTGTTTTCAGCGGCACCCCCGGCGCACTGCTTGAGAGTGATACATCATTGACCGGTCAATATCTTTCGGGAAAACAAAAGATTGACACCCCGTCCTCCCGGCGAAAGGGAAACGGGAAACAGCTCATCATTCAAGGGGCCGGACAGAATAATCTCAAAGACATCCAGGTAACCATCCCCCTCGGGACCTTTACTTGCATCACGGGCGTATCCGGTTCCGGTAAGAGCAGTCTAATCAATGAGACCCTTTATCCTGCCTTGGCACAAAAGCTCTATCGGTCCAAGGCCAAGGTGGGGAAGGTGGAATCCATAAAAGGGACCCAATATATTGATAAGATCATCAATATCGATCAAAGTCCCATTGGAAGGACGCCCCGTTCCAATCCGGCCACTTATACGGGTGTCTTTACCCATATCCGGGAGTTGTTTGCCATGCTTCCCGAATCTAAAATGAGAGGATATAAGCCTGGACGATTCAGCTTTAACGTAAGAGGAGGAAGATGCGAGACATGCAATGGTGACGGACTCATCAAGATCGAGATGCATTTCCTTCCGGATGTACATATAACTTGCGATGCTTGTAATGGGAAACGCTTTAACCGGGACACACTGGAGGTCAAATACAAGGGATATAATATTTCCGATGTCCTGGATATGACCATTAATCAGGCTCATTCTTTCTTTGAAAATCTACCCAACATTAAAAATAAATTGAAAACACTTGTGGATGTAGGTCTGGGATACATTACCTTGGGTCAACCTGCTACAACCCTTTCAGGTGGCGAGGCCCAGCGGGTCAAACTATCCCGTGAACTCAGCAAACGCAACACAGGTCGAACCCTGTACCTTTTAGATGAGCCCACCACGGGCCTTCACTTTCATGACATAAAAAAGCTCTTGGAGGTCCTTACATATTTGGTAAGCATGGATAACACGGTCATCGTCATAGAGCATAATTTGGATGTGATAAAGACCGCCGATTATATTATTGATCTGGGTCCGGAGGGTGGCGATAGAGGCGGATATCTGATCGGCCGGGGAACACCCGAAGAGATCACACGGATTTCGGAATCTTACACAGGGATGTTTTTAAAAAAAGTGTTGTAATGCGTCTTTGATCTAAAATATCGTCAAAGAGTTCGCGAAGGTTAGGCATGGATAGAGGTTTACGGTTAAGGGTTCACGGTTTACGGAAAAAGGTAGGTTTTTAAGATATTACGACATGATACAGCATACCTTGCGCCCTACAGCTTACACTTCTGGTATTATATGGCCTCGAAAGATTGGGCCTACCCGGGGAATCGCTGTATTTTAACGGCAGATCCGAATCCCTCTCCCCCCTGCGCCATGCGCCTTACGCCATGCGCCAAACCACTGTGATTCATTCTTATTGGAAATGCCTTAAACCAAAACCATTCCATTAATAAGGATCTATCACACTTCCTTGCTCAGACGATAAGCCAATTGATCCAGGGTGACGGAAAAATCCACATTTTGCACAAGACAGCAATCCGGCCTTCTGATATGGATAGGTGAAAAATTGAGAATCGCCTTAATGCCGGCATCAAAAAACATATCGGCCACTACCTGGGCCTGCAACGGGGAAGTGGTAATCACACCTATCTCTATCCCCAGATCTTGAGCCATTGGCTTGATCTTGCGGATGGGCTGGATGGTCAAACCTATTGGAAGTCTTTGGCCTATCTTTTTCGGGTCTGAATCAAAGGCCGCCACAAACTTATAACCCCGTTTGAAAAAATTCTTATGCTGCAACAGTGCCATGCCCATATCATCGAGACCGGCTATCCCCAATTTCCATTCACGATCTGAGGCCAGGATCTTTTTGATCTCGAAAATCAGGTCATGGATATTATACCCCACTCCCCGAACGCCAAATCCTCCAAAATAGGATAAGTCCTTGCGTACCTGTGCCGGATTAACCTTGCACATCTCGGCCAATCTATCGGAAGAGATCACATGCACTCCCAGCTTTATCAGATCTTCAAGGGGCCTGAGATACAATGCTACCCTTTCAATGGTTGCATCAGGGATTTTTTGATCTTTGATCACCAACCGGCCTCACTCTCAAAAGGATCACTTTATTGTGAAATATTGCACATGTATAACGCGAAAAAAGGGCCTATTTCTTCAATAGGCCCTTCATTTTTTTTAAAAAATCATTATCCCCCCATGATTTGTTCAAGTCCGGGGATCTTGAAGACCATGATAAAACAGATAACCAGGGCATAGATACAAAGGGACTCAATAAGCGCCAAACCGATAATCATATTGGTCTGGATCTTACCGCTCGCCTCGGGGTTCCTGGCAATACCGGAGAGCGCCGCATTAATGGCATTACCCATGGCCAAACCCGTACCTAGGGCGGCAATACCAATACCGAAACCACAGGCAATGGCTATTGCGAAAAAGATCCACATCCCTGTTGATGTGGCAGATCCATCCGCGGCCAGTGCCATTGAGGCCATCCCCAAAATCATCACCATTGTCAAAACACTGATCAAACCTTTCTTCGACATACTTACCTCCTTTTTTGACGTTTTGCCTTCTTCCTCAATATTTATTTTAATGATGAGCACGAAATCTCAAAACTCTCCGATATCCAGCACCCCGCCTAATGCGCCTCTTCCATTGCCCCTGCAAAATAGACAATAGAAAGCAGGGTAAATACGATCGCCTGAATAAGGCTGACCAGTATGCCCAAAAACAAAATAGGCAGTGGGACCAGTGCGAACCCTGCTAAAGCAAAAAGGATCCCCAGGACCTTTTCCTTGCCGAAAATATTGCCGAAAAGCCGGATACTTAAGGACATCACACGAGCAAAATGCCCGATCAACTCGATAATCAGCATCAGGGGGGCCAAGGCCCAAACAGGACCGAGAAAATGTTTCACATACTTAATGCCATGAAATTTGATGCCGATCACGTGGGTCAATACAAAAGTACACAGGGCCATTGATAGGGTCGTGTTGATATTGGCGGTTGGAGAAAAGAACCCGGGTACCAGACCCAATAGATTAGAGACGAAGATATAAAGAAAAATCGTGGCGATAAATGGAAAAAACGCCCGTCCTTCAGGCCCGGTGACGTCCACCATAAAATCCTCCAGACCACCGATAATCAACTCCAGAAGATTCTGTCCTTTCCCGGGCACCATTTTGATACCCCTGACGAGCAAGCCGGCGCCGATGATCAAAAAGACCATCACTAACCATGAATGCAGCACATGAGTAAAAGTAGTGCCGTGACCCGGATATGTTGAAAAAAGTTCAAACCCCAATGCTCCGAATATCTCATTCAAGTAATAATAATGATGTTCCATAGATTAAGAAACTCCCCCAATCCTTGATTTCCATGCATTGCTGATACCATAGCTTACAATACTCAACACAACGGTTGAAAGACCGATGGTCAGGCCGATGGGATCGATCAGCCCGCGAGTGATCAAGATAAAGATGATTGCCCCTAATAAAAGCAAACGAATAAATGACTCGATGATGATCAGAAATTTATTAATCTTTATCATTCCGTCCGATGGAAAGGACCTTTTGACGGTGGATTGGAAAAAGCCGAAATTGGCGATAATGATGAAACCCCCTAAAATAATTCCCAAGGTCATGGTATGCCCTAAGAAAAAATAACCGGCAGAGGATAAAATCAATAGAACGGTCCAATTCAGTCTTTTTATGCTCTCGTATGTTCGGTCCCAGTCATCCATTGGTAGATCTATTCCTGAATCCTTTTAACCATCCGATACAGATTTCTGAAAGCGGCCACGATGCCGAAGCCCAAGAAGACAAAAAACAGCCACGGTTCAGTATGAAAATGTCTGTCCGCATAATAGCCGATTATGGCCCCCAGTGCGATGGAAACAGCCATGACCAGGCCGACCGTGCTGAGATGGCCCAAGGTCCTGAAGGCCTTTTTGGTATCATTATCCATTGGTTTGTGTTTATCCACAAACTAAAGTTTCTGGATTCACGCTATCAGCCGACAGCGTTAGTGGGCAGCCAGCCAAAGATTTTAAGACCGGTTCGGTGCTGATAGCTGAACGCTGACCACCGAAGGCTCCATTCGGAATATACTAGTTCCGTATGGACAATATTGAAGGTTGCGCTTTTCTATCACATAATTTTCTTCAAAGTCAATACACTTTTCCCTTTAGTGAACGAAAGCTTTCCCTGGCACTTTCAATGGTTTTTTGTATTACCTCTTCATCATGAGCAATGGAAATAAACGATGCCTCAAATGCCGAAGGGGCCAGATATATGCCCCGATTCAGCATCTCGGCGTAATATGCCCGAAACATCCCTGTATGACTCTTTTTGGCCGAGGCAAAATCCGTAACCGCTTTGTCAGTAAAGAACATCGACCCCATGGTGCCCACACGGTTGACCACAACCTTCAGGCCGCTGGATCGGGCCGCGTCCTCCAGGCCGGAGAACAAGGCCCTCCCCCTTTTTTCCAATTCCGGATAAATCATTCCTTTTTGAAGGATCTTCAATGTAGCCAGCCCGGCGGCCATGGCCAGAGGATTACCCGACAGGGTGCCTGCCTGATAGATATCCCCGTCCGGCGCAACTCTCTCCATAATGTCCTTTCTCCCGCCGTAAGCCCCCACCGGCAATCCACCGCCGATGATCTTCCCAAGGCACGTGAGGTCGGGCATGATCCCAAAAAGCTCCTGCGCACCACCCGCACTCACCCGGAAACCCGTGATGACCTCATCAAATATAAGTAAGGAACCATAATCCTTTGTTATTCTTCTCAACATGGACAAAAATTCCGTATTCGGCAGAACCACGCCCATATTCCCGGGTATGGGCTCCACGATCACGGCGGCTGTTTGGGATCCATATTGCTCAAAGGCACGACGCACTTCATCCATATTATTGAAGGATAATGATAGGGTCTTTTGGGCAAGATCTTTTGGAACGCCTGGACTGCCGGGTATGCCCAGCGTGGCCACCCCGGAGCCGGCCGACACCAACAAGCTGTCGGCATGTCCATGATAACAGCCCTCGAACTTGATGATCATCTCCCGACCCGTATAACCCCTTGCCAACCGAACGGCGCTCATGGCGGCCTCCGTGCCCGAATTGACCATGCGGACCATTTCCATGGACGGGACCATATCGATGATCAATTCGGCAAGTTCCACCTCCAGTGCGGTGGGCGCCCCATAACTGGTGCCGTTTTTGATTTGGTCTCCAATGGCCTGGACCACATCCGGATGAGAATGGCCCAGGATCATCGGCCCCCACGAACCCACATAATCCACATATTGATTACCGTCCGCATCCCATAGAAAACAGCCCTCCGCTCTTGCTATAAATGGCGGATCCATGCCGACGGCCTTCCCGGCTCGTACCGGGCTGTTCACACCGCCCGGGATGATCTTTCTGGCCCTTTGAAATAGGATTTCAGATTTTGTTCCCATGCTTATGCCCTATAGGAGATATATTAAATTCATGGGCTTGATTGCCCCAACCGACTGATACTGGATGCTGGATACTCGATGCTGGATACCCTGAGCTCTGAACCTTAAACCCTGAACCGTATACCGTAACATCAAAAATACTCCATGCTTGTCTTTTTAAACTCCTTCTCACTGAAAAGAAGCACATATTCCTCAATACCGGTCGCTTCAGCCATGCGCCGGGCGATTTCATAACACTCATCGTGCCGGTCACCGTGTATCATAGTGAAAAGGTTGTATTTCCAATCCCCTTGGGGCCTTCGATGATAACAATGGGTAACCTCATTGAATCCAGCCATCGCCTTTCCCACCTCATCGATTTGATCATCCGGGACGATCCAGGCCACCATGGCATTGGAGTTAAACCCGGCTTCCTGATGCCTCAAGGTGGCCCCGAATCGTCTGATCACACCCTTCCCTATCAGGGCGTTTACCCGATCGATAAATTCATCCTCTTGGATCCCGATTTCATCCGCCATCATGGCAAAGGGTCTAGGATCAAGGGGTAAATCCTTTTGAATAAGGCTGATAATCTTCTTGTCTGTTTCATCGATCATGGATATTGTATTTTAAAAAAATTTTATCTTTATATCTATCCGCCCCGATGCAGAATGAATACTGGCAGCGATCAACAATCAGCTGTTGCGAGCCCATTAATCTAGATTCCGATTTCGCAAGATTAAGAAAATCAAGAGGTTGGACGTAGACATACATTTAGTATGTCGCACTACTAACCTCACAGATTGGCACAGAGACTGCGGAAAAGGGCCGTTTCTGGACGGATAACCGTTGGACATATCCAATGCTAAACAGCTTGTCAAGAGAAAGGAGAACTTGAAATATCTCCTGCATACATCTAGAATCTTTTCAGCCTTCAGGCTGACATGACACTGCCCCCTCTCCCCTTGCGGCCGATCATTTCCCATAAATCATCTGCCGGATACAAGGGGTCGACTTTTTTGACCAGGTATCTTACGATGCATCGATATTGAAAAAGTTAATGAATTCAGCAAGTTCATTTCCCCTCCCTTGACGGGAGGGGATAAAAGGGAGGGTGGCCAGGTAACGGGGGATCCCAAGATAAATACGAGTTTAGGGGTAGATAGGAAACTAATCCCATGTACGGATACCAAAAAATCATAGAGCAGAAAATTAAGGAAGCAGCGGAAAAAGGCGAATTCGACAATCTCCCAGGCAAAGGCAAGCCCCTGGACCTGGAAGACGAAAGCCGGATCCCTGAAGATCTTCGCCTGGCCTATAAAGTATTAAAAAACGCCAATTGCCTTCCGCCCGAGATCGAACTACGGAAAGAGATCAGACAGATGGAAGACATGCTCGAAAACATCCCGGATGAAAAGGAAAAATATCGCCACATCAAAAAGATCAACCTCAAGATCATGAAGCTCAACATGATGGGCCACAAATCCCCCCTTTTCGAAGAAAAACAGATCTATTACGGGAAGATTTTAGATCGGATTACAGAAAAAAAATAATACCATAGACGACCTCGTCTTATATCTGACCGCGGACCTACACAGACGGCCGCGGGCTTTTTGACCTGCCGACTCGGCAGAACAAAAGGCGCCATCGCTTCGCGGGGACAGACGGGCTATTCCGAAACTTGCTTCTTTTACCTGCACTCCAGCAACAGAGATCCGATGATCTCATTAATATCCTCAATACCTTGTTCATCGCAATATTCCCGAAGGCCGCTGATGATATCCACGGTGGCGGTTGGATTCACGAAATTGGCGGTTCCCACCTGTACGGCCCGGGCCCCGGCAATGAGGAATTCAAGGGCATCCCGGCAATCCATGATCCCTCCCATGCCGATGACCGGAATCTTTACGGTCCGTACCACTTGATGCACCATGTAAAGGGCCACCGGACGAATGGCCGGTCCGGATAATCCCCCTGATATGTTGGCCAGCTTGGGTATACGTTTGTCGATATCAACGGCCATGCCGGTGAGGGTGTTAATCAGCGAAACCGCATGGGCCCCTGCATCCTCCACGGCCCGGGCAATCAGCCGGATATCCGTCACATTGGGTGATAGTTTGACGATGACCGGTTTGTCAGTATTTTGGACCACCTTTTCCGTCACCTTTGCCGAGACTTGGGGATCCGTTCCAAAGGCCATTCCCCCTTCCGCCACGTTGGGGCAAGAGATATTGACTTCAACAGCGGATATACCATCCACGCCTTTGAGGGCATTGGCCAGTTCCCCGTATTCATCCACGCTATGCCCGTAGATATTGACAATGACGTGCGTATCTAGATTTTTTAACCTCGGCAGTTTATCTCTGAGAAACACCTCTAGACCGATATTGGCCAAGCCAATGGCGTTCAGCATGCCGCACGGGGTTTCAACGATCCTTGGCGGGGGATTCCCTTGTCTGGGGCTAAGGGAGATACCCTTTACAATAAACGCTCCCAGAAGATTAAGGTCCAAGAGCGGTTCAAATTCCAAGCCATAACCAAAGGTTCCGGATGCCGCGATCACGGGATTTTTCAATCCCAAAGGGCCGATTTTGACACGAAGATCGGATATATGATTCATGGCTGGTTCCAATCGATCTGATGGCTGAAAAAAACAGGACCGTCTTTGCATACATATTGATAGGTCTGTGTTTCATGTGAACCGGACCTGACAACGCAGCCCTGACAGGCACCCATACCACAGGCCATGACCGCCTCGATCGAAACCTGACAAGGAATGTGATGTTCCAGGGCCATTTCAGCGACTCGCTTGAGCATGGGTTTGGGTCCGCACGAAAAAAGGGATAGAGATGATGGATGCCATGTATGTTTCTCTAGAGATGTAGCCAAAAGTTCAGTTACTAATCCGCCATGGCCGTGGGTCCCATCGTCTGTTGATATGGAATATTGGATCTTGAAATCACCCATCACATCCACGGGGATAATCTCATTTGAAGAGCCGAAACCCATCATGATTTGCGTATTTGTTGTATGAATAGTCTGTGCCAGGAAAAATAACGGCGCCACCCCTATCCCGCCGGCTACGAGCAATGGGACTTGTTCATCATCGGGTAGTCCAAAACCTCGGCCCAACGGGCCCAGAACGGATAACCCCTCTCCTGCCCTTTTTTCTTGCAGCAAGGCAGTACCTTTGCCCACGACTTTGTAAAGGATGAGGACAAGATCCTGATCTCGCGTACCGCTAATGGAGAAGGGTCTTCTCAAAAGGGGATCCGGACCTTTACCGATACGAAGCATGACGAATTGTCCTGGGATGGCATGCGCCGCGATCTCCTGAGATCGTATCCCCAAGAGAAAGGTCTTTAACGCGACATTTTTATTGAAGATGATCTCTGTTTTTTGTTCAAACATCATATTTTCAGGAAAATTCTGTCTCAATTCATTAAATGGATGCTTCAACGACTTTGTAATCTTCGCAAAATAATTCTGGATGCCGGATGCAGGGAAAAACCAGTAAAACCTTTCACTCGGGAGCGTTGGGCCTGTCCTCCTTAGTAACTCTGCCGCAGAGGATAAACGGCCACCCTACTCCACCCCCTCACCTAACCTCTCCCCCTCGAGGGGGAGAGGAATTTTAGATTGGAAAATTTTTATGGTTATGGGAGAAGGATTTCAAGTGTAAGCTTAGCAACCGGAAGTCAATCGATCTTTGAGGGACAGATAAAAAACCGCTGACCCCTGATTGCCGACAGCCCGGCCGCCCGTATCAAAACCACCTCGACACAAAGGCCAGCTGGACCCTTGCGTAACGAGGGATCTCGTCGCCGTCATACTCACCTTTCTTTTGGGACATCTGACCTGTCAAATCCAATTGTATCCACTTTGAGCCGATGCTGAACCCCCCGGTATAAATGATCCCTTCATCGCTCTCGCTCATGTTTTGCATGAGCCCGCCCCTGAGGGACAACCAACTAAAGGGATGCAGGTTGAATCCGCCGCCGATGAACCGGGAGTTATAATTGGGGATAAAGGTCTCATTTTCCGTGACGTCCAAGTCAAGGGCGAGTGTAACCTTATCACCCAAAAGATCATAGGCCATACCGGCTCGAACCTGTGGGTCCACTTCCAGTTCACCGCCACTGGCCGTCTCGAATGCGGGGGTATTGAGGTTCTTGCCCACAATGCCCAGGGCCAGTCCGGAAACGGCGTCGGGCTTAAAAAGAAGACCCGCGTCAAACCCAAAGGCCGTGTCTTCGTGTTTGTTATTGTCCAAAGAATCCGATAGCTCATCCGACTCCGTATCAATATCGATCCTCTGTTCATAGGTGTACCCCGGCATGACCTTGAATGATGCACCCACATCCAGGCTTCCAAATCCGGTTTTAAAGCGATGCCCATACGCAATGGGGATCTCCGCGTAGGCCAGGCCGGTGAGCTGCAAATAGGTCAACCCATTATTGATGGCGTATTCGAAAGAACGGGCCTCGTATTCGTCGAGGCCGACATCCGGAATAATGGTGGTGCCGGATACATCATATTCAACATAATAGGTCGTACCAGCCATTTCGACAGGCAGGATGATATCCAGCCTTTCCGGATCAATCACGGCGTAGGCTGACCCTTCAGACACACCATAAACACCCACTCCCACATTCTTTATCTGCGCCCCAAAAGCGGCGTTGGGCATCAACTGAATTCCGTTTCTCTTGGCCAATGCCTGGAGTTCGGTCTGAATGGTTTCAAGGTCATCGAGGATATCTTGGATAGTCGATAAAGAAGGCGGGTTAAGGGGATCTGAGACCCCGCTTTCAAACATGCCGATGGTCTCGTCCACATCAATGGACGCCAATCGATCCAGGTGGTCCACCACATCGATCTCCCGGATACCGAAACCGCCGGACAGGGAAAATTCGGCTCCATATCTGCGCTCCGCCAGCAGTGCCGGATTATAATATGGCGCGTAGCTTCCTTTTGATGCGGCGACACCGGCCCCACCAATGGATGATGCCTCAAATCCCAATGGTTGAAATTCCATGGCCCATGCATGAGAAGCCGAAAACACAACAGTGTTAATTAAAACCAACCAAAAATATTTTTTCATAACCTTTCTCCTCCTGACAAAGTTCAATGTTCTATGGTCCGAACACCCTTTTTATTATTGTTCTGGCGATTAAATATCCTAAGGCCGTCGTTCCAGCTAAAGCCGAAATCCAGGGAAATGCTGGATGCCGGATCAAGTCCGGCATGACGATGAGGATTTGTTTAATTGCCGGGTTAATAATAGGGTCCTGATAATAGTTAACTATAAAATTTCTACCTTTTATCTCCACGCAAAATTAATGCCAATTTTTCAAGGTCATTGCTCTTACCCAAGGCGATTAGGGTGTCACCGGCGTTGATATGGGTCTCGGATGAAGGATTAAATCGCATTTCACCGTTATCTCTTCGGATCGCCACAATGATCACATCCATCTCCTTACGTATGCCGGAATCGATCAGGGTCAGGCCATTGAGTCTCGATTTTTCACCCACCAACAATTCTCCCATTTCCAAACCCATGTCCCGATTATGAACGGTGAACTCTAAAAAGTCCGTAACAGCCGGTTTGATGATGGACTGTGCCATTTTATGCCCGCCGATGAGATAAGGCATGGCAACCTTATTGGCCCCGGCCCTCAAGAGCTTTTTCTCCGTATGTTCCCCGTCTGCCCGGGCCAGGATAAACAAATTGGGCTTTAATACTCGCGCCGTCATAGTAATAAATAGGTTGTCCGCGTCCGAGGCCACCACTGATATGAGTCCCTTGGCTCTTTCTATGCCCGCTTCCAATAAGATATCTTCACCCGTGGCATCATCATTGATAAAGGGGATCCCATCACTTTCAAGACCTTGTTTCATATCCGGCGCATTATCAATGACCACCATGGGGATCTTATCGGCCATCAATTCTTTACAGATAATTTTTCCGATCCGGCCATAACCGCAAATAATATAATGATCTTTTAATGACTGTATCTTTTTACCCAATTTTCTCCTCCCAAAAATCGATCTTACCTGAAAATCCACCATAACCTGAGCAGTCATGCCCAGGATGTAGGCGATTATGCCCATGCCGGTGAATATGATAAATATGGTGAAGATTCGACCCGCTTCCGAAACATTGCCCACCTCACGATAGCCAACGGTGGTAATGGTGATCACGGTCATATAGATGGAATCTAAAAAACTCCATCGCTCAATAATCATATACCCAATAGTACCGATAAAGAGGACGATGAGCAGGATAAAGATCCCCTTAAGAATCTTTGCTGAACTTTGGGCGGTATCATGGCTATCGAATCGTATCATGCAGGCACCGGGAAAAGAAAGGGAATCACGAGCCCTTCTGAATGGGTCTTATGATAGGTATCAAGAAAGGTTCTATTTATTAACCGGCGAAGAACTAACGGCTTCAACAATAAACTCACTGACATTTTGAGGTAGGTTGTCAAAAATGATCATAAAAGGTATGGATGCCCCGGGCTTCACATCGGTATTAATATTTCCTTTTCCTGCGCGGTTCCTTAAACCTTTGTCAATATCGTCCATGGCCATTTGGGCCAACTCATTGTCGCTATAATAATTCCCCGCATAGGCGAGTTTGTGTCTGATGGGTTCTCCTTTATCATCCAATATCACGCCCTTTACAAGAATATAACCTCTACTCTGGCTATTTTCATTGGTCACAATGCCCTTGATGATAAAAAGCTTACCCACCACAGGCGAGTCGATAAATTGACCATCCACATCTCTAAAATTGATCCTCCGGACATCCGTATCAACAACCATCTGCTGTGTTTCCGGTTTCAAGAAAGTTAAGGAATCGGGAATGTATTGCGGTGCAAAAAAATAGATAGCCGCCGCTCCACCAATAAGGATCAAAACAATAATGAACAAAAGCAAAAAGAACTTTAATACCCCTCCTTTTTTCTTTCGGGCTGCGGGTAAGGATGGCTCGGCTAATTCTTCATCTATATCTTCTTCGGAGGCTTTTTCAAACAATTCCCTTGTAGAATAGGTTTCTTCTTCGGCCTGTTCCGTATCAGACCCTTCGGCTGAACCGGCCTGATCTTGTTGTGGTGTAACATCCTCTATGGCATCATTCTCCAATGCCTCTTCAAAAGCCCTATCAAAATCTTCAAGATCTTCCAATTTTTCGTCATCGGACTCTTTGAATGCCGGCGGAGAATCCAGGGCAACCGTCTCTTCGAGGTCTTCATGGAATTGGCCCTCGGCCGATTCCCTCTCAGGTCCATCCGTTTTTTCTTCCAAAACAGGCTCTTCCGCGATCACCGGTTCATCCAAAGGTTCCGGTGTTGGCGGATAGACCATAAAGACTTTACGACAATTGGCGCATCGCACCTTTGATCCTCCGGCTTTTATCATTTTTGCATCGATATTGAATTCGGAGTGGCAATTTTCACATGTGATGATCATGAAAACCTCCTGACTAAATCATCTAGGATCTTTTAACACACAAATATCCGGCAAATACCTATACTGCTCATTAAAATCAAGACCGTAACCCACGAGAAAACCCTCATCGACCTGAAATCCGCAATAATCAATGCAAACGGTCTTTTCACGGCGTTCTAATTTGTCGATCAAGGCACATAGTTTAATAGACGCCGGTTCTTCTTTTTTTAAAAACTGCATGATATGAGTAAAAGTCAAACCGGAATCCACGATATCTTCAACTAAGAGAACATGTTTTCCTTGGATGGGAATTTCTATACCCTTGGTGAGTTGAACTGATCCGCGGGATGATGTCCCATTTCCGTAACTTGCCGCTCTGATAAAATCGATCTTAAGGGGGATGGTCATTTCACGAATCAAGTCCGTAAAAAAAAAGACCGCACCGTTTAATATCCCCACCAGAAGAGGCTCATGATCCATATAGTCTGATGAAATTTGACCGGCAAGTTCTTTGACCTTTGAAAGAATAGTGTCTCGGGGTATCAATATCTCTAATTCCAAAACCAGACCTCAGGAGGATACTTACTGATATCCTGTCGGAAGTATTGTGATTTTCTTTACGATTTAACATGGTAACATAGTGGATTTGCAAAGAAATGTCAATCATATAAAAGGTCCGGCTGGTCCGTATTGTTTCTCATCCAAAAATATTCATGACTCTCATGCTTGTCCGAAAACGATTTTCGGCGGCACGGGGATCTTTTTTCAAGTTCACACCTAAAAGCCGACATGGCCTTTTACCCGCCCCCATCGCTGCGACCGATGGAATTGAGGACAGGCACAAAGGGCAAACGGCGCTTGAGCAACCATGCTCTGTGGGGCTGCCCGGGATGTGTGCAATATTTCGGTGCCGCCCCATGACCTCCTGACAAATGGTGTGAACTTGAAAAGAGATCCCCGTGCCCCATTCCTAGATCGATAAAAAGGGAAACCTGAAATGAAACCTGTCATGGACGTTATGGAAAAACAGTCACTTAAACAACAAAGGGCTCAAATCGAATCTATTTTTGATGTCAATGAATGACTATCCATGAACGGCAGGCCCTGCCCTTTTCGATATGCCAAGGCCATACACGAGGCGATGAGGGTTCCATTCTGGTCGGTTACTTTGATATCATAGGTAGCCGTTTTTTTGGAACAATGAATCTCTTTGGATTCGGCCCGGAGGATCGCATTTTTGTCAGGGGATTGGTGATAGGTCACGGAAACGTTAAGCGCAACCGCGACAGTACCATGAGAATTGCATGAAACCTGAAACGCCTCGTCAATAAGCGAAAAAATGGCCCCCCCATGGGTCATATTGAAAATATTATCCATATCATTTTGGGGCCCCATCTCCACAACAGCATGACCAGGAGCCAGAGAAACCAGTTTGATGCCCAATTTACGCGCATAACCCTCGTTTTCCACTCTGGTCCGAATAGCCTCGATGATAGCAATATCCTTCGAATCCATAAAACACCTGATAGATAAAAATGCTCTTGATGATGATTTTTTACCAAAGAAACATCATGGAATCAATACTCATCCATCCTTTTTCCCAACCATAGGTCCAAACAGTCCTTTTCAAAAACAACGACTGCGGTTACAATGGCTCCTGATCGGTGAGCCCGTTAAAAAACGAAGCTATCATCCGGCGATACATCTGAAAAATCAAACGGCTCAAATATCGACAGGTGATGGGTTGAATCCAGTAATATTGGTTCCCCCGCGCCTTCAAAGAAGGCTGTTTTTCAATAATCCAATTATTATGCCAACTGAGGACTGAGATTGATTCAAGCGCAAGACTACTTTACATTGCGTTTTAACGGTTATTCCATGTATCCCACCCTAAAACCGGGGGACAGGCTGGTTGCCCGACGCGTACCACCGGATGCCTTGGAATACGGGGACATTGTCATCGCCCATGTGTCTACGGATAAGCTCACCGCCCACCGTCTGGTGGCTATAAGACCGAACGGCGAGGGCTTTCTCAAAGGAGATTCCATGCTTACCCCGGATCCTGCCCCGGTGAACCTTTCCTCTATTTTAGGCCGTGTTGATGCGGTCATTAGAAAAAATCAGCTCATTCATATTTCTAGAGGACCGAGGGCGCGATTCAAAAAAATCCATGCATGGCTCAGTCTAAATTGCCTCACCACGGGCTCTTTAAAACTTGGATTGAAAACCGTGTTTCAAAAATATCTTCCCGATGATCCATCCGTAAATGCACAAAGGGAGATGCACCTTATAGTATCGATTATCAATGAACAGGCTTTAAGGGCATCCATTGAGCCCGAATGGGAAAAACTTTACGATCTGGCCCTTCGAGAAGGTGTGGCAGGACTTCTTTATTACTATATAAAGGGATCGAATGCTCCCGATGCCTTTTTAGATCGTCTGGAGATGTGCTACCGGCAGACCGCGGCCTCTAACCTGATCCATATCAAGGCACTGGAAGCGTTGGAAGAAGTCTTAAGCAATGAAAAGTTAGACATTATGCTCCTCAAAGGCGCCTCCCTCCTGGATATTTTCTATCCGGGCCTCGGCATGCGACCCATGGATGACGTCGATATCTTGGTACGACCCAAGGATTTTGATAGATTGGTGAATACCCTTTCTTCTCAAGGCTATGAAAGAAATGCCCGCATCCCTCATGTGGTTCACAAAGCCGCCTTAACCTTGGACATTCACACCCATGCCCTCAATATCGACAGGATCACCAGCCGGGAGGGGCTGTTCCCGAAAGGTATGGAGCCTATATGGAGAGAATCACTCCACTGGAAAGAAGGTTTTTACCGAATCAGGCGGCCCTGTGATATGGACAATGTATTCCTCCTCTCGCAACACCTTTTGAAACACTCTTTTTCCAAGTTTATCTGGCTCGTGGATATTCGGCAAATCGTAAAAGACCGCGACAACATGTTTTGGGAAAAACTTATCGAACGAATGGAATATCTCGAACAGAAAAAGCCTTTTCATTACATAGTGTTTCTGCTTGAATATCTCTTTCACCTGGATCGACCCCCAGCCTCAGGACTGAGTGTTCAACCCTCGGATTTCTCCAGATTGGAAAAGGGTATGTTAAAAGCGAAGTTGAAAGGGGAGTCCCTCAATCGTATAGGCCCCCTGCTTCTGCTCTTTTATATCTCTGGATTAAAAGGACGTCTATCGTTTTTACGGGAGACGGTCTTTCCGAAAGAGGAGATCCTGGAACAGGAATTCTCCAGATTCTCAAACCACAAAAAGTGGGCTTTTTATCCAAACCGAGTTGTTCATATGATCATCTTATCTCTTAGGCATATTTTGTATTTTTTACGCGCCTTTATTGAATCGTGATCAATATGGGATAATACAATGACCGCGACCATTCATCTGTTCAAGAGGATCTTAAAAGACGGGAAGGCGTATATCCCTATTTTTTCTTTTCTCGGTGGTATCGGACTTCTATTGATCCCCGTTGAATTCTATGCCCTGCTCCTCTCCAGAAAGCTCATTGACAGAGGTTTTTTGCTTCAAAATTGGGATGCCATAAAGGATATCCTGTTTCTCTTGATGATTCTCTTTTTGGTTCGGACCATCATCCATTATGGCGCCATGGTTTTATCAACAAAGGTCCAATTACGGATCAATCAGACCTTCCAGAACAGGCTTTTCTCATACATTCTCTATTTACCATTGCGTTTCTTCATTAAAGAGCCTACCGGTCAACTCATGTCCCGCATCCTGGATGATGCAAACCGTTTTTCAAACATCTTGAGTATGATTTTCGGACCCGCAATCATCGATCCCATCAAGCTGGTTGCCCTATTGAGCTTCTTGATCTACATCAATGGACGCCTCTGTGTTGTCATGATCCTATCAACGCTTCTCTCCCTCTGGATCATCGACCGGGTGGGGAAAAAACTAAGGGCGATCTCAAAGAAAATCCAGCAAAAAAACGCCGGTATCTATGCCTATGTGGAACAGATTTTCTCCAACATCGAATTGGTCAAATCCAAGGCCGCTGAAAAACAAACCCAGCATCATTTTAACCGCTTAATCGACGAAATGATCGATCTATCCATGGATGCGTTAAAGGTCACATTATACGCACAGCCGGCGCTGCAGGTGCTGAAATATTTTACCTTGGGAGGGGTCTTTATCTATGGAAGCTGGATGATATCGGATCAAATCATCACCATCGGGACCATGACCATCTTTCTCGGAGGAACGTACCTCTTCTTCAATACACTCAATTCCCTTGCAAATAATTATGGATCCCTTCGGGAAAGCCTTGCCCGCATGGAGATTCTCTATGAGATCATGGACAGTCAACCGGAAAACGCTTCCCCCTCGACGGTCATCAAACCTCTGACCAACCTCGCTAACATTGAATTCAGAGATGTCCATTTTGCCTATGAGCCGTCCCATCCGGTATTAAGGGGCGTATCCTTTTTGGTCCGACAGGGCGAGGTCCTCGGCATTACGGGTCAAAGCGGAAGCGGAAAAACAACCCTTGTGCGACTCCTTTTACGGTTTTACAGGCCGGATTCAGGCACTATACACCTTGCCGGTCAAAGCCTCGAACAGATTGAATTGCCGAGTCTGAGACATTCCGTGGGTATCGCTTTTCAGGAGAATCTGATGCTGAATAACACCATCAGGGAAAATATCGCCTACGGAGACGAAGACCTATCCCTGGATTCGATTATTCAAGCGGCTAATACCGCCCGCGCCCATAGCTTTATTGAGAGGCTTCCCCATCAATATGAAAGCCTGGTGGGTGAGAGGGGAACAAGCCTATCCGGAGGTGAAAGGCAGCGTCTGGCCATTGCTCGCGCCATTATTACGAATCCTGAGATCCTTATACTCGATGAAGCCACATCTTTCCTCGAAGTTGAACAGGAAGAGGTCATCCTGAAGGGCATTAAAAAAATACGTCGGAACAAAATAACCATCATTATTTCTCACCGTTTATCCGCGATGGAAATGGCGGACTGCATCCTGACATTGGATAATGGTCGGGTCCTTGATATACGAACCCCAGGGAATCGGCTTTAATGCAGGCTAGATGGAGATTTTATAATTGCCTGGCTTGTGGGGATTATGGCTGCTAATAAGGCTCAAGACATATGGGGCAAGGCGCATGGCGCAAACAAGGCACATGGCTCTTCAAAAATGAAGACTTTGTCACAGTTTAGCCTTTTGAAAATGATGAGATGCAAGGCCTGGGCCGTGGGCCATGCGCCTTCTTAATACGGCCTCAAAAAGATGGGCTTTCACGCAAGCCTTAAGATTTCTCGTATCCAAACAGGTTTTTAAGGAGAATGCCAATCATGTCATTGGTGGTTTCTCATCTTAAAATGCTTTCAGACCATAGACGGCTCGAATCGTACCGTCAAGCGATCTTTCAAACCGTGAAAAAGGGAGATGTGGTCGCTGATATAGGGACGGGAACCGGCGTATTGGCTGTTTTTGCTGTTCAGGCCGGAGCCAAAAAGGTTTATGCCGTTGAAATAAGCCCCATCATAGATGTCGCGAAAAAAACAGCAAAAGAAAATGGATGCTTCGATTCCATTGAATTTATACAAAAAGAATCAAAAAATGTGGATTTTGCCGAACCCATCAACCTGATCGTCACGGAGACCATTGGCGCCCTGGGGATCGATGAACGGATAGTGGATATCTTATCCGACGTGAGGAAACGATTTCTGGATGAACGGGGTCGAATCATCCCCGCATCCCTGTCCCTCTTGGCCGCTCCCGTTTCCTTCACGGAGGGGCATCCTTTTCGATTTTTGGATAGATCTTTCCATGGGATACAAACGCAAAACCTCAAACGACTGGCCGTGAACAATATCTATGGCCTGAAAACGGATTCTCTGGATCAGACTCGACTGGTATCCAAACCGACCAAAATCTTTGAAGCCCATTTTTACTCATGCGAACCCATTCGATTTCCATTGCATATGGATGGGTCATTTGAGATTTTTGATGAGAGTATCCTTGATGGCATAATGGTATTTCCTGAGATAGGACTCACGGATGAGATCACCTTGTCGCTTTGGGAGGAAGATCACTTTTTACCCACACATTGGGACGTCTCTTTTTTCCCAATGTCAGAAGAAATCATGACCCATAGGAATGATATCGTAAGTTTCAGGCTGACCTTTACCGAAAAAAACGGTCTCATCTGGCAGGTCGGAGTGGAAGGAGAAAAACAAAAAAAGGTCCTGACCCAACTCTCCACCTTCGGACTCCCGTCGCTACGGCATTTGATGCCTTAGCCGGCTCCTGGCCCTCCTCTACAAACCATTGCGGTAAAAGGTCCGCCGCCGGTCCTGCAGACGACAGGCCTATCCGGATTCCCCCCCGGACAGCCAAGCGTTGGTGCAGGCCCACCTGGACAGGTTCCCGCCCTGAACGGACCGCCTCCCGGACAATCGGAAAAAATACTGCCGACAACACAGGAGAGTCCCATGGCCTGTTCAAACACACCGCCTATTTCTTTGATGGTTGGGGGCTCATATTTTTTTCTTTTTTTCGACATATCCCGATCTTATTTCTGATTGTGTCCATCCACCAGTCTCTCCTTGTCAGGCTGTCGTGGAAAAGGTCCCGCCACCGGCCTGGCAGACAGTGGCCACATCCGTCCGTCCTCCGGGGCAACCTTGACTTGGAGCCGGTCCGCCCGGACAGGTCCGACCGAAACCGGGACCGCCGGAGCAGTCCGAGAATACGGTTCCCACCGCGCATGACAACCCCATGGCCTGTTCAAACACGCCCCCGATTTCTTTGATAAAAGGCGGATGATACTCCTTTCTCTTTTCTTTATCAGGCATGATTCACCTCGCTTTCACGGTTGAGTATGGCACTATCCCATAAATCCCGCCTCTTTGAAAATTGCAGTCTGTACGCGGGTAAACACCCCACCATGTCTTTGGTGATATAGAAGCCCTTTTCGGCTGTTTCTCTATCCATGAATTTATAAAAGTGAATCATATGCCTTAAAATGCAATCCATCAATTCATTTTTTTTTACCGGTAGAGTCTTGTTTTGATCGGCCTTTTCCAATATAAAAACCTTTTGAAGCTGGATCTTTGCCGGGTCTCCATCTTTGCCGGGCCGATCGAACTGCCGAAAAGGTGAATCATAGACAAATACGGCGCCCATTTCTCTTTTTAGAATCACCCCATCATCTGACAAACAAATATCCGGACCGATTAACCGGGTAATGGTTGATTTACCCGCACCCGAAACGCCCAAAAACAAATAACCATGACCGTCCTTTTGAAGGGCGCTGCCATGAAGCAACAAGCCGTGATTGTAAATCAGCAGATGGGAGAGGATAAACATGATACCGTTAAGTATCCCGGACCAAATCATGCTTTGGCCCAGATCGAAAATCTTCATCATCCACTGAACCAGTGGAAAACGTTTGAATGTCTCTCCTATAAAAAGAAAGGCCGTTCTGGTTCCTGTATCAAAAAAAAAGAGGTCCATCCCGATCCGGGCATATGTTAGCCTTTGCCCATCAATCATCTGACGAATATGCCGGACTACCTCGGATTCGGGGTCCAGATACTGCATGAGCCTGAGAGACAGATCGATACGATCAGGCTGATCATCCCGTGGATATCGGCCATGGACCTCTGAAAAAAAATTTCTGAAGCGGTCAATCTCGATCATTTCCCAGGGATGTTTATAGATATATGGGAACGGAATAATCCTGATATTACAGGTGGCTTCACCGGAAGCGGCGTGATAATCTCCAAGAAACCTCTTCACGAGATGTAATAGATAACCATTACTTGATTCCGTGGTGAGACGAATCGTCTCTCCCCCTATTTGGAGATCCCAATCTAGATCTGGAGTGTTTTTCCGTTCAGACATAACCTTGTTTTTGTCCCGCGTAGACCATATAACATGAAAAAGGATCCCACCCGTCAATACCCTTTCCTAAATTATAAGGTACGGCGGGACAGCCACCCCGACATACGGAGATGAAAGAACACCCTAGGCACTCTTCAAACGAATTCATTCGCTTTGAGTAACGTTCTCGAAATCGTTCAAACCCCTTTGAGTGAAGCCAGATGGATTGAAAGGGCGCTTCCCGGACATTCCCCACCTGATAATCCCAAAGCCTATCGCATGGAATCACCCCGCCTTCCGGTCGGATAGCGCACTCGGAGACGCTTCCGCCGCAACTGGTAATCCAATTGGCCTCATGAACAGACTCCCCCTTTGGTTCCGAATGAGAAATACGTTCCATGAGATCGAAGGTCTCAAGCATGTTGCCACCCACTAAGCCGGCATGGTCCCTGCGTAAATCCTTTAGGCAATGCTCAACATCCTTTTCATCTTCAAAGTCAAGACGAAGCTCATCGAAATGGGCTATGGCCCCCCCTTGAGGAGAAAGGGGGGAAAAGGAAATACGGGATACGCCGATCCTTTTCGCAAGATTGACCATGTGAGGAAGAAAATTTTGATTTATTTTGTGTACCACCACATTAAAGGATAATGGGATGCCCGATTCCATGAACTGAACCACGCCCTCCATCATCTTCTTAAAAGAGCCTTGCCCCCTCATCCTGTCATGGGTTCGCTCATCAGGTCCGTCCAAAGAAACCTGTACATTATCCACACGGTTGGAATCGGCAAGCAAGTTTATCGCGGATCGATTGATGATCGTTCCGTTGGTATTGATGGAGATTCTAAAATGGTACTGAAAAATCCGCTTTAGAATCTCATCCAGATCGGATCGGAGAAATGGTTCCCCTCCTGAAATCACCAGGTTGAAGACCTTGATCCGGGCGAGTTCGTCGATAAGCCTTTTCCATTCTACCAGGTTCAGGTCCCCGGGATGGTTCTTGGTTGTAGAAACCGCGCAATAGATACAAATGAGGTTGCACCTGTTGGTGACATTGAGTGTGACCTTCTGAGGGGCTGAAGGGATCTTCATGAACGTCGGTCCCTGTTGATCAGAGCGATCTCATCATCCAGCAAAATCCTCGATTCAGGGAAGAGACCCATTTGAAAAACTTCTTCGCACATTCCATAGGGAGCCGTCAGCGGCAGCCCTTTCCCCAAAAGATCCGCCCGGCAAAATCCCAGGCAATGATATCTGAAAAGACATCGACCGCAAATCCCTTGCAGCTCAAAAGGGATCTTGTCACGGATCTCTTTAAATATTTCTCCTTCCCGCCATATGAGCACGATGCTCTGTTCTTTAACGTTCCCGAGGATAAGATCTTTATTCCTCCTTCCAATGCCGCATATGGAGACATCCCCGTTGGAAAGAATGCCGCAGATATTATGGATCTTGCAGGTACAAAGGCCATATAGAGCGAATTCGTTTATGCCCTTTAATGCAGGAGGAAGATACAGATCAATATGCATGCCCGAATATTTCGTGGGGAATTCTTCCTCCACTCTTTTTTCCAAGGCCATGAGTTCATCATTGGCAAGGCCTCGGCAAGACATATTTTGCAAATCCGTTGGTCCCAGCAGGGCGACGGGATTGATTTCGAACGACCGCACACCCAAATCGGAGATCAATCGCATCGTATTCTCGAGGTCACCGGCATTTGCCTTTTGTAAACAGAAGATGACCTGCGGATATATTCCATGTTCCATGAGCATTTTGATCGCAGCAACGGTTTTTTGAAAGCTCCCTTTTACACCCCTGATCTTTTCATGAACCAGAGGTCTACTCCCATCGAGACTGGTGCAAAATTGATGGATATTATAGGTCAAAAGACGTGGGATCATATCCTTTGTGAGAAGGGTTCCATTGGTTTCAAAAGTCATCGAAAGCCCGTGTTGATGAAACATATCGAGATATTCAAAAAGCTGAGGATTCAAAAAAGGCTCACCACCGGTGATTTTTATGTGGTTTAACCCCAGCGGGATTGCATCCATTACAACCCGCTCCATGGCCTCGACCGATATATTATCCTGATTACGGGCTTGATAAGTCGCTTCATCGGCGGTGTAGTCCGGACCGATCCAACAATGGTTGCAACGAAGATTGCAAGACTCCGTCGGATAAAAATAGATGGATCGTAAAGGAAAATCCAAGTCCCTATTTGGTGTCATGAAACAAAAACCTCTTTGGGTAGAATCATGCAGACATAAATCCAAAATCATGCAAGCCTTTTAAAAACATATCGCAATCTTCCGTGATCTTTTCCCTCGACTGATCCGAATATTCCGAGCACAACCTGCCTACAAGTTGATCCTTGGTAATGGGTCTTGCGCATAAACGCCAAACCTCAACGCCCGTATCATTCAAATAACAAATCCGGCCGGTACCCGGGTCGAAAAGGAACGCCCCGTCGTCTTCTTCCCTCAGCACGATATCCTTTTTTATGATGATCTCTTTGTCCTCATTGAACATATATCCAGCCCCTTTCCAAAAGGTTTGCCAGGAATCGGGTGATATCCTTTTCGATGCGTTCTTCAGGTTGTTCAAATATCTGAGCCGTCATCCGGATGATTTCTCCCAATTCTCTCTGCCCGTCCATTAATCTCAACAGTTCTACCCCGGTTGAATTGATTTCGCAAGAAACACGCGTATCCAGATCAAAGATAACGCCGCCGTCTTCAAACCCGGTGAAGAGGATATGATCTTTCAAAAAAAATCTATGGGTTCGATGAACACACAATCCGGTCAGATCCTTACGAATGGAAATTCACACGTTCCCGGTTTGAAGCCAGATATTGATTCAATTTCTTGTAGGTACTCAACAGATCCGTTGCTTTATCATATGCCGCGACGATCTCTGATGATGAAAAATTCTCCAGACAACTGACCGGCTCTGACGTCCACCTTCTCCAACGGCTCCAGTCATAAGAAAAAATCCGGATGCCGTATTTTCCGGGATCATAAAAAAATTCCGTTCCCGGATACGGGACGAAAATAAAGGCATAACCGCTTTTCAGTAAACCCTTTTCCAGAAAGGACTTGAATTGTCCATAGGTATGATCGGCCTCATGGGCATCATCGCCCGGGTGCCCGATAAGCCAGTAACCAGTGAGCCAAATATTATTCCGCATCAGCTTCTCGCAACCGCTATGGACACTTTCAAAGCTGAGACTTTTGTTCATCTCTCTCAGCACCTTTTGCGAAAAGCTTTCAATCCCCACGCAAGTACGGCTGATGCCGGTCTGACGCATGGTATCTATTCCCTCATCGGTCACGGTATCGATGCGGGTCGTAATATAGAAATCAGTGGGTAATCGAATATCGTTTTCTCTTATGCTTTGGAAGAACTGAAAGAATTTTTTCGAATGCATGCCCAACATGCTCTCTTCCAAACCGGTAAATTGGGTCTGGTAAGATTTTTGCAGCATCTCCATCTCTTGAATGACCTTCTCTATGCGGTAGGGCCTGGGCTTGCCCCAAAACTTCTCTTCAATACAGTATTTACAATGATAAGCGCAACCTCGATGCAATATCCCGTGAATGTAGGACATCTTTACGAAATCCGCGGGAAGCAATCCAAAATCAACCGGTGGTATTTCGGCCAGCGAACCATGGATTTCATCTTCATTTCTTCGTATCTTTCCATTTTCTCCAATCGTTATTCCCTTTACAGCTTGGTAATCTCTTTTTTCATAGATCGCCCGCAAAAGGTTTAACATCACCCATTCACCCTCACCCCTGACCACGATGTCCAATCCAGGGGCCGTTTGAATGCTTTCAACATCACAAAAAGTGGCATGAGATCCCCCCATGACCGTTATGATACGTGCATCGATCTCCTTGCACATTTTGATGATATCCACACAATTATGGAAATCTTTAGTATAACAATTGCTTACACCGATGACCATCGGATCGACCGATCTGATGGTATCTATTAAGATATGATACACCTCCATCTGATCGATATTGCCTTTGATAAACCCGGATTCATCAACCGGATAATCCTTTTTGAAATAAAAACCCAAAGGCAAAACAGTGGTGGGAAATCCTCGTCGATTCAGAAAGGTGGCGATTTCCATAATCCCGCGTGGAAAAATAAATAATTCCCCCGGGGGTGATATCAGCAGGCATCTCTTTTTCATTCAGGAAGACCTATGACTGATTGATTGAATGGACAAAATCATAGCACTAATGGATTGATATTGAAAGCAGGTTCAGAGGGTCATCCGGAAAATTTCTTGAGCCCTGCTCCATGAATCCGCAGGGCATTTTGGGTTGAGAACCTGGAGGTCTCAGGACCCATTTCTAAAAATAAGGCCGCAGATACGAACACATATCCTCCGGTGAGATCATGCAGAACACCTCACCATGGAGTTTTTCATAATAATTGACATCCCCCGTATCCAGTGGGGGAAATACGGATCGGGGCATGATTCGCGCCGTTGTCCAGAGTCCTTGTTGGGGTTGAAAATAGATAAAAAGGGCCATGTTCAAACTGGTGAAATGAAGGGCGGATAGGCCCCTTAAAATGCAACACAACCCTTGGGAAAAGGATTCGAAATATGTTTCCGTATGATCCAAAATGCTCTCCTGCCTTTCAAAGACCACCACGATCTCTCCGGTCATATTCCGGGGCGCAAATGGTGCCAAGAAGCTCACATCTCCAAAACGGCCTATGAACCGCTCTCCTGTTTTCTCCTCTTCATGAACATATCGCTCCCAGAACACCTGGCCGGAGGATCTTAGATACGCGGCAGAGCAGGTGGCCATCAAGTCCATGAACTGGGTAGGGCGATGTGATGCAACCGGTTGAAGATGGGGGTGAATCAAACCTCCCCCTGAAGGCGGCATATAATTCCAATTGATAGAGCCGTATCGAAGCCCTGGATCCAGTCCCCTGAGCCTTTGTATATAAGCGAAAGAGGCCGTTAGGCCATCCAACAGGATTTGTTCCGTGAATTCCGCCATGGGAACAAAATGCCTTATCGTCAAACGCGCCACGGCACTATGCGGTTGATATGGAAATAGATTGGGGACGACAACCACTTCCCCGTATGTGATCCTACCGTTTTCGGCGATGGTTGATAGAAATTTCGGGGTCCGCCGCTCAACCATATCAGGACAAAATGGACATGGATTTTTTAATGATTGTGCTATCGCTTGCTCAAGGTCTTTCGGCGCCTTGAGGCGAAACCCATGTGGAAGGATCCACCCGATTTGTTGTGTCAAAGGATCCGTTCTTCGTTCAATAAGAACCCTTTTCTCCTTAAAATCCTCCATAGGATTTAGAAATACAGCCTCTTTAGTCTCTTTGATCAACTGAAACATCTCCGGTCCTTTCCATTGGAACTTGATACAATAGCGCTGGATGAAAAGCGATTCGGTTTTCGTGAATATAAGATATCAACCGTCTCATCATTGTCCACACCCTCGTCATTCCGGGGAAAGCCGGAGTCCAGAGGCCTTTCAGCACGACGAACCGTAAATACTATTATGAGACGATTAGTCATCTCCGTTAGTCTGAAAACTTATCCAATTGTAAATGATTTTGTCTAGTTTTTTGTAGTTGATGAAATCCACAAAACGATTCTCTGAGCGTGAAATGTTAAAATGGAAAAATGGCCGGGATTTTTTGGACTTCTTTCAGATCATTACCTTTCGCGGAAACATAATGATAGATACGGTAAGGATTGTCGATTGGATGAATCTTACGTGGAGGTGCTTCAACAATACCCTTGGACAGGACATATCCGTCCAACCTCTTGACCTCCCCCTGAGTGCCTTACGCAGCAAAATCAAAAAAGACGGCCTTCCCACGTTGTAGTTTCATCAACACGATTTTGATTCAGATGGAAAAAACAATGTAAACTTGGTCCCGCCGGACGCATAACAATCATCCTCTTTTTTACAAAAAGCACACGATTGAATATTTCCCGGACACTCATAAGTTTTATCCACTAGATAGCGACAACGTGATGATTCCATCTCTATTATAAAATGGTAACGCTCTGAAAATATCTTCATGCGGAGTAAATCCGCTCCCTTTCCGCCGGCCCCGAAATCAAAGGGCCGTTTTGTGGAATAATCCATTGTATCTTGGGTAGAAAAAAAACCTTCAAAGATCCGATCCTGATTTTCTTCGATAATACCTACACCGAAATCACGGATCTCTATCTGGGTCCCTCCGCCCACCCCATGCACGGAAACGCGTATTTTTCCTCCATCGGGTGTGTTTTCAACGGCATTTTTTATGATTCCATCAATGATTTTATTAAACACTTCATTGGGAATACATATGGAGGGGGCTGCTTCAAAATGCGTTTCAATCTGTAACCGGCGATGGGAAAATTGTGGTTTTAATGCATCAATCCTTTCTTTCACGTGATCATCGGGTTGGATTTCCGACATCTCGGATTCTTTGGGGCCGAAATATTCCTCGATCCGGTCTCGAATCCTCTGAATAATAGGCTCTTCCCCGACCTCACTGGCTGTGAGGGCCTCCAGCTCATCCGTACATTGCTCCAATAATTTAGATAAAAGATGGTATGCCTGGTAATCCTTGTTCTGCATGATATCTTCTACCTCATATTGAATCTCCAAAATACGATCCAGATTCCTTTTGGCCCGGTCAAATGTCGAAGCCAAACCTTCATTTTTATGACGGAATGTCATCTTCTTCTTCAGGATATCCAAGGAGGCAAGGAGTATGGAAACAGGTGTTTTCAATTCATGGGAAAGATGGTTAATAGCCCTGTCTTTTGAGCGGTTCAGGCCTGAGACCTCTTGGTAGGCCTTCTTTATTTCTTCCGAATACCTTGCACTTTCAATGGAAAGGGCCACGGTGCCCGCGATCGTGCTGAGCAGCTCAGCATCGGTTTGATCAAACGCCCCCTTTTTTTTATTTAGAGCCGATAAAACACCGATTATGTGTTCACGACTCCTTAAGGGAACCATGATCAAGTCCTTGGTTTTCATATTCATTTGTTCATCAATCACCGGATAAAAATCGGGGTCTTTAGATGTATCCGGTAGGATAATCGGCTCTCCGGTTCGTATGACCTTACCTGAAATGCCTTTACTTGCGGGAAATCGAATATTTTTCGCGTGTTTTTGGGCTGTGGAGTCATCATAAGCGGCACCTTGGAAATAAAGCTCATCCCTTTCTTTATCGTGCAGTATGACCAAGGCTCCGCCTGTATTTAAGAGATTCTTCACCTCATTACTGATATAGTCCAAGAGATCCTCGAGAATCGGATATGCGGGAAGGGCTAGGCTGATCCGAAGCATGGCATCATTATTCCGGGCCATTCGCTTCTCCTCGGTGATGTCCCTTAGGATAACCAACTCACCACTGTGCCCTTTTTCACCTCTTTCCTCATAAAGCGTCACACCCATCATGATATCCAGGACACGACCATCCTTGGTAAGTCTCTGTGTTTCGACACTTGCAACTCTCTCTTTTTTTAACCTTTCAATCCCCTCCGCCGTTTCTTTTTGATAGTCTTCCGGCACGTAGGGTATGTGTTTCCCTCTAAGCTCTTCAAACGTCCACCCAAAAACCCGCGTAAAGGCCGGATTTAAATAAACCACCCGGCCGTCGATGGTATAGACCACCATAGGGTATGGAATAAAATCCAGCATATTTTGAGCACGTGCCTCAGCCAGACGACTGGCCTCACGTTCTTTTCTCAGTCTTTCTTCGGACTCCTTCAGGGCCTTCATCACCCTATGTCTCTCGGTTACATCCCGGGCAATCCCTCTAAAACCACGTTTTTTCCCTTCGCTATCTAATATCAGATGCGCCGACAGTTCAATTACCCTGGTTTGGCCGCTTTTATCAATAACCTCCCATGTGATATCTGTAAACCCTTGATGGGTGACCCAGACCTTGGTGAATGCCCCATAGGCCATACGCGCATGGGCCTTGTCCATGAATTTACTGAAATTGGCTCCTAAGATATCTTCAGCGGGGTATCCGAACACCTTGCAGAGTGCGATGTTAAAATATACAAAATTCCCATAAATATCGGTTTCATAAACACCATCATTAATATTTTCGATAAAATCCCGATATCGTTCCTCCGAAAGCGCGGTGCAAAAAGGTTGTCTCTCTTTTTCGCTTATTTTCGAAACGGTTTCGTTTTTATGATCTGAAGCGTCTTTATTTTTCTGTTGATTTTTCATGATCAATTTCAAAAAAAATGTTTGTTAAAAAACGCCCTTAACGCTTGCTGGAGAATGAGAAAGGAGACGTTCTGCATTATTTTTTCGGCCGGAGTTGAACATCCCTGGGTCCGACGTTGATAATCTCGTAAGAAGTCGTCACCCGACCCCGCATCAAGTGGGGGATAAACCGCGGCCGGGGGTCAAGATCTCATGGGACTATTTGAAATACCTTGATTCTGGTCTCCACCTGTCTGCATGTGGGCACTCACAGCCAGGCTGGAATGACAAAAACAGGTGTTTTCAGACTTTTTTGACAAGACCATCAACCTTTAAACCTCAAACCCTGAATCTTGAACCACTCTCTTTAGATTCATGGTACACACTTTATATATAAAAAAGGATAAAATCAAAATTATTTTCATTACAATTTATTTGTTTTTTTAGATCCATATGCTATGTTCCCATTACTTATTGCTCATCCAGAAATGCCCCGGGGGATATATGGATGGAGACGGCTTAACAATTGTCGATCATTTGAAGTTGTAGAATATTAGGATTAAAAATACCACAAGCCATGCACAAAAAACAGAAAATACCTAAGGCAACCATAACAAGGCTCTCAATCTATTGCCGGCAACTTGAACTTCTTGAATTCGACGGTTATCGGATGGTCTCCTCGGAAAAGCTTGCCTGGTTGTGCCAGGTGAATGCGGCCCAGGTCAGAAAAGACCTTGGATATTTTGGAGAATTCGGCGTTCGAGGAGTCGGCTATGATGTTAGAGATCTCCAAATCGAAATTAAAAAAATACTCGCCGTGAATCGCGGATGGAACATGGGGCTTGTAGGGATCGGAAATCTGGGCACGGCATTACTGAAACATCAAAATTTTCCAGATAGGGGTTTCCGTTTTGTAGCGGCTTTTGATTCGGATCCCGAAAAAATCGGGAAGAACCTTTCTTCAGGATTTATTGTCAGGGATATAAAGGAGTTAAAAAAAACAACCCAGGAGCTGAATATCGGTATCGGCGTGATTGCCACCCCCGCTTCAGGTGCCCAGGAAGTAACCAACAATCTCGTTGATGCGAATATATGTGCCATCCTGAATTTTTCCCCCTTGCAGATAAGCGCTCCGGATAATTGTGTCGTCGAACATATCGATTTTACCATTAAGCTCGATGTTCTGACCTATAAACTGAAATACGAAATAGGACTCTGAAGCGGTTGACTCAAGGAAGTGGACATGAGACCTGAATAGATTCAGCCGTAGAAAGGCAAGGGCCTATGAAAAGAGAAAATGGAAATTGGGTGGAGATATTCACGGACGGCGCCTGCAGCGGTAATCCCGGTCCCGGCGGATATGGGGCTATTTTAAAATATAAGCAAAAAACAAAAGAGGTATTCGGATGTGAACGGACAACAACCAATAACCGTATGGAGTTGACTGCTATCATCCAGGCGCTGAAACAACTCAAAAGACCTTGTACAATAAAAATCACGACGGATTCAACCTACGTGATAAATGGGATAACCAAATGGATACATGGTTGGATGAAGCGCAATTGGATCAATTCTGAAAAAAAACCCGTCCTCAACAAAGACCTATGGTTGGAACTCTACAAATTGACCCTACCCCATCAAATAGAATGGAAATGGGTCAGGGGCCACCAAGGCCATAAAGAGAATGAACGTTGTGATGAGTTGGCGAGAAACGCCATTAAGAGATGCACGAAATAAAATCCAGCATCCAGCATCTAGCCCCCAGATCAAAATCAGTTCAAATATTAAATACTTGACGAATTGCACAAATTATGTAATATATATAGAAATATATTCAAAATTAGCAAAACCAATTTCATATTTCTCATAACTTTATACAAACTATAAAGGGGGTGAAATAATGAGATGTCCTAAGTGCGGCTATGTCAGTTTCGACTATAATCAGACATGCCCTAGATGCAACAAAGATATTTCCGCCGAAGTGGGAAAGTTGGGGCTTACATCTTTTAAGCCTGAACCCCCTTCCCTACTGGGTGCGCTGACCGGAGAGGCCAATGAATCCCATGTGGATCTCGATCTGCGCGCTTCATCGAAATTTACGGGAACAGATGAAATGGAAGATGGTTTGAGCGGTTCTCAAGTCCTTGAAATGCCGGATGTTAAAATAGGAGAAGAGGAGTCGATCGATCTTTCCGAGGGTGAAGAATCGCTGGATAATGATCTGAATGCGGATCTTGGAGATTCAAGGGCATTTGATGACGATACCATTGATTTTGATGAGCCCATTCCCACTGAATCCGCACAGGATGATACCATGGACCTGGATCTTGACATTGAGGAAGAGCCTCGGGCAGATTCATCCGCTGATGAAGAACCCCTTACAGAAGAGTTTAACGAGGAAGATGTATTAGACCTCGAATTGGATGATTCCATCAAAAAAACACCTGATCTGAATCAACCTGTTTCACCACCGACACAGCAAGCCGACAGCCTGGAGCTTGAACTTGATGCCATCTCACTTGACGAGGACGAGATGGCCAAACTTGAGGTTAATGAGGAATTACCGGAAAAGACTGAGCCGGACCCAGATGACGAAATAGCCTTAGTGGAAGGCGCGGGTGCAGGCCTCGGTGAGAGTGCCATGATCGAGTTGAACCTGGATGATTTAAAGATAGATAAGACCGGCCAGCTTGAGATCAAAGATAAGGCTCAATTCTCTGAAGGTTTGAAAAAACTCACGGCAAAAAAAGGGGAAGCAAAAGGTAAAAAATCCAAAGAACATATGGATATCAACCTAAAAATTGATGATGATGACCTCAATCTCGACCTTGAAAAATTGGATTTGGAAATAGATATTGAAAAGCCGGAAAATAAAGTATTATAAGGCATTATTTTAGGCTTGACCTGTATCTTTTGAAAGGTTATAACGCATTTCAAACATGCCGAGATAGCTCAGCCGGTAGAGCAGGGGACTGAAAATCCCCGTGTCCCCAGTTCAATTCTGGGTCTCGGCACTTTAAAAGATCAATATTTTAAGAGGGTTAGGTGGCCACGCCTAATCCTCTTTTTTTGTGTCGTGTCTTTGGTATGTGGATTGGTATGTGACTTTGTCCGGTGAAATAAATTTTGCGACAAAATGAAATAGGAATGCGACAAAAAATGGCCAAAAATCAACTTTTGAAAAAGAGCGCAGAAAACCTGTTCGATTTGGGACCCCAATTCGACAGGTTAATTTAAGCTTATTTTAATGCGTTTTTTTAAAAATACTCATTAATTTCCGGTTAAGTATTTGCATATGAGGTAAAAAAAAGTTAAAAAACAGTATTGACGATGTCATTTTTTTCTTGACATTTC
>JAFGGA010000070.1 GCA_016930835.1 Deltaproteobacteria bacterium
ACTGGGACAGGTATGAGGGCCTCCAATGGTTCGCGACAGCCGAGTACGCTCGCACCCATCCAGATGATCCGGACTTGGCGGAGGTGGCTGAGCGCGTGAGCAAGGCGAGGGCGGCATACCTGCGTTGGGGGCGTGACACGCTTGGTTGGGCGATCTACATGTTCAGATCGCGCTCTGCGGCCTAACAATGTGATGCTCCCGGCGCGGTTTAGCCGCGCAGGATGGCGCCGGTAGCGCTCGGTAAGAGTTGGGCTTCAATATCGTGCACTTGAGGTTGAAATCCCCATGGGATTGATTTGGTTCTGGATTGGAACATGTGACCAATACCAGAGAATGATTAAGAAAGAGGGCTGACATCCGGGTGAAAGAGGACTGGCTTTTCTGCTGTCGTTCCAAAGCCAGCCGGTTACCCGGTCCGTTACTCACCTATTGACTAGGTCTGTTGTTTCTGCGATCCATCTTGACCAACGGCAGTAATAACAGCAGCGAAAGAACAGAACCTATCATAGCCAGGATAAAAGCCCACACATAGGTCCCTGTTGCATCGATGGTCCAACCGCTGATGACCGGGGAAAGCACGGAGCCCAAACCATGATATAAGGTCCAAAGACCGATAATGCTTCCCGAATAATCTTTGGGAAATATATCACGGGCGGATGCGGCATAAATAGGCCAAAGGGTTCCAAAGCCGACTCCGAATATCACGGAAAAAACAAACAGCACGGCGAACCTGTGACCATAGGCCATACCAAGACTTCCGCATGCGGTGAGCAGCCCGCAGAGCATCATGATCTTGATCCTTCCGAACTTATCTGAGAAATGACCCAAGATCAATTTGCCGATGGCGCCTGCAACGGCGATCACGGCCACCAGAGCGGTTGCGGAGGCATAGGAGATCATCAGCTCTTGAGTCGCATAGGTGGTTAAAAACGTAAAAGGGATAAGGATTGAGAAGCTAATCAGCAGATAAGAAAAGCCGATCAAATAAAATTTTGAGTCCCGAAAAATGGCCTTGTACGCTTCTGCGATCGGGACCTGTGTCTTCGGTTTCATATCCGGGCCAGGATTGCCTAACTGATCTGGAGGATGGCTTCTGATCAGAAAGAAATCCATGCAAGCTACTATGATCGCGGTCACACCCAGAATAACCCAAACTGCCCGCCAGCTAAATCCAGTAACAATAAAAGGGATCATGATACTGCACACAGCAACACCGGATGTGCTCCCGAGATCCACGATGGAAAGAATAATACCCCTCCTTTTTTCACTCACCCAACGCATGACGACCGTGACAACCGGGGCCCAACAAGCCGAGTGACCGATCCCCACCAGGGCATAGAACAGGCTGGCTTGAATCACCGTGTTGAAGAATGACATCAAATAGGTGCCGATGCCGAGAATGGCCACAAAGACAGCCAGGATAATCTTTGCATCGGATCTGTCCACAAGCAAACCGAACAAAGGGGCAAGCAGGGTGTAAGTGATGAAGTAGGAAGAAAAAATAACCCCTGCCTCGGTTTTTGAAATGGCTAGATCAGAGAGCATATAGGGCAAAATAAGGCCATAGGCATATCGTACAGCGAAGGCGATGAATACCGTTAAAAAACCCGCAATGATGACACCAACAGCACGATTCGTCATAATCTATTGACCTCGGAATTGAAAATATCAGTTGAAACCGTTCTATACTCTTAAAATGAGGTATTTTGTCAAGATGAAAGTGCAAGCATCAATCCCATATAAATTGATTTCTGCAATCCATTATGATAGGCAGGTTTACCCTATGGGGGATATTTGAGATCCTCCCTGAAAGGATATTTCATTTTGCCCGCTGAACATGAAAACAATATGGCCAAGGCCTGGCGAATCTTGTGGGTCGCTGTGGCGATCAACCTGCTCTGTGGCTTCGGATATGCATGGAGCCTCTTCAAGGTGGTCATTCGCCAATCCATCGAAACCGGCGGTGCCTTTGATTGGGATATTGCCGCATTAAATGATCCCTTTGCCGCGTTCAACCTGGTTTTTGCCTTCTCAACCATCCTGACCGGCCCGTTATACGATCGTTGGGGGCCCAGGTTTACCTCCACATTCGGGATGGTCTGTGTGGGCGGCGGATTAGCCATCTGTGGCCTCTCCACCAACTACTGGGCCTGGGTGTTTGGTTGGGGCGTGCTTGCACCATTTGGAATATCATGGACCTATGCCGCAACCACACCGACTGTCATGAAATGGTTTCCCATTGAAAAGATGGGGCTGGTGACGGGAATCGTGGTCGCGGGAACCGGGATATCACCGGTCTATATCGCGCCCCTGACCCATTGCTTTCTTGATCACTTGGGCCTTAGCCAAACCCTCCTGGTCATCGGGGGCTACTCGACCATCATCGGGGTCCTCTGTGCACTTTATCTCTCCGATCCATACAAGATACAAAAAAGCCCTATAAAATTTTATGACCACCTCGGCAAAGGCATCACCCGGATGATCAAAAGCTCTCTGTTCTGGCGTATCTGGCTTTTGTTCTTTATCGGCGGTGGCGTGGGGCTGATGGTTGTCGGGTCGGTGGCGGATATGGCCGCTAAATCCCTTGGGGAGGCAGCATTTCTTGCATTGGCATTCTTGGCCTTAGGGAACGGCCTGGGACGAATCGGCGGGGGATATATAACCGATCGGTTCGGACGGAAGCCGCTGCTTGTATTTGTATCCACTTTCCAGGCAATCCTGATGATTGCGGCCGTTTTTATAGTGAGCTCGGAAGAGATATCCGCCGTCATCATGATCCTGCTCACTTCACTGGTCGGTTTTAATTACGGCACCAATACGATTCTGTTTCCGACCATCTCAAGGGATCTTTGGGGAGTAAAAAACTTCGGTCTCAATTACGGGCTGGTCTTCACGGCCTGGGGAGCGGGTGGCTTCATGATGGCCCGTATGTCCCAAATGCTTCTAAAAGTCTCTGACTCCTATACTGCCTCCTTTATTGTGGGAGCTGTCCTGCTAGTGCTTGCGATATTCGTGACACTCTATACCCCCTTTGACCACTGATCCCACTGAAGAAAACCTCTCGGAATAAGGTCCCTACAAAGTGCAGGCTGGGCCGAAGGGGACCACCTTGGATCTAACGCGCTTCAGGGTTGCGGGCTCCCGTCGCATAGCATCTGATAGGTTGATCCTATGATATTCGAATAAAGCAGCGATTGCAATTAACACAGGAGGCCAGGCCGTGGTCTCCTGCCAAAATACGGTTTGGCCAATCAGGCTGCCGGATGAGAGGACGGCCCAAGGCAATCATAATTGATCCCGGCGATGGTTGGTGCGACGGGACAGGAATTCATTGACCAGATAGCCATGGCCAGCCATGATTTCTACGCCGTCAAAACCGGCTTCCTGGGCCCGCCCGGCCGCTCGGCCAAAGGCTTCAATGGTCTCTTTTATTTCGTCTTCAGTCATGGCACGGGGCATTATCTTTGTAAATTGATCCCGGACCGGGCTTGGGGCCAGAACATCCCCATCCACCAAGTGAGGGGGACATTGACGGCCTCCGTGGCTTATCTGAAGCACCATCCTGGTACCGTTTACCTGTCCGGCGCGTGCCAGTCTCGCGAGACCCGGGATCAACTCATTACAATGCGCGCCTGTCTGAAACCGGACATTTCGCCCGCCCGGCTGCACAAATGCCCCACCGGTAATAATCAGACCCGCACCACCATGAGCAGCTTTATCGTACAGCCGGATCAATGCGTTGGCTACCTGTCCATCTTCGGTGGCGAGATTTTCCACAATGGCTGCTTTGACCAAACGGTTTTTGATCTGCATACGCCCGATCCTAATGGGTTCTTCCGACACCGTCGACCGCCTTTTTTTTCATGATATGGTGGACATTGATTGATTCATAGAATACCAAGGATGATTAACAAGCCCCCATATATTGTTCGAATATCATACCCTTTAAGATAATGCAAAACCCTTGGCTTGGAGTAAAATCAATTGATAAAAAAAAGGAGATTTTTACATGGGTAGGCCCGTAAATATCTCTTTCGACCTAAAATAATAATGGGCTGTGATGTTTGGAATCTTTTTCCTAATGGTTGAAATTGAAATATGAAAGCCGTACGGACCTCCAGTAACATAAATATTACACCTTTTCTTGCGTCTGAAAGATGATGGTCTCGTAAAAAGTCGAAAAACACTTATTTTTGTCATTCCGGTGAAGACCAGAATCCAGTCTTTTCAAATAGTTACAGGGACTCTGGACCCCGGCTTCCGCCAGGGTGACGATTTTTTACGAGATTGTCAAAGATATCCAAATAAAAAAATCGTTTAGGTTTTCCAGGATAGCTGCTGTGGTCGCGGCTGAAAGGGTCTCCTTCTTTTGACTTATGAGTATCATTGTAGATTTTTGGAAAACTTGTCGCGAACTTATGGATTCCGCGATCAAGTCGCGGAATGACCGTGCAAAAACCAGAGGTGATGGTCTCGTAAAAGTCGAAAAATACGCGTTTTTGTCATTCTGGCCTGCCTGTGCGTGTCCGCATGCAGACAGTCGAAGGCCGGAATCCCGCCTTTTCAGGTAGTTACATGGGCTCTGACCCCCGGCCGTAGTCTATCCAGTACTGGATACGGGACCGGGGTGACGACTTTTTACGAGTTCGTCAAAGGTGATCATTTGCAGTCGCGTAACCAAAAA
>JAFGGA010000071.1 GCA_016930835.1 Deltaproteobacteria bacterium
CCGATATGGTGAGGATCAAAATCACGAAACAAGCTTTATCGTCAAGGCGCTTCAAGCCGCAGTAGATGATTGGTGCAAGATTCAGGTTTTACCTGAAAATGAAATGATGTTAAGGTCTACGAAGAATAGAGCTACATAAAACAGGCCAGTAATCATTCAGCTAAGGGCCATAAAAATGATCATCGATAAAAAACTGCGTATTGAAGGGTTGGATCTGGATAACAGCCGCTTTTTTCTGCATCCATGTACGAAGCGGCGGGGTTATGTTGAAGAAACGCCGCCCAAGTAGCCGATCCGATCCTTTATTAATTCATGGATTTCGTCCTTATGCCTGACCAAAAATTCCGTCATTCTCTGAGAACGCGAAATGAGGCCGCCAATATCTTTGTTCTTTAAAAGCGATGCCTCGATGAGCATATCATGCTTATTGAGGTAAGCAATGATCATATCCTCTGCGTTGAGATCAACAGCAAACCGATCCTTGAGACAATCCAGCCAATCTCCATATTCCTTAAGATGGTCCAACTGATCCATGGGAATCTGTGTGGCCACGCTCATTTCTGATGCACTGCCTGGCAAAAGACCGGAACCCCCTAAAAAATCGAGCACATGGGCCAATTCATGGATAAGGCTGGAGTTATCAATGCCGGGTGTGATGGCCACGTATATATTCTCGGCGTCTACATTTTCCGTTTTTTTCGGATTAACAATAAACGCTCCGGATTGGTGATGTACGGCTTTGAGATTTTTTTTATCAAAAGGCTCCAGTTTTACATATGCATCAAAATCAACGAATTTGACCCCCGAATGCCGCGGATTCTTGGTCATCTTTTTTATGTCCAACGCCTCCGCGAATTCCTTAGAGCGGCCATAGGCAACTTCAGGGAGGTCCGTAATCTTTTGTGCAATCTCAGTTTTTATCTTTTCAGTCTGAATGACCCATAGCTCTTCTTCACGGCCCATATGACAATTCTTGAATTTTTTGCCGCTGCCGCACGGACACGCCTCATTTCTACCTATTTTATGCATGATGATCTCGCTGAACATGTTCGATGAATGCGGTTTGATGGGGCTTGATGGATAACCCCGAATCCAAAGATTCGATCAATGATCACCCTAGGGGCAAAAGGAGAGAGATCCATTCCTTGACGCTAGGCATGCAAAATGCCCTTGGAGACTTATCCCTCGATAATGTCCTCTTTCAGGCTGCTATGGGAGGAGACGGGTATGGGGCTCGTCAATCCAGTAGAAGGATCCAATGTATGGCGATATGAGACGGAGCGATGGTAGTTGTTCCACATCCAATCCCACCCCCCGACAAAATACGGGCATTCATCATTAAAGCATATATACAGGAATTCACTTGTCCATGTCGTGCTTCCGCCAAAGGGCATCTGCGGCGTTCGCCATTTCGTCATGCTGGATTTGCAATAGGGACAGATATGTTTTTCATCTTTGGACATATCTCCTCTCTCCATTCAAACCAGGGATATTTTCAAGGAATAATGATGACCCGGGATATAAGCCCGCACCCCGGATCATCCAAGTGTGATTACATGCCGACCACCTTTTCAATCTTCACATAACGAATGTTCGGCCGCCTGATCATTTCCCATTCATCCTTTTCGGGATCATATTTGGAGTTAGCAAATACACCCCCCCAATTCTTCTCATCGATCTTTGGAAAATCAGAACGATAATAATAGCCAGGCCACCTAGTCTCTTCACGGAAGAGTTTGTGTCTCACATGGGCCTCGGCAACATTAAGCCTGTGAACGTTTTCCCAGTATCTCATGAGCTCATGGATGTCTCTGGCCGCAACCTTATCAAGATCCTCTTTACAGAACTTCAGGTAGTCTAAGGCGATGTTCAGGGTCGTCGAGCTGCACTTATACTGAGAACCCCAACCTCCCGCGTATTCATCCATGATCTTCTGGATACGGAACATCATCATCTTGGGATCAATATAATTGGGATTGATCTCTTCGGAATACGTATAACCGACGTGATCGTCAATCACGGAGTAACCCTTATGATCTTCATAGACCTTGAGCGGGGCATAGGTTTTTTCTTTGAGCTCATTGATTTTTCGGTCGTCTACTTTAGGCATGTCCGGATTTTCCACGCAGTACTTGATGGCCGCCTTGGCTGCTATCCTTCCTTCCGTGAAAGAACCCGATGTGAACTTGTGACTGGAATCGCCCACACCGTCTCCCGCGGCGAACAGGCCTTTGATGGTACTCATACGATTATAGCCCCAGAAATAATCATTTTTGGACTCATCCGTCTGGAGATCCTCGGGGCCGCTGCACCATGCACCCGAAGCGCCGGAATGGGAACCGATGAAGTAAGGCTCGGAAGGTGCGATCTCCGAAGGTCCCTGTTCAGGATAGATATTCTTCGAGGCCCAAAGCATGGCCTGGCTGATCGTCATATCCAGAAAATCTTCCCAGGCCTCGGCCTCTAACTCTTTCAGCTTTTTCTTTTTCGTCTTCTCATCCGGGGCTTCGGAGGCGATCTTCTCAATAGCCTTGTCCGTATGCATCAGGATCGGCCCGTCACCCTTGACATACATCTCCTGCATCATCAAATGGTTCCGAAGACAGGTGGGAATGGGTTTTACCGCCCCGTACGGGAGCCAATTATGAAGCTCGCCGCCTTCCTTGAACCCTTCAGCCATATAGTTGAACCCAGCGGCGGATGTAGCCGTGGATTTGAACAATAAGAACCAGGCGCCAACAGGCCCATATCCATCCTTGAACCGGGTGGGGATGAAAATCACCTCCTGGGAAGTCATTTCCGCACCCGCCATTTGCATTAATGCGGAACTGGACCCGGATTGCCAGGGTGGATACCACGCCCGGCCAAGGCCTTCACCCGTGGACCGAGGCCTGAAAACATGGACCGCGCCACCGGCCGCCACCAAGGCTGCCTTGCATTTAAAGATATAAAATTCATATGGCTCTCTCACGCTCATGCCGACCGCGCCGGCGATACGATCCTTATCCTTCTCATCCAAAAGAAGATGGGTTACAAAAACCCTTTCGATAATTTCACCATTCTCACCCAAGGTCGCCATGGCATTTTTAGCGGCCTCGGCCAGAATCAATTTATAAGACTCTCCGTTAATCATGAGCTGCCATCGCCCCTCATGAACGTAGTTCCCCTCGGAATCCTTCCATATGGGAAGGCCGAAACCTTCAAACATATGCACTGAACTGTTCACATGGCGGGCAATATCCATCACCAGATCCTGACGGCAAAGTCCCATAAGATCTTGCTGAACATAGCTCAAATAATCAATCGGTGAATTATCCCCTACATACTGGTTAATGGCTGAAAGGCCCATGGCCACGGCCCCGCTTCGATCAAAGGCAGCCTTGTCCACCAAGACGACTTTTTGACCATGCTTCTTGGCCCAGTAAGCGGCCTCAACGCCTGCACCCGTCGCCGCCATACCACCACCTATAATCAAAAGATCCGTGTTGACTTCTCTAGTCGGAAATTCTCGCATGATATCACACCTCCTTTCCTATTTCCCAAGTGTCCAGAGCTCATTGGCCTTTAATGAAGCCGGCTCCGTTGCAAGTAGATTATCATCCAGCGTTCCCGGGCCATAACCGTATCCGCCGTCCGGTGGCGCCGATCCTTCGGGTGTCGTCCTGATGGGAAACTTGAACCTTTTTACGTTCCCATCCCGGAATTTAACGGTCCACATGATATCTTCAGTTCCTCTTAACGGGACCACGCTTGCACCCAGAGGCATGAAATCCGCGTAGCCTCTTACATCAATAGCTTGCTGGGGACAAATCTTCACACAATTATAACATTCCCAACACATGGCTGGTTCACGATTATATGCTTTCATTTTTTTGGTATCCAAAGCCATTAAGTCATTGGGACAGATATACAGGCAAGCGGTTCTATCCTGTCCCTTACAACCATCACATTTATCAGTAATCACAAAACTTGGCATATCGCACCTCCTCTTACCCATTTAAGTATATTTGAAAAACAACGAATACACTGGAACATAAATATCGTCTTACCACCTCCCCCCTCTTAAGCCTTCGATAACAAGTTCAAAAAAAATTACGTACCGACAAATGACTTGATAAAACAAAAAACCATTGGAAGCAGGAACGCAGATCAGACTTGAATGAAGCACGCCTTCCTGTTTGGAAAGAAAAAAGCAGTTCGAATTTATACTTTAATACTCGCATTAGGAGTATATGCGAGCCATAAGGGTATTCATGAATAACGAAATGAATATGAAGCAACCCATCTCGATAAATGCTTTACCGATGGGCCTCTTGGGTCATTCGTATTTTATGGAGTAATTAGCAATTTATATGCCAGGGTGGGGGGAAAGGTGCTCTTCCGAATATAATACCGTAATATTAATATCTTACAAAGGGGCATTTGATAAATAAGGGAACCAGTGCCGCGAATGAAACGTTACCGCTTCATAGGGTTAATGATATTCTCGCTTAAGGGGCCTCATCTTTTAAAAGCATTTTTGGTTTCACATGGGTCTCTTTAATGGGATATCCCACTTTTTCATGTACTTCCAGATTGCGGTTCTACTCAAACCCACTCGTCTCCCTACTTCGGCTTTGTTCCAATGACATTCGTCAAGCAAATCCCTCAGGATTTCAGGAGAGAGCTTTTCATGTGGCAAGGCATGGGCTGTAATGGAAGAAAGAGCCTGCCAGGCATCAGACCGATACTCTAACTGCCTTATTTCAACAGGCAAATCAAAAACATCGATATACTCACTCGTACAAAGAACAAAAGCGTGTTCAATCGCATTTTCTAATTCACGGACATTTCCGGGCCAGATGTAATCCATCAGGATTCTCATCGAGGATCGTGAAACGCCCTTTATCCTTTTGCCTGTTTTCTGATTTTGGATCCGAATGAAGTGGCTCACCAAAAGCGGAATATCTTCTTTTCTTAATCGCAGTGGGGGAATCACAATCGGAAAAACCTTCAGCCGGTAATAAAGATCATCTCGGAAAACGCCGGTTTTGACAAGAGTAATGAGATCCTTGTTTGTTGCCGCGATGATTCGAATATCGATACTTCGTTTTTTTGATTCCCCGACCCGTTCGATTTCCCGTTCTTGAAGCACACGAAGAAGTTTGACCTGTATATAAGGACTGAGTTCGCCGATCTCATCCAAAAAAATCGTCCCGCTATCAGCCTCCTCAAAACGTCCGACACGGTCACGAATCGCCCCGGTAAAGGCCCCTCTTACGTGGCCAAAAAGTTCACTTTCCAGCAACGATTCCGTAAGGGCGCTGCAGCTCACAATCACAAAAGGGCGTTCACGCCGAACGCTGTTATAGTGAATAGCCCCGGCGACCAGTTCCTTCCCCGTGCCGCTTTCACCCTGAAGAAAAATGGTTGCCTCACTTGCGGCCGCTGCTTCAACTGCCGAGAAGACCTGATGCATGGCGTGGCTCTTACCAATAATACGATCGAACCGATAAAGTTCACCCAATCGGTGGTTGGCCTCTTCAATCTTACGCCGGGCTTTTTCAAGCTCTGTCAGATCGGTAACGGTTTCGACAACACCTTTGATAAACCCCTTTTTGCCTTTTACCAATCTTGCGCTCTTGATTACCGGGACGTCATAGCCATCTTTGTGACGCAGAAAACATTCCCGACTGTCCAGGCGGCCGTATTGATAAATGCCGCACTCTTCCATGCTCGTGGGACAAGTTTCGAAAAAGCATCGCGTAAAATTCAGCAGCGTGCACTTCTGCCCGATCGCCTCAGCAGGGGTATACCCTGTTATTCGCGCCATAGCCGGGTTCCATGATACGATCTCCCCCTTCTCATTGAGCGTAAAAACGCCATCAGCCATGGACTCCAATAAGAGACTTGAGAAGCTGGAATCCAACACGGAATGTATTTTTTCCTCCATGATGATAAGAGACTCCTTCCGTTGATCTGTGCCGGTCATAAGAAAAATCCATTCCCGGCCTCACCCAAAGAGGCAGCGCAAATGAATCCCATCTGACCGTTACAGTAACGCCACAAGCTGATCAAATCCAGCCTTAGTAACGTTACCACCATTTGTCAAGCGATTTCTCATGTCCTGTCTCATTATTTTTTCGATATTTTCATTTTCAACATATATTCCAAAGGCTTATCTATTTCAGGATCCTAAGCGGGTGGTAAGGACGCATATTACCCCCATGCGGCATGATTTTTGAGTCAATAAAAAGGGATTCCGGAATAAGGCGAAGAAACCCATTTTATCATCATAAGGGATTTGAACGCATTGGACGTAAAAGAGATAAAATCGTTGGAAGCGTTTGAAAAAGAGATAAAGGAAGGAATCACGCTCATTCATTTCAGTGCACCTTGGTATGCCCCTTGTCATTTGCAGGAAACGATTATTCAACAACTGGCGGATCTATTTAAAGGAAAAGTATCCATTAAAAAGATGAATATCGATGAGAATAATGATGTGGCATTGAATCTGGGCATCCACAGTATCCCCACAAGCATCATTTTCAAAAACGGGAATGAAATAGAACGCTTTGTGGGCCTTCAGTCAAAAGACACCCTCTCAACGCCCTTGATCAAACTCCTCGGATAATGAAAATATGGGATGAGATTCATCAAAATTCCACATCGCATCAGGACGAGAAAATCGAAGCTCTTGCGGGTGGCAATATGTTTTCACATGAAATGGCATAAAATATGCTTTTCAGAAGGCATAGGAGAAAAGGCTTGGCATTAGCCTTCTGATGAAGGTCCTCCTTCGCAATGTAGGCCGACCCCTTGTAATCTTCCACATGGAGTCGGCCTACAATTTTTCAAGTCCTTTATCGCCCTGGTACCCCCCTAAGGGATCTCCAAGCCGCCGGCCATCATAACCGCTGCACCAGAACCGAACCAATGCCCTCTTTTCTATTGGCCTGCAAATCATCGGCAGGGATGCATTCCTCACCCGCTTCGTCACCCAGGGACGGGCAACCTTCAGTATGCAGTTCAGCCATTATGATAATACGTAATCAGTGTACATCCAAAAATGAATAATTCCTGGATGGAGCATTCAGCGATCAGCAATTCGCTTTCAGCAAATCACTTGTTTTTTAGATTCGGGCTGACTGTTGAAGGCTGATTGCACGTCCGACCTTTACTGGAGCCCAGTATGGATGATGGACATTCAAAAATGTTCGTGCGTAAATATTGATGGTCTCGTAAAAAGTCCAGAAATACATCCCTTTGTCATTCCGGCGAAGGCCGGAATCCAGTCTTTTCAGATAGTTACATGGACTCTGGACCCCGG
>JAFGGA010000072.1 GCA_016930835.1 Deltaproteobacteria bacterium
ATCAGAAAACAACCCTTTCTCATTCTATCCATTGCAAAAAATACCCTGGATGATTGGCCCATTCTTTATTTATATCAATATTGACATATGTAAAATTCATGTGATATGAAACACATCAACCTGTCTCCTGCTTAAAACAAACCTAAGCACAAAGCAGCATTAAAATGATCTAAAAACTTATCCCTTAGAGGAGGCCTCGGGCCCATGTCCCAAAACACGTTTATCCTAAACGGTAAGGAGACCTTATTCACACCGGGTCAAACCATTCTGGAAGCAGCTCAAACGAATGGCGTGAAAATCCCAACCTTATGTTACCTCAAAGGGACCTTACCGACCGGAGCATGCAGGATCTGCGTCGTGGAGACATGCAACGAGGTACAGGTCCATCGAGCCATCAGTTTCGGCTACCGCGGATCGGAAACCAAGATCGTCTGCGCAGGCGACCTTCCCCTTGTCCAATCGAATTGTGTTTTTTGCGGTGAATGCGTTCAGGCCTGTCCGGTGGGCGCGTTGATGGATAAAAAATCTATCGGCCAATGGCGGCCGTGGGAAGTGGAAAAGATTCGAACAACCTGCCCCTACTGCGGTGTCGGATGTCAACAATGGCTCCATGTCAAGGATGGGAAAATCGTCCGCGTCACGGGAGTCGAAAACGCTAAACCCAATAAAGGCCGGTTATGTGTCAAGGGTCGCTATGGATACGATTTTATCTATTCGGAGGATCGTCTGAAGACGCCCCTTATCCGAGAAAACGATCACTTCAGAGAGGCGTCCTGGGATGAAGCATTGGATCTGGTAGCCGAGACCTTTAACAAAATCATCGATACCCATGGGCCGGATGCGCTGGCCGGCGTCAGTTGCGCCCGGAGTATCAACGAAGATTCCTATCAGATGCAAAAGCTCTTTCGTGCGGTGTTCGACACCAACAACATAGACCACTGCGCCCGTACCTGACACGCCCCCACCGTCGCCGGTCTGGCGAAATCATTCGGTTCCGGGGCCATGACCAATTCATTCAACGAGTTCGCAAAGGCCAAGATGTTCATGGTAATCGGTTCCAATATGACCGAGGCCCATCCGGTCGCTGCCAGTTTTGTGAAAAACGCGGTTTTAAACGGCGCCCAACTCATTGTAGTAGACCCGCGCAAACATCCATTGGTCGATTTTGCTAAAGTTCATGTCCCCATAAGAGTCGGCAGCGATATAGCCTTTTTAAACGCCTTGATGCACGTCTTGATCAAAGAAGATCTTTATGATCATGCGTTTGTATCGTCCTGCACCATTGGGTTGGATGAACTCAAACAAAAGGTCATGAACTACCCCCCCCGAGAAAGTTTCCGGAATCTGCGGGATAGAGACTGAAATGATTGATAAAGTCGCCCGGCTCATCGCTTCCGTTAAACCCGTGATGCTTTGCTACACCCTGGGGATTACGGAACATACTTGCGGCCGTGACAATGTCCTCGCCGTGGCCAATCTTCAAATGCTTCTGGGGAATATGGGAATGGAATACGGCGGCGTCAACCCTCTACGCGGGCAAAACAATGTTCAGGGAGCGTGTGATATGGGGGCGTTACCCAATGTATTGCCCGGTTATCAGGCTGTATCAGATCTCGCCCTCCGTGAAAAATTTGAAAAGGCCTGGGGTGTAGAGAAACTGTCTGAAAACGCAGGGCTCATGATCCCACAGATGATGGAGGGACTCCATTCCGGCAAGGTTAGGGGTTTTTATATTTTTGGAGAGAACCTGGCCAACACCGAGCCCGATATCCGAAAGGTTGAAGAAGAACTGGCATCAGCGGAATTCATCGTTTGCCAGGATATCTTCCAAAATGAGACCTCACGATTCGCCCATGTCATTCTGCCGGCCGCTGCCTGGAGCGAAAATGACGGAACCTTTACCAATAGCGAACGTCGCGTGAGCAGGGTGAGAACAGCCAGCAAAGCACCGGGCCTTGCCATGCCGAATTGGTGGATATTCAAACAAATTGCCAAACGCTTTGGACAAGAATGGACCTCGGATAGTGCAGGAGACATTTGGGATAACGAAATATCCGTCTTAGCGCCGCAGTTCACGGGGATTAAATACGCGAGGCTTGAAGAAAATGGACTCCAGTGGCCTTGTCCGGATGAATCTCACCCCGGAACCTGTTATTTACATAAGGACGGTCAATTCACATGCGGCTTGGGGGTGTTTAATCCGGTAGACTGGATACCTCCCGCTGAAGTCCCCGACGAGGAGTATCCTCTTGTGCTGAGTACGGGCAGGCGCCTGAGCCATTACCACACTCGGACCCAGACGGGACGATGTTTGGGGCTCAACGATCTTCTTGGAGAAGAGACCGCCGATATATCCCAATTAGACGCAACGGCCCTGCGGATCCAACATGGGGAGATGATCAGGGTTAAATCCAGACGAGGTGAGGTCCATGTAAAGGCCAATGTGACACCGCAGGTGCCTCCAGGGATGGTTTGGATGGCCTTTCATTTCCGCGAGGCCTGTGCCAATTGGCTGACCAACCCGGCTTTTGACCCCGTTACCCTGACAGCGGAATATAAGGCTTGTGCGGTGCGGATAGAAAAAATATAGGCCTTGTTATCATCATTCGATTTCACACCGATGATTAAGGTGGTGGAAATAGACTTGACAAAGCATTGGTTCTTGAGTAAATAAAGATTCAAAAAATGAAATGCATGGTTGGTCAAAAAATGAGAAATCTATTCAATATCAACTTTTTTTGGTGGTGGTGCTGGCGGAATATCGAGGAGGGGTGTGCCGTCCTGAAGATTTAAGTATTGAACCTATATAAAAAATCCAAGGGACTGTGGGCTCCTCAGCGAGCCACGGTCCTTTTTATTTTGTGGAGGAATAAAATGTTACTGGTAATGAATAAAAACGCTACGACCGAACAGATTGATGCGATTATATCCAAAATAAAAGAGCAAGGGTATACACCTCGTCCCATACCTGGTGGTGAGAGGGTCTCCATCGGAATCCTCAACAACAGAGGACCCGTGGATGGTTCCCTTTTTCTTGGAATGCCGGGGGTGAAGGATGCCATTCCCGTCACCCGCCCTTATAAACTGGTCGGACGCGAATTTCAGCACGAGAGCACCTTGATCCATGTCGGCGATGCGACCATCGGGGACGGCTCCATGACCATTATCGCCGGGCCCTGTGCCGTTGAAAGCGAAGAACAGGCATTAACCATTGCGAAGCATGTTCAGAAAGCCGGTGCCCGATTGTTCCGGGGCGGCGCATTCAAACCGCGTACCTCCCCGTATTCCTTTCAGGGTCTCGGTGTGGAAGGGCTAAAGATCCTGGACCGGGTCCGGGAAATCACCGGATTGCCCATTGTAACCGAGGTGCTGGATATGGAAAATTTTCATCTGGTGGAAGAATATGCGGACATCATCCAGATCGGGACCCGCAATATGCAAAATTTCAGTTTATTGAGAAAGGCGGGCGCATCCAAAAAACCGATCCTACTCAAACGAGGACTTGCCGCAACGGTTGAAGAATGGCTGATGGCGGCGGAATATATCTTAGCCGAGGGGAATTCCCAGGTCATCCTGTGCGAACGAGGGGTACGTACTTTTGTAAATCACAGCCGTAATACCCTTGATCTATCGGCCGTCCCGGTGGTTCGTCATGAAAGTCACCTGCCCATTATCATTGATCCCAGTCATGCAGCAGGACGACGCGATCAGGTGATACCCTTGAGCCGGGCTGCAGTGGCCGTCGGCGCCCACGGCTTGATGGTGGAGGTGCACCATGAACCTGAAAATGCGCTCAGCGACGGCGCACAATCGCTTTATCCAGAACAATTTGAAAAGATGTGCCGGCAGATCCGAATGATCTACAATGATCTACAAAACAACGGCGATCTGAATTGAGACAATCATGCGTTTTCAAGATACCGGTAAGATTGCAGAGGATTTTTATATCATTGGTCACCCCGGCGTTCCTGTCTACCTCCTGGACGGACCGAAACCCGCCTTATTTGACGCCGGATTCACTGCCCTTGCGAAGCAATATGAAAAGGGAATCAAAGAAAGTCTGGGGGGTCGAGCGCCGGCTTATCTCTTTTTGACTCATTCTCATTTTGATCATGTGGGTTCGGCCGCATATTTTAAAAAGGTGTGGCCGGAACTTCAAATCGTCGGGTCCGAAAAATGTCGAGACATCCTCACACGACCGGGCGCACTTCAACTGATCAATGAACTCAACCGCATCGGCATTGAGAACATGCAATCCGCCGATATTCATCCCATTCATGAAGATCCCATTGATCACATTGATGTTGAGGTGGTCATCGTTCCTGATCAAACCATTGAACTCGGCCCGAGTCTTTTCGTAACCGCCCTTGCCACACCCGGCCATACTTGGGATTTTATGAGTTACTGGATTCCTGAGGTCAAAATCCTTATCGCTTCCGAGGCGGCAGGTTGCGATGACGGTACCGGCGTGATCCAGACTGAATTTTTGATCGATTACGATGTATATGTGGATTCCCTCAAACGTCTTGCCGATTTGAACGCCCAAATCCTATGCCCCGGCCATAAGATCGTCTTAACGGGCTCGGACGTTCGAACATATATGGCTGCATCATTGGAATCCGCCAGAGATTATCTTGATATGGTGGAGGCATTTCTTACCGAGGAAAAAGGTGACCTTAAAAAGGTGATTCAGCGCGTCAAGGCCGTTGAATGGGACCCCAAACCTTGGCCCAAACAGCCTGAACAGGCCTACCTGCTTAATTCAAAAGAAAGGGTCGAAAAAATATGGGAACGTATGCAGAAAAAAAGCTCAAATTGACAAAATTGGCCAAGCCTCGTATAATATCAAAAATCCTGGAGGCCCAGCATGAAAAAAATATTAATTATTGACGATTCAAAATTCACGCGTCTCAATCTCTCTAATTTCCTCAAACAACATAATTATGAAATCCTGGAGGCTGAAAACGGTATTGCAGGACTCAAGGCCATTCAGGAACAGGAACCGGATTGCATTATCAGTGATCTTCTAATGCCTGAAATGGACGGCTACGGATTTCTTGAGAATCTAAAAAAACAAAACATTACCATCCCCGTTATCATCATAACGGCCGACATCCAAGAGACCACCAAAAATAAGATTATTCAATCAGGTGCAGTCGGCGTCATCAATAAACCCCCAAAATACCCTGACCTTTTAAGACTCATCGAAACTTCGACCAATCAATAAGGACCTTTGACATGAGAGCGCTTACCCCGGATGAAATAGATGTCCTTACCGAAATTATCAATATTGGTGTCGGCAGAGCAGCCGGATCCCTGAGTGATATCATCGGATCACACGTGATTCTAAAAGTGCCCCATGTGGAGCTTTTACCCCTGGAAGGATTGCATGAGGTGGCCTTAAAACTCGGTCATGAACGCATATCATCCGTTATTCAGACCTTTCAAGGATCGTTCATCGGGTCGGCTGCATTGGTTTTCCCACCGGATAGCGCGGCACGGCTGGTTTCGGCTTTGACCGGTGATCATATCACCTCCCCGAATCTTGACTCGGTGCGGAGCGGCACCCTCATGGAAATCGGGAATATCGTGATTAATGGGATACTCGGCACCATCAGCAATATATTAAAATGCAACCTTCATTTTTCCCTGCCTGAATTTCGGGATATCAATAAGATAATGGAGCTGGTGAGAGGAGATGATTTTAAGGGGGATGCCGGATTCATCGTTTTCGCGGAAGCGAATTTTTCCATTAAAGCATTGGAGATAAGTGGTTTTATTGTGATTCTTTTTGAGATTGACAGTATGGATTACTTGGCATCTATGATCGAGAACGCCACTTTGGATGGTACCATTGATGGACCTTGACAAACATGCCTTCGAATTTCAACTCCTTGACAAGGTTCCTTTTGGTATATGCGTCGTTGATGAGAATTACCATATCCTTTCTTGGAACCAAACCCTCTCGGATTGGACAGGGATTAAAAAAAAAGAAATATTGGGAAAATCGCTCATCAATCGTTTCCCTCATCTTAAGGAAGATCGCTATATAAAACGCCTGACCTCGGTCTTGACGGAAGGTCCACCGGTGATATTCTCACCCCAACTCCACCCCCATTTTATACCAGCGAACTTACAGGACGGAAGCTTAAGAATTCAACAAACCACCGTTTCTTTGATTCTCACGAAAGATGATGATGAAAAACTGCTTCTCATTTCCATTGAGGATATGACACACCCGGTTCAACAATTGCAGCAGGTCACGGAATTTCGAAGGAAGGCCCTCAATGAGATAGAAGAGCGAAAGAAGACCCAAAAGGAATTGGCGCAAGCCAAAGAGGCCGCGGAAGCGGCCAATAAAGCCAAGAGTCAATTTCTGGCGAACATGAGCCATGAGATCCGAACCCCCATGAACGGCATTATCGGAATGACGGACTACCTTTTGGACACGGAACTGAGCCCCGAACAGCGTGAGTCCGCGCGGACGATTCAACGGAGCGCCAATGCTTTGCTCACGATCTTAAACGACATCTTGGACTTTTCAAAGATCGAGGCCGGGAAACTGGATCTGGAGATCATCGATTTTGACATCCGGGAGACCATGAAGGATATCATCTCGACCTTGGAAGTAAATGCACAAAAAAAAGGGCTCCAACTTTCTTGCTCAATCCAGGATGAGATCCCATCCCTTTTACAGGGAGATCCGGGACGTCTCCGGCAGATACTTATCAACCTCATTGGTAATGCCGTCAAATTCACGGACGAGGGTCATATAGGAAGCACCATAACGCTTGAACATGAGACGGATACCTATGTTATCCTGAGATTTGCGGTTGAAGATACAGGCATCGGCATCCCGGACAACCGTATGAATCAATTGTTTCGTTCCTTTTCCCAGATAGATGCTTCCATGTCGAGAAAATATGGGGGGACCGGTCTTGGTCTCGTAATCTCCAAACAACTTGCGGAGATGATGGGCGGTCAGATCGGGGTGGAAAGTGAAGAAGCAAGAGGTTCCACCTTTTGGTTTACGGCGAATCTTAAAAAACGCGTAAAAATTAAGCAAATCACTGCGACAGCCCATGACAATTTACAAGATAAACGAATCCTGGTGGTTGACGATCAGATCAAAAACAGACAACCCATTTTATCAAGCCTGACTTTATGGGGATGTCGGTTTGACGAATCGCTCACTGGACAACAAGCATTGTCAGAACTCAGAAAAGCCGTAAAGGATAACGATCCATTTCACATTGTTATCTTGAATATGCAGTTATCCGATATGGATGGTGAAACCCTCGGGCGGAGTATCAAATCAGATCCGATGATTCAGAAAACATCACTTATTATGCTGACTGCCACCGGCCTAAGGGGGGATGTGGCCCGATTGAAAGAAGTCGGATTTTCGGCTTATCTCACAAGGCCTATAGAACAATCGGCCTTATTTGACTGTCTGATCAGTGTTCAAGGCGAGTCATTCATACCCGATGACAAAACCGCTGCCCATTTTGTCACCCGCCATAGCATAGCGGAGGAAAGAAAACAGAAGATACGGGTTCTTTTGGCTGAAGATAATCACGTGAACCAGAAAGTCGCTTTAAGGCTGCTGGAGAAGCTCGGGTATCATGCGGATGTGGTCAATAACGGTAAAGAAGTCCTGGATGTCATTCAAGATGGAGCGCATCACGTCATCTTAATGGACGTCCAAATGCCGGAGATGGATGGCTTTGAGACCACCAAAGCGATTCGAAAAATGGAACAGGAATCACCTGCCCGGCCGGAACATCATCAAAAAACATCCACTCAAGCCAGAGCCATGCAGCGCGTTCCCATCATCGCCATGACCGCCCATACCATGAAAGGGGATAGGGAAAGGTGTCTCAAAGAGGGCATGGATGATTACGTTTCAAAACCCATACAATTACGGGAACTTGCCGATGCTCTAGACAGACAGATAGAGAGAATCTTCAAATAAAAAGAAAAACAAAAAAATATGCTTGACATGAGGAATTGGAGCGATTAAAGTAGCAGAACATTTCTGAGGAGAAATATCATTTAAAGATGATTAAAGCCAATCAAACCATAGGGACCTTGTATTATTACTTTTATTATTTTTACGGGAGAGGTCTGCTCATGGTTTGATGAATTTTCATAAAAGCTGATTCAAAAGCCGTGGGTGAGACAAAGCCCACGGCTTTTTTTTTGTTTTTTTCGATTTAAAAAATGAATCCATTTAAATCTAAGGAGGATAATACAGTGACAAACACAACACCGCAACCTATCTCTATTACACCGCACCTATTCCAACTTGGTTTGCCCAGCTTCCCCGTCTATTTATCCATAGGTGAAGAAGGCATGCTCATTGAAGGGGGAACCGGACCCACGTCGGATATCATTGTAAGACAAATCCGGGATCTTGGTATTGATCCCTCCAGGATAAAATACCTGGCCCTCACTCACACTCACAATGATCACGTGGGCGCCCTTCCCCGGTTGAAGAAGATGTGGCCCCAACTGGAAGTATTGGGTGGATCCATCGCCGCAAAATTTCTCAAAAAAGATAGGTTTATCAAGGGATTCCTTCCTGACGACCATATGATCACTGATATCTTGATCAAAAGGGGTGAGATCCAAACAGCGCCCGTACCTTTGGATGAATACGTATTCGAAGTGGATACTATCATCACTGAGGGAGATAAAATCGATCTGGGTGCAGGTATTATCTGGCAAGTCCATCAGACCCCCGGACATTCACCTTGCCATATGTCCTTTTATGAGGAAAAAGAACAAACTTTGACACTGGGGGATATGACCGGCTATTTTGACCCCTGCGAGGATGTTTTTTGGCCCAATTACTTTGCATCCTTAGCGGATTATTGCGAAAGCATCAAAAAGATGGCCTCTCTTCCTGCCGCAAGAGGCATCCTAAGCCATAACGGGGTTATCGAGGGTAATGTGAATCGACACCTGGAGAAGGCGTTAAAGGCAACCGAGGCCTATCACCAGGAACTGTTGATTAGACTGGATCGAGGAGAGGATGAAGAGCAAATTTGTACGGATAAAGCGGATTGGGTCTGTACACTGGGAGCGCTTGCTTCATACAAAGTGATTCACTTCCTCTGCAGGCTCTTAATCAATCAGTCGCTCGCCGACAGGAACAAGGATCTTTTTTCATTTCCGGAAGCACAAGCGGCATAGATCGCATGAAGAAGCAAAATATGATGAATAATATGGTACTTGCATTTTTGCATGGTATGGTTTAGTTTCTGATGCTTGGTTCAAAAATCGATGCCGCTTCAAAGGAATATGAAATAATGACCTCGAAACCGATCTTTGCCGGCGTGGATATCGGAGCGTCCAGGACAAAAGTAGCGCTGATTGATACGGACAAAAACTTATTGGGTTATGGGATCACCAAATCCGGCACGGATTTTCAAGCCTCGGCCGATCTCTGTTTGGCCACCTCTCTGGATATGGCCCATCGATCCAGAGAAGAAATCGTCAAATCTGTTTCAACCGGTTACGGTCGAAAAAATGTTTCTTTTGCCGATGAAAGTCGCACGGAGATTGGGTGTCATTCAAAAGGATGTTATCATTATTTTCCGTTGGCCATTACCATTATTGATATCGGCGGGCAGGACAATAAAATTATCAAGCTTGATCAGGATGGCCGACGGATCAGTTTTAAGATGAATCGAAAGTGCGCCGCGGGCACGGGCGCCTTTTTGGAAGAGATGTCAATGCGTTTGGATATCCCCATAGAAGAAATGGATACACTCGCCCGGCAGTCCACAGAAATGGTTAAGTTGGGAAGTTTTTGCACCGTCTTTTCCGCAACGGAGGTTCTGGAAAATATCCGTCATGGGAAAAAGGTCCCCGACATTGTCAAGGGCCTCTTTTTTTCCGTGATCAAAAGGGTTCTGGAAATGGATTCCCTCACTGAAAATGTGGTCATGACCGGCGGAGTCGTCGCTAACAACCCATTTTTGGTCACCATGACGGAGGAAATCATTCGGAAAAAAATTTTGGTACCTGAACACCCCCAATTGACAGGGGCCATCGGCGCAGCTTTGTATGCCCTTGAAATGGAAACGTGAAACATGGACCGAGCATGAAGGCTCGGTGATGATGATTGCGAATATCAAAGGCGCAACGCACACGGCTCAACGACCATAAACTGAAAGACTTTATTTTAAAGGTCTATATGCCTCGCGCCTTATTACTAAGAATGGAGGAAAAATGGATGGAGGAAAAGAAAAAAGTAGAACGTAAAAAAATCGAGGCCACCAAAGAAATGAACCGGATCATGGCCGATTATTTTTATGAAATGGATGATGCCGCCAAAACCGGTAAGAAAAAAATCGCGTGGTGTACCAGTGTAGGACCCGCTGAGTTACTAAGGGCCTTGGGGTTCCTGGTCCACTTCCCGGAGAACCACGGTGCCATGCTGGGGTCCACCCGTATGGCAACGGATTTAATCCCTGAATCAAACGCCATCGGTTATTCACCGGATATCTGTTCTTATCTGACCGCCGACGTGGGTGCCTATATCAAGGGGATCACACCCCTTTCACGGGCCTATAAGGGTATCGAAAGCGTACCCAAACCGGATGTCTTGGTTTTCAACACCAATCAATGCCGGGATGTTCAGGACTGGTTTGCGTGGTATGCCCAATATCTCAATGTTCCCTTGATAGGGGTCACCACCCATCGGGGTGTATCCAATGTCACCAAGGCCCACATTCAATCGGTTGCGGAACAGATGGAAGGGCTGATTGAACCCTTATCAGAGATCTCAGGCAAAAAATTTGATATGGATGAGATGAAGCACATTCTGGCCCTTTCCAGGGAGTGTTCCGATCTTTGGAAAGAGGTATTGGATACCGCATCAGCAGTCCCGTCTCCCATCACATTTTTTGACGGCACCATTCATATGGGTCCGGCAGTGGTTTTGAGGGGCACCCAACAGGCCGTTGATTATTACAAGATCTTGCTAGCCGAGTTGAAAGATAGGATCAAAAATAAGATTGCGGCAGTCGAGGGAGAAAGATTCAGACTTTATTGGGATGGGATGCCGGTATGGGGTCGGTTGAGTGCCCACTCCAATCTGTTCGCGGAGCTCAAGGCGAATGTCCTAGCCTCCACCTATTGCAATAGTTGGATCTTCACGGCTTTTGATCCGCAAGATCCCTTTAACAGTATGGCCCGGGCCTATATCGAATTATTCATCGTTCGATCCGATGCATTTAAGGAAAAATATATCAAAGATATGTTGGCTTTTTTCAAGGTGGACGGGATCATTTACCATGACGCCAAGACATGCCCCAACAACTCAAATTGCCGGTACGGCATGCCACAAAGATTGGAAAAGGAAACAGGCGTACCCAGTCTGGTTATCAACGGCGACTTGAATGATTTAAGACTGATCTCTGATGAACAGACCAAAACCAATATTGAGGCTTTTATCGAACAATTGGAAGAAAATCGTTGACCCCCCGAAAGACATCGGATCTGATGGCCATGCTTTTTATCTGGAAAAGCACGGCCTTTTTATTTTTCAATGGGCCGATACTGGGCCATTTAGACCCATCAACGGATGCCCTTCCCATGAATGAACTGGTATCCAACGCAACGCATATTGGAGATTTATCCGGGGCAAAAGGCCATCATCGCAAGCGGATTCTCCGAGACCAAACGGGTCAAAGGAGTTAGTCCTCAGGATCGGGGCCGGTGCGTATATTAACAAGCTATACTATTGGAAAAAATCGGTATGGCAGTGCGGCGGGTACTGGAAGAATAGACAAAAAAGCCCTTCATTTTATTGAATGATTGAAGGGCTCTTTGAAAAAACATCAATCGTCAAGAGGGTGATTGATCATTTTTCAACGTAATCGGTCATTTTCATTCTTGTTAGCACAATTTCTACGAAGCGATTGGTTGCACGGTTTAGGTTGGTCTCCATAACGGCCGGCCGATAGTGAGCGACTCCCGCGGCAATGAGCCTTTTCGGATCAATACCATAGCCCCATTGCAGGACCTGTACGATGGCCGTGGCCCGCGCGGTGGACAATTCCCAATTGGATGGATATTGATCAGAGAGTTTATCACCGGGAGGGAGCTGATCCGCGTGTCCGATGACTAAGATTTCCTGGTCTTCGGCCTCTTTTAGGGTTGAAGCGAAATGGGCAAGGAGTGCTCTTCCCGCTCGCGTGATCTCGGCGGAACCTGAATTAAAAAATAGTTTCTCCACCACTTTGATCTTTAAAGAATCTTCAATTAGGCTGATTTGTACGGACTTATTGGCAACCTCGGTTTTCAGGCTATCCATCATACTATTCATGATCGCTTCCTGATCCCTCTTCTGCTGGGCCAACTTTGCGTTTTGATCCCTGACTTGGGTCAACTCCTCATTGAGGGTCATATTCCGAGCCTTGACTGTACGATTTTCCTCCTGCAGCATGGCATACTGGCTCTCCAAGGTCTTATATTTTGAAGAGCCTACACACCCACTGAAAACAAATACAAGAAACAAGATTGAAACCATTACCCATCTATTTTTTCGTGTTGTCATCGCCCTGTCCATCATTTGAACCTCCTCAATGGTCTTTTATAATCTCAATACGGGGAATACTGTCTGTTTTGTTGATTCCAGAATAACCAGAGATAAAAAATTCGAATTTTTTAGAATACTCAAAAGTTACCTTAATCTAAGTCAATTTCTCAAAAAAGTCAATGATTAAGTGAAGCTTATACCAAAGATCAAGATGAGAGTCCGAAAACCTTGTTTAAAAGGAACTCGAAAATAATCCTCAACTGCCTACCTATATCATTGATCTCCGTTTCGATGAATTAGACGGGCCTTCTCCTGTTCATTTCTTTTGTAATCGGGCATGACTATAAATCTTTAAAAGGGTCGCGCTTACCGCTCTTGCTCCGGAATAAATCCATTTTATTTCTCATTTCATCCATGAGGTCCTCCATATCCTCCATGGAGATCTTCATGCCTTCTTCAATCATAGTATCAAATTCAGCCTGAATCATTTCGACATTATCCAATTCCTTTAAAATAAAGTCTTTGCCGCGAAACATGGTGGAGAGTACAGGATCCTTGGCCAGATCACCGTAATGACGAAACAGGCCGAATTGACATTCCAGACGCCTGCCGTAAAAGGCGATCTGGATATTGAGGGCCTTTAATTCCTTGTTTAAGGCATCCGCCTTCTGCATATTGGTCTCATAGGTTATTTCGTCCCCTTGATTTTGGGCATTCTGCGCCCTGGATATAGATTCATCCCTCTTTTTGGCCAAGTCAGCGGCCCGATCAACGAGGCCTTTCAGATGATCCCTGCGCTTTTTGATCTCATCATTCACATATCCACCGTATTTTTCGCCATCCGCAAAAAGCCTTTCCCTTCCTCCTTTTTCACTCTTTTCCCAATCCGGTTGCATTCCAGGTTGAGCCTTGATGTTTTTGGAATCTAAAGAGACTTGCGCTCCTTCATTGGCGGACAAGGTACCTTGATCCCGTTCATTATCGACCTCCACCTGGCCGGTGTTGACTCGTACCACCATGGTGCCGTCTTCATAGGCCGCAGTTTCAAACTCGGTTCCGCGGACACCGCATATGGCTGTAGGGGTTTGAACCTCCACCACCCGCTGGCGTAAGGCTCGTTGGCTGACCTTATTCCATATCCGCCCGAAAAAAAGCAGAATAGAGTGCTTCTTTTCAGCGGGGGATAGAATGGTACTGAGGGCGATATGGCTGTTAGGGCTGATCTTGAGAAGGCTTTCATCCGTAAAGGTGATGGTCGCCTGGCCGTCTTCCTGGGTCTGAATGGTGTCCCCTACATACACTTGCATATTCAGTTCGGGTGCCCTCCACTGGGTCTCTTTCGCCCGTTTCATCTGAACCACGCCTGAAAGGGACGAAATGTGCCCCAAGAGATCCTCTTCCGCTCCGCTAAGCTGTGGGGTGATCAAGAAAACAGCCAGCAAACAAGCTGAAACCAATCGATAGCGCATCATATCTCCTCCATTGAAATATCCGGCTCCTATAAAGGGTATAACGAAAAATATTCCAATCCACTTTTATTCCACTTCATGAAAAATCGGGAGAAATGGGTTTACGGAACTTTCAAACACGCACTAGTTTAGGAAGAAATGGGCTTCAGTGTCAATAAAAATACTGAAAACCGATCGGCTAAATGCCCCTCCTCAATATATTTCCCTTGATCAAAGGGCGCTTTGAGGTGTTAATGAAACAGGACCCACTATCCTCACTATTGTTCGCTATGGGTTGATCATCATCCGTGATGGTCAAAACGGCGGCATCCAAAATACCCAATAAAGCCAATCCGTCCGGATGACTGAGCATCAATCGGACCGTCTCATTCTTTTCCACCCTTCCATCATTAATGACAGGGAGAGTGAACACCTTGGGGAATTGATCACCATCACCCCAGCTTAGAGTGCCGGATACGGATGTATAGTCACTTCCGGCGGAGGCCGTGCTGTCGTTTGTAGCATAATCTATTGCGACGGCACCACTTCCATAGCCCGTACGCGTCACGGTGATGGTCGCCATACCGTTTGTTTCATCTGCAGAGTATGTGGCCGACTCAAACTGAATGGTCGCATAGGTCTCATTATCGATGATCCGGAGGATTGCCATACTCGGTGTACCCAGAGAGATGCCCCCCGTGGTATTGCTGAGAGTCAAATCAACCGTCTCATCTCCTTCCATCTCCGGATCATCTAGGATAGTAATCAAAAAGGTCTTGGCGGATGCATCTCCATCGCTCCAGTTCAATATCCCGCTGGCGGCAGTATAATCGGTCCCATCCGATGCCGAAACATTGCTAACGGCATATTGTACACTCACGGCCCCGCTGCTTCCTGCGCGGGTCACAGTGATACCAACCGATCCAGCATTTTCATCGACGGCATATTCGGCTAAACGAAACTGGAGGGATTCAGCCTCTGTAACGGCCCCGCTCATGACCAGGGCGTAAGATTGAGGGCCATGGGGAATATTGTATCCCGATACCTTCACCCGATACAAACCCGGATCAGGGCTCTCCAGGGTCAGACCCACCACATTATTGACCCTATCGAAACTCGTGGAATAATCCATCCCCCTCACATTGGCCCGGATATAGGACGTATAACCCTCATCGCGCTCCCATCCGCTACCCTCGTCATAATAACTGGTCCCATGATCCTCATCATCCTGCAGAATCCCTTGGTCGGGATCTGTTTTTTTCAAGGCAATATAAAAATCCCCGCTCGTGATGCTGACCCCCGTGATGCCAATCGTAATCCATCCGCTTGGGATATAGCTCATGGTTTTTCCATATAATAGTGTTCCGGGCAGACGCCCTGCTCCGTTATCCTCATAGACCACCAAATCCACATCACTCTCACTTTCATAGGGATTATCAAAGAAAAAGGTGGCCGATTCCACACTAACCGGATAGATAGGCGGCGTAAACCTGACGGCGACCTTATCGGCGGTATAGGAAATCTCGGCGGAACCATCATCAAAGATCAACGTGTAGATCTCTGATTTCCGTGAGGCATTATCCGGATAATGCGTGGTTCCGGACGGGTTCACCACCATTAAGTCAAGGTCATTAACCAGCCCGCCTTGGGAAGCCGGGGTTCCGGGGTAATCCGTCCAGACCAGGTGGATCTGAAAAGGATCACCGGCGTCCGTGACATAAACGGGGTAGTCCTCCTCCTCACCGGTATTCAATGGGTTTTGTCCATCATAATATAAAATAGCAAGAGGTGCTTTGGGGAAAATCCCATTTCCCAGATTCAACCTGCCCCATCCTTCCACGTTATTGGGTACGGGTGGATCAGGAACCTCTTGATGGATGCCTGATCCATATTGACCGGGGGAGATTCCTTCCGCGCTATTCAAAAGCGCGGCCTTGATAAGGGCGGCGGAAGGATTGGAAATATGGACCTCTTGAATCAAATATTCCCTCATCAATGCCGCGGCCCCCGCCACAATCGGTGTGGCCATGCTGGTTCCGCCTAGCCACATATAATGGGAATCATATACTCCCCAGCCGGTTCCCGATGCGGCTGACGACCGAACGGATAAGATATTCGACCCCGGCGCGACGATATCGGGCTTATATCGCCCATCAATGGTAGGCCCCCTTGAACCAAAAGCAACCATTCCGGCCGGATCATCCGAGACATGATCCTCTGATATGGGGAACACGGGGAATTCCAACGGCCAGAAAAAGCCCCAATCATCATCGGCGCCCGCTCCGCTGGGCCTGTCTCCCTCGGTGGCACCGACACTCAGACAATTCTTCGCCGTGGCCGGATAATCAATATGATGGCCATCCACTATTCCATCCTCGTCCAGATCCGCCCCGTTGTTCCCTACGGGAAACAGGATCAGAAAATGCGGATGATCCCACATATATTGATCCACGTCTTCGGAATATGCGCTATAGACACTGCCTTCCGTCCCTCCCCAGCTATTGGTGTGCAGGTCTGCTCCGGCACGATCCGCCTGGGAAAATAAGTCTTTCAAATCCAGGGGAATACCGGATAATAATCCCGAATCCGTCCCGATCGCCTGAAAAACCAGGTTCGCCTTGGGAGCCATCCCTGCGAAACAGCTTGGAGGAAAGATATTGGATCCTGGATTGCTTCCGGACATCAACCCGTTTCCCAAAACCGATCCGGCCACGTGGGTCCCATGCCCCGAGCTCACATCCGCTGCGCCGTCCCCGCTGAGATCAATCATTTCAATGATTCTCGATCTTCCCAAACCGTCTTCAAAATCATCATGGAGAAGATTCGCATTCGTGGAGCCCTGATCTAACCCGCTATCACAGACCGCCACTGTTTGACCCTCACCGCAGAGCCCGTATGTATCCCGAGGGACCCTGACATTTACGATATCCATTGATGCATTGTTCAATAATTTCCATTGAGGTACCGTCTCAATCCATTTAATCCCCGAGATGGCTGATAAATCGATTAATCTATCCTTCGGAAATTCGACCTCCAGACTGGTTTTCCAATGGGTTGACCTTTTATTTATGATGAAGCCCCCGCACGATTGTATCTCGGATTCTATTCCATAAACATCTTCACCCGGGAAAATATCTATACGAAGGGATATGAAGGTCATGCGGTTCAAGGTCGCTTCTCTCTCTCGAATATATTGGCCTTCCAGGGCTTTTTGACTGATCTTATAAGATGATTCATATCGTCCCAACCAACGGACATGCCCTAGTCTTCGAATGACCTGTTCATCTTTGGGATCGATTTTGATAATAAAAGCAAAATCGGGGATATAATCAAAGATGGCCGCTCCAGCCGCTTCCAGTTCCGATTTCCACGAACCCTCGATAGGCCCATCAAATTGTACGATATAATATCCTGGTTGACCGGTCGGATAGGTTGCTGATGCCTTTAATCCGGACTCCGGGGTCGGAAGCCTTTTCATTGGATCAAAATGGATTCGACCCAAACATATCAAGATAGACGACGTAACACCTTGATCCTCACGATGGAATGTATTGGTTTGATTTTCAATAAATAATCTATTTTCTAAGTTAGTGATCCTCTCACGTTCTGCCGAATACGTAATCTTATAGGCCAAAAGACTCATCAAAAACAATAGAAGTCCGAAACAAATGAAGCGCTTTACCTTTTTTTGCTTTTTCATGACCACCCATTCAGTGGATATCTTTTTACGACCATTATGCGGCATGCTTGTCCAAAAACGGTTTTCGGGGAGTACGGGGATCTCTTTTTAAAATCGACGAAAAGAGAAACCTGAAATGGAAACGGTTATGGACGTTATTGAAAAACAATCATTTAAATAACAGTGACGAACTCGTAAAAAGTCGTCATCCCGGTCCCGTATCAAGTTCGGAATAGACTGCAGCCGGGGTCCAGAGCCCCTGTAAATATCTGAAAAGACTAGATTCCAGCCTTCGCCTGCCTGCGTGCGGACACGCACAGGCAGGCCGGAATGAAAAAAACGCCTATTTTTCGACTTTTTACGAGACCATCAAACATTGGATTCCGCGGTCAAGCCGCAGCATGACGGGCAGAAAACAATAATGACAAGTTATTGTTCCGTACCCAAGAACGATATTGGTCATTCCGCGGCTTGACCGCGGAATCTATGAATTTGACCAAGGTTTTTCAAAAATCTTAAATCATACAAATAATGAAAAGGTCGAATTGGATCTATTTCAGGCACGAATGATAATGCACAATAAAAAAGACCGTAAAAAGAAGGATATCCTCGCAAACATGAATCAGTTTTTCCCGGCCCTTAAAGGCTTTTTTATCAGAAAATAAAGATCCCCATTGTGCTTCATGTGTCCTGCCGCCAGTTCGGCATAAAGACCGTTACCCCAAAACAAATCCGCTCGACCTGCACCTTTAATCGCGCCTCCCGTGTCTTGGTTCAAGACGAATCGTGAGAAAGGTATCCACTCTTTAATCTCACCGTTCTCAAGCACCGGCCTTTCCGTTGAGATGAAACACAAACCGCCCTTCGGGAAAAGCTTATCATCTAAAGCAATGGAACGACCCGGCGTGACGGGCACATTGATATTTCCCAGGGGATCGCTATCCAATACTCGGAAAAAGATATATGAAGGGTTATAATTTAAGACCTCATCAACCGTTTCAGGATGATCGGAGAGATATTCACGGATCTTTTGCATGGACATCTCTTCAGGCGTGACATAGCTCTGTTCGATCATGTATCGACCGATACTTTGATAAGCCCAGCCATTGGATGTCTGGTATCCCACGCAGATGGTCTCTCCATCCGGAAATCGTAAACGTCCCGATCCTTGAATATGCAGGAAGGCCACATCAACCGGATCTTTCAACCAGGCTATTTCCAAACCCCTCTCTTGAAGAGCGCCTTCCGTTTCAATCTGGATTTTTGAAAAATAAGGCACCACCTTATTTCCATCAATCCTAGCGATAATTGTTTTACCTTCCAGATCCTTCCGAAACATGGATAGATCGATCTTGATCAGATCATCCGGCATGCCATAGATGGGATATCGGTATACCTCATCCGGCACAGGGCTGGCTGCATATAACGGTTCAAAATAGCCGGTAAACAAGACCCGCCCTGACTCCATCCGGCCTGCTGCCTTGTAGACATTGAACTCTTTTCTGATGATTCCATTCAATTCCTTTGGCTCAGTCATGATTTGAATGAGATCTAAAAGTCTTTCTTGGCTCTCACGCACTTCCCGGCATGTATAAGCATGGGGACCATAGATAAAAATATAAGCAGGGTCCAAACGATCCAGATATTCCATATTTCTCAGCAAGGCCTGTTCAAGGAGATGGTAATCCATGTCGTCGGCGAATGTTGGCAAATCATATGCAATGGGTGTAAGGGCTTGTTCCGGAGTCTGAATATCCATTTTTGGCGTTTGATAACAACCATAAATGGATATAATAAAACATAAAATAATACAAAAAATTAATATCTTATGGCCATTTTGCACGATAGAAGAGATTTTTCTCATAACTTCTCCAAAAGGCGACATTAACATCCAAAGAATGATTGAAATCTTCAATTATTTATCTTATACATTACCATTCTTGCAAACAAGAAAAAATCTAGACATGTTGGTGAATAATATACTGTAACTTTTCATCGACCAAGCTGTGGTATTTTCACCACAGTTTCCATTGCTCTCAAGTGTGCCAACAAGAACGACATGATGCCTTAATTTAATAATATATCAATAAAATTAGCCGGTTATAAAAAATTTTTGCATACACTTCATTATTGTCAACATTGGCACATTAATTGCTTTTCTTATCTAACCAGTTGATTTTCATCTACATATGAATGGGGGAAAAACAAGTGGACTTCAAACAACGAACTGTACGTGATGATGTAAGTTGCACGGGGATAGGGCTTCACTCGGGACAAAAGGTAAGGCTTACCGTCAAGCCAGCCCCCCCGGATACCGGTATCAAATTCATTCGCAAAGATGCGTCCCATAACCGCGCCATTAAGGCTCACTTTGACAACGTGGTAGATACCCATTTATCCACTACCATTGGCTGCAATGGGACAAGGGTCTCCACCATCGAACATTTGATGGCGACCTTCTTCGGGCTAGGTATTGACAACGCCAGGGTGGAGATCGATGGCCCCGAGGTACCCATTATGGATGGCAGTTCCGCCCCTTTTGTGTTCCTATTAAAAAGCGTTGGGATCAGAGAACAGAAAAAACCGAAAAGTTTTATCGTGTTAAAAAAGACCCTTAGAGTGCGGGAAGGGAACAAATCCATCGCCATCCACCCGGCAAACGAACTGAAAATATCCTACACCATCGATTTCAATCACCCGATGATTAAAGAGCAAAAATATGACCTGCACTTTTCGGGGAAGGATTTTATCACAGAGATCAGTCGAGCTCGTACCTTCGGCTTTTTAAATGATGTGCAGGCGTTACGGGAAGCCGGTTTGGGTTTGGGTGGCTCCCTCGATAACGCCATTATTATTGACGATTTTAGGGTATTAAACGAGGACGGACTGCGATATAAAGACGAATTTGTAAGACATAAAATCCTGGATTTTTTAGGAGACATAGCTATCCTTGGAGCACCCATCATCGGTCATTTTGTCGTTGAAAAATCTGGCCATTCCCTCAATCAGGCGATACTGAGAAAATTGATCGCCAATAGGAGATACTGGGAACGGCTGGTGCTGGATAATCCGGAAGAATGTATCAAAAACAGGGTGAAGATTCCGGTATTCGGTTCTCTGGAGCCCATTCCCGCCTAAAATTGACGCATGATTCAGACCCTTTCCCATAAAACGCGAATGCGATAGGTATTGCTTTTCCTAATTCGCTTGGCTATCATTTTACATTATACTTTTCCTTCTTAAAGGCCCGGATGACTCCCGTTCAATCATTCGGGGCTTTTTGAATATTTGAAAAATGAAAGACTATCTAGAAAGCGAAAAACAGGACTTAAAAAGGCAACGTAGAGAGCGTTATATTATCGGCATTCTCATTGTTGCTATTATTCTCCTGTCTTATATCGGGATGAATATCTTTGAACTCGGTCTCGATCTCCCTATATCCAACACAATCCTGATCTTCGCCCTTATCAATATTAATGTAATCCTTTTACTTCTTCTCCTCTTTCTTATTTTACGAAATCTCGTTAAATTATTGTTTGAACGTAAAAAAAAGATTATGGGGGCCAAGCTGAGGACCAAATTGGTCCTTGCCTTTATATCCCTCTCTTTACTGCCTGCTGTTATCTTGTTCTTGAGTTCGGTCTGGTTTATATCCAATTCCATTGAGTACTGGTATAACCTGCCCATTGAAAGATCCCTCGAGAATTCATTGGAGGTGGGTCAGGCCTATTATAAGCAGATTACGGATGAAATACTATCATACGGGAACGATCTCAGCCTTCTCATCACCTACCATGGATATATGCTCATTAAAGAAAAGGAAATATTAGAGGAATTTATTAATAAAAAACGGGTGGAGTATCGTTTGGCTTCCATCAAGGTCTTTTCAAAAATGATGGTGCTGAGGGCCGTCGCAATAGATGATCGTATTGATATGACTCCGTATAAAGACCCGCCGATTGGAATCCTCAAAGAGACCTTTGATAAAGGCACGGATGGGCAATTTATCCAATCATCCCGCTATGGCGACCTCATAAGCGGTTTGGTACCCATCTTTTCAAGAACGGAATCAAAGGCAGTGGTGGGAGTCGTTGTAGTGGAGCGGTTTATCCCCGGTGTCTTTTTAACACGTTTGGATACGGTATCCAAAGGTCTAGCCGAATACAACGAGTTTAAAAAACTGAAACGCCCCATGAAAATCACCCCTCTGATCTGGCTCTCCATCGTAACCCTCATCATCATATTCGTTTCCGTGTGGTTCGGCTTTTATCTTTCCAAAGGTATTACTGTCCCCATCCAGGAACTTGCGGAAGGGACCAACCGGATTGCCTCAGGTGACTATGACTTTTTCATCAATCTGGAATCAAAGGACGAGATCGGAGATCTGGTGAATTCCTTTAACCGGATGACATTGGATCTAAAAAACAGCAAAAAACAATTGGAAGAAGCCAATGCGGAACTGATTAAAAGCAATATCGAGATCGAACAAAGACGGCTTTATATGGAAATCATCCTCTCCAATGTCGCGGCGGGGGTCGTTTCCGCTGATGCGAGAGGCAAAATCCTGACCATCAATAAATCCGCTGAAAGGATGTTGAACATACAGTCTGAAAAAGTCATTAACCGGTATTATCAAGATGTAATGAGGAAGGAGTACTTAGAGATCATTAATGATTTTTTGGGAGACAGAGGCCTATTGAGGAAAGGAGCCATAAATAAGCATATCCGGTTGGCGGTTGATAATCAGTCCTTGTCCTTACTCGTTTCCATCAATCTACTGCGTGATGACCGCGGACGAAACACCGGGTTAGTGGTTGTTTTTGATGATCTGAGTGAGATTGAAAAGGCCCAACGCATGGCCGCTTGGCGTGAAGTGGCCAGACGGATTGCCCATGAGGTAAAGAATCCACTCACCCCCATACAGCTTTCCGCTCAACGGTTGAAAAAAAGATATGGCCACCAATTATCCCAACAGGATGGAAAAATCTTTGAGGAATGTACGGATATGATTATTAACCAAGCGGAAGGGTTAAAACGGCTTGTGAATGAGTTCTCCAGTTATGCAAGAATGCCCGCATCCACACCGATGCCCGCGGATATCCGTGAACTCATCAAAGAGACTGCCGGGCTTTTTAAAGATACCAGAAAGAACGTAAAGATCATTTTTCACGATTCACCGGACGTGCCTATTATCAAGGTCGATAGGGAACAAATCAAACGCGCCATGATCAACCTCTTGGACAACGCTGTTGCGGCTATCGTTGATGACAATTTGAATGGTGGAGAGGTCATCATCAGTCTTTCTCATGACCATGAACTCAAGGTGATCAGGATCGAAGTCTCCGATAATGGAAAGGGTATTCCCGATGACCATAAGACCCGATTGTTTGAACCCTATTTTTCCACCAAGAAACATGGGACCGGCCTCGGTCTGGCCATTGTGAACAGCATCATCAGCGACCACAAAGGTGTAATCCAGGTACAGGACAATCAACCAAGGGGCACGATCTTTACAATTGACCTTCCCATAAACCTCTAAGAGAAATAAAAGTGATTGATATCTTTACGGTTCTTTATGATCTGGCATGGACGGTACTTATTTTATTGACTGCTCCCTGGCTCTTGTTTTTTCAACATTCCCGCTGGTTGAAACGCCTGAGACCGCCTCTCACCAACATCCCGATCAGCCATAAACCCATATGGATCCATGCCTTATCCGTGGGGGAAATCATATCCGCCCTTCCTGTAGTTAAGACCCTCCAGCAAGCTTATCCTTTTAAAAAAATAGTATTTACAGTCACGACCGCACAGGGAATGGAAATCGCCCTAAAAAAAATAGACCTCGAAAAGGTAGTTTTGCTCCCCATGCCGCTTGACTTTTGGTGGACCGTTCGAAAAACAGTTCAAAATATCAACCCCTCCGTATTTATTCTCGTGGAAACGGATATCTGGCCCGGTCTGATCACTCGCCTTCACAGGCGACGGATCCCCGTGATACTCATCAATGGACGCATTTCACCGCGAACCTTTAAATCTTATCAGCGATTCCGCCGGTTGGCCAAGGTGATCCTGAATACACCCGATCTTTGTCTGATGCAATCAGATCTGGACCGGGAAAGGCTCATGTCCATCGGTCTTCCGCCTGATAAAGTCAAAGCCGTTGGAAACATCAAGTTTGATCAGGATTGGCATTCTTTGGATGACCGGGAATCCTCTCAATGGCGTCACAGGCTAAACCTCCCTCCTGATAAATGTATATGGGTGGCGGGAAGCACCCATGAACCGGAGGAAAAAATCCTTTTGGGTATCTACAAGAGACTAAACCACCTTTTTCCTGAGTTCATCTTAATTATTGCACCCAGAAGGATTGAAAGAGCAGCCCGTATCCAAGAATTATGCGGGCAAAAGGGTCTTATTTGTGAACGACGGTCCCGCCTAGGCAATCTCCCTGAAAAGCGTTATCAAGTCCTCATCCTCGACACCATCGGTGAGCTTGATCGGGTCTATGGGATTGCAACCATCAGTTTTGTGGGTGGCAGCCTGGCCCCTATAGGCGGCCATAATCTGCTGGAGCCCGCTCGTTTTGGTTGCCCTGTTCTATTCGGGCCCCATATACATAATTTTTCACTGATGTCAGAGCTTCTCATTGATACCGGTGGGGGTATTATGGTAAAGGACCATGAAACCCTTTACGCGGTCATGGAAGAACTGCTGTCTTCCCCTGAAAAAGCTGAACAAATGGGTGCGAAGGCGAGGGCTTTCGCGAATATGAATAAAGGAGCCTTAATGCGAGTCATGGCCCACATTAAGGACTATATGGGAGATCATGGATTGGCCCAGGATCTTTAATACCAAAGGTTTCACACCCTTAATCCCCGCCTTGGCGCCCTTGGCCTTTTTATACGGGGTGGCGGTCCGGCTCCGCATCATGGGGAGAAAAACCATTTTCAAATCGAAGTCCCTTCCGGGTTCTGTGATAAGCATCGGCAATCTATGCGTTGGGGGTACAGGGAAGACACCGGCTACGTGTATGTTGGCGGAATGGGCCTTACGCGAAGGATATAGGGTGGTCGTACTTTCCAGGGGATATGCGGGTAAGCATCAAAAAAAGATTCTGGAGGTCTCCAACGGAAAAGAAATTCATGCCGGGCCGGTAGAGGCCGGTGATGAACCCTATTTGATCGCAAAAAGGCTCCCGGGGGTTCCCGTGATCGTATCAAAAAAAAGGTATCTCGCGGGTCTGCATGCCTTGCATCGATTCAGAGCAAATCTATTCATCCTGGATGACGGGTTTCAACACCTCACCCTGAAACGAAATCTTGACATGGTCTTGATTGACGCAGCCGATCCCTTCGGAAATGGCAGGCTTTTACCCTGGGGACCTTTGAGGGAACCGCTTGCTCAACTAGAAAGAGCCAACGTCGTGATCATGACACGATCGTCTCATTCCCCGTCCAAAGATGATCTATCCCTGATACTAAAAAAAAGATTTCCCGGTATAGCTTTTTTTAAGGCGGATCATATTCCGGAAAGGATCGTTTTCCCTGGTCAGGGTCGGCATCATGATCTAGATTTTTTAAAAGGAAAACGTATCATGGCATTTGCAGGGATCGCCCGGCCCGAGCTATTTCAGAAAACCTTAATCCAACTGGGGGCTGAGATAAAAGGATTTAAAAAATTCAAGGACCATTTTATGTTCAATAAAGACATATTCCGGAAGATGGTCATCGAAAAGGATCGTATGGGGGCTGACTATATGATCACCACGGAAAAGGACTGGGTAAAGCTGGAACAGGTGGCTGAAGGATATCCTTATTTAGCCTATCTCACGATACGATTCGACATCTTGGATGAAAAAGATCGCTTTCTTCAATTGATCAAACGAACCATCGAGGGAAAATGACCGACAAGATGACTTACCGGTTCCTGAGATTATTTGTTACATGGTTTTCGTTTATACCATTTTCCGTCTCACAATATCTGGGGAAGATGGTTGGAATGCTGTTTTTTCTGGTGCCCATTGAACGGAAAAAGGTTGCGTGGGAAAACATTCAACAGAGCTTCGGCCATACCATGGATAAGAAAGCCCAAAAAAAATTGATCAAAAAGGTCTATCTTCATTTTGGACAAATGATGTTTGAACTTCCCCATATTTTTAGGCTCCATGATCAAAACCTAGAGAAATACGTCTTTTTTACGAATGAAAAGAATTACCTGAACGCTATGAATAAGGGGAGGGGTGTCTTCCTGCTCACCGGCCACTTTGGAAACTGGGAGCTGATGGCGGCCGCCGTATCCCTCCGATTTGGTGGGATCTCAGTGGTTGCACGACCTATCGACCTTCTCCCCGCTGATCGGCTTGTTGAAGAACTGCGAACGCGATTCAAATCCTCCGTCATACCCAAACAAAAGGCCATGAGAAGAATCTTAATGACCATCAAACAAAAGGGGGTCGTCGGCATATTATTGGATCAAAATGTGGACTGGTATGACGGCGTGTTTGTGGAATTCTTAGGACGCTGGGCATGCACCAACAAGGGCCTGGCACTCATGGCCCTGAAAACGGATGCTCCGGTGATCCCTCTGTTCTCCATCAGACAACCGGATGGACGATATTGCATTTCTTTTGAAGATGAATTAAAACCCGTTCGTACGGGTGATAAAACCAAGGATATTGAACAAAATACGTTAATGTATACACGGATCATTGAGGAATATGTCCGAAAGTATCCTGAACAATGGTTCTGGTTCCACAGACGGTGGAAAACACGAATGTTTTGGCCTATTTCAGAAAAGAAAAAACTTTAAAGAATATTTCATGACACAGGTTATCGGAAAACTACCCATTCAAACAACCGATATTCATCGGGTATTTATACGGGCCACCAATTGGATTGGAGATACGGTCATGAGTCTTCCGGCTATGGAAGCCGTGAGAAAGATCTTTCCAAACGCCTTTATCGCGGTTCTCGCCAGACCCTGGGTATTACCCCTCATTGAACATCTCCCTGCCGTGGATCAAATCATTCCATTTCAAAAAAAAGGAGGTATCCTGGGAGATGTGGGCGATGTCATCCGCATATCCAGGAGACTCCGGAAAATGCAGTTTGATCTGGCCCTTTTATTCCAAAACGCCTTTGAAGCGGCTCTCATCGCCTACCTCAGCGGAGTCAAATATCGCATCGGCTTTAACACGGACGGGCGTCGCTTCCTGTTATCACATGTCATATGCAAGGATCATGATATTCGCAAACAACATCAGGTGGAGCACTATCTCGCGATCCTGCGGGCCATGGGGTGGGAGGCTGAAACCAAAGACCCGGTCGTAATCATCAATGATAAAGACATGGATACCGCGCATGCGAGGCTGTTGTCGCAAGGGATCAAACCGGATGATCGTCTGATCGGTCTTAGTCCGGGGGCCATCTTCGGCCCGGCAAAACGCTGGCCAGCGGAACGATTTGCGGTCATTGGAGATTGGGTCGTGGAAAGATGGGGAGCCAAGACCGTTTTAGTGGGAAGCACGGGCGAAAAAGACATCTGTAAAACAGTGACCCGCTTCATGAAAAATACCGCAATCAACCTGTGTGGTCAAACGACCTTGGGTGAGGTGATGGCTGTAATTAAAAGATGCAATCTATTTATCACGAACGATTCTGGGCTCATGCATGTGGCAGCGGCCATGGATGTGCCCACTGTGGCCATATTCGGCTCAACAGACCATGTAGCGACCGGCCCCAGAGGTCGAAAGGCTCGTATTGTCCGACATGATCTCGACTGCGCCCCCTGTCTGAAACGCGAATGTCCAACCCATTACGAATGCATGCGGGGTATTGAACCAGAAGAAGTATGGGAAGAGATGCAAAAGGAGATGTCGCATTGAAAAAACCTGCCGTTTTTCTGGACCGCGACGGAACCATCAATGAAGAAATGGGTTATATCAACCACCTGAGCCGGTTCAAGATACTGCCCGGCGTAGCCGAGGCTATACGATTATTGAATAATAATAATTTGCTTGCAATTGTCCTCTCCAATCAATCCGGGGTGGCGCGCGGGTATTTCCCCATAGAACTGGTTGATGAAATTCATGCCTATCTGAATAATTACTTGAAAGAGAGGAATGCGCATATTGACGGGATCTTTTTCTGCCCGCACTATCCCAACGGCCCCGTGGTTGAATATGGATATATATGTGATTGCAGGAAACCCAAGACCGGCCTGATTGATCAGGCACTGAAAACATTTGAAATTGATATGTCCCGATCATATATGGTTGGAGACCGATGGACCGATCTGGAATTCGCCGACCGTTTAAATCTAAAACCTATCTTAGTCAAAACAGGCTATGGGCTGGGTGATATGCAATACATCCTTCCCCAAAAAAACCTAACACCTGGCTATATTGCAGAGGATCTTCTTGATGCCGTTCATTGGATTCTGGAAAAAGAAAAACACACCAAAAATAACAAAACCGAATAGTATTCTGATTATCAAACTCAGTTCCATCGGCGATGTGGTCCATGCTTTGCCTCTTTTGGAGGTGTTACGAAAAAATTTTTCCAAGGCCAGGATCGATTGGCTGGTGGAGCCGGATGCCAGCCAAATCATTAAAGGGCATAAAGATATTGATCATATTATTGTCTCGAATCGGAAGTCTTGGTCTAGGCAATTGATTCATAGCAATGGAAAATCAAGTGCCAAAAAAGAGATTGTACAATTTATCAGGGAACTCCGACGAACAAACTACGACTGGGTCATCGATATTCAAGGGCTATTCAAGAGCGGCATCTTGACTTTCCTCTCCAAAGGCAAAAGAAAGGTCGGGTTAAGCACCAGCCGGGAATTCTCTTCCATTTTTTTAACGGAACAACCGTGCCCGGTCGACATCGACCAACATGCTTTGGAGCGATATCTAGCCATCGCGAAACACCTCCGGTGCGACAATGCGGAATGGAAAGGTGAGATTCCCATTGACACCAACGCTAATGAAAGGATAGATACATTCATTAAGAACAAAGGACTTCAGGGGAAAAAAGTCATTGCCATTAATCCCATGGCTAGGTGGAATACCAAACTTTGGGATCCTGAAAAATTCGCCCTTTTAGCGGATCGAATTAAAAAAGGATGGGCTTCCGAGGTCATCTTCACGGGGAGTGTGAAGGATAGATCCGACATCAAAAGAATCTTGAATACAATGACTGAAAGGGCCATAGACCTAACGGGAGAGACCACTCTAAAGGAGTTGGCCTGTCTTTATGCAAAATGCGACCTCCTCATTACCACAGACAGCGGTCCCATGCATATGGCCGCGGCCATGGGCTGCCCAACGGTCGCGTTATTCGGCCCGACCGCACCTTGGCGCACCGGACCTTATGGTAAAGGTCATGTCGTCATTAGAGATGAAATAAAATGCAGCCCTTGTTTTAAAAAAAAATGCGATCATATGACCTGCATGAAAAATATAACGGTTGATAGAGTCTATAATGGAGTGGAAGCGATATTGAAAAAGTAATCCCCAAAAACCATTGATTGTCTGTAATCAAATTTGCTTTTGATTGTAAATCCTTTATGCGATATCATTGGTGTCCAAAATAGATTCAATTCGAGTTTTTTGCTTATTTCAGTGATCGTTTTTCAATAACGTCCATAACCGGTTTCATTTCAGGATTCTCTTTTTATCGATTTAGAAAGGGGGTACGGGGATCTCTTTTCAATTTCACACCATTTGTCAGGATGTCATGGAACGGCCATTCG